>JAJXVO010000369.1 GCA_021782105.1 bacterium
GCGGAAAGACTGTCACGTCGAAGCTGAAAGCGAAGACGGGCGCGTCCCCTGGCTACGACTTGGCGAGCCAGTCTTGAGCACCGTGCGTTGCACGCATCCCACTGAGAGGAGGAGTGGAAGGGCAGCTTGTCACGCCGTAGCCTCGCGCGAAGGCGGAAAGGAGGAGGACCAAAATGCGACAAAGGGTAAAAGTTATTTGCTTATTGATACGCGATTCCCCTCTCTGTCCCGCGTTGAGCGCGTTCAGTTACGTTTACATGCTGCAGCCGGAAATTGTCGCCAAGGCGCATTATGTGGGACTGACCGACGACCTTGGCTCGCGTCTCGCCGAGCACAACGCGGGGAGGGTGTCGCACACTTCGAAGCTCCGGCCTTGGCGAATCAAGACCGCCGTTGCGTTCACCAACAGATCGCGCGCGGCAGCGTTCGAACGCTACTTGAAAACGTCGTCGGGCCGCGCGTTTGCCGGAAAGCATTTTTGACGGCTGCGCCCAAGCGCTCCACGCGAACGCATGGAAGACGTCAAGGAACTGGATGAACCTGGAAATTGAGAGTCCAAATCCGCCACCAAGAAGGTTCTGTCTCCTTCTGGCTCTCGATGGAGTCGCCACGGGGTTGCGCGTGCAGGGGTTAGTCGTGGTGGCCCCCTCCTCAACCCTTCCTCCTTGCCGCCAAGCCACCGCTGCTGTTAGCGGTTCATGACAAGCCGGTTTCGCCCACCAGCGGAACGCAACCTCCCAGCCCCGACGGATCTACGAAACACGGATCGAACCAGCCGCACCCTCGCGCCGTGCCCGTGTGCCTTTTCGAAAACACACCCATGAACCCAAGACCCTGGCCCCCCATTCTCGGACTATCTCTCGCCGCCGCACTTCTCGCCGGCTGCTCGAAAACGAAGGAGTCCTTTGGGCCGCAGCCACTGACGAAAGAAGACATCATTTCGCTGTATCACGTGCCGGTCGACCAGCACCCCTTCACCAAATGGGAGTGGTTGTTCAATCGAGAGCAGTACATCCGCTTTGTCGTCGAACGAGCCGCGGCGGGCTCGAATCGCTGGGAGATGGTTTACTCGATTCCCTACCATCTCCCACTCACGCGGGCGGTGGTCATCTACCGCGTGGACGACGTCGCGATTCAAGGGAGGCCGGCGCGCCTGTGGACGCTTGATCTGTGGCTCGGTGGCTCAGATGGACTCCGATCCGGCCGGTCCGGCTCCAAGCTGCCCATATCGGAACCGCATGAGCAGTGGAAGATGACGGCTCATTCCGACGACCCAGCCCGTCTTTGCCTGATCCAGTTGAAGGAGTGCAGGGTGCGTTTTCGTGTTGAAAAGGCCGATACGCCTTTCGCGCTGAAGCTAGGCCCGTGGCCCGTGCACGGCGACCGCTGACCTCGCGCCCCCCCATCCCTTCCATCCCCTTCATCCCTGTAAATTCCCTTAGCGCGCGAAGCGCCGCGGGTTTTGCGATCGGCGCGGAACGCGTTAGTCTCTCCGCATGACCACTTCCTCCTTGTCGGCGCGTTCCTTCCGCAAGCTTGGGTCCACGGGGCCCGCCGTGTTTCCGTTCGCCCTGGGATGCATGGGCATGTCGGGCATGTACGGTCCCGCCGACGAGGCCGAAAGCATCGCGACGATCCACGAGGCGCTCGATCGCGGTGTCACGGTCCTGGATACCGGCGACTTCTACGGCAGCGGTCACAACGAGCTGCTGATCGGCCGCGCGCTCAAGGGCCGACGCCGCGAGGCGTGCCAGCTCTCGGTGAAGTTCGGTGCCCTGCGCGCCCCGGGCGGGGCCTGGGGCGGCTTCGACGGGCGCCCGGCGGCCGTGAAAAACTTCCTGGCGTATTCGCTCAACCGGCTCGGGGTGGACTATGTCGACATCTATCGTCCCGCCCGGCTCGACCCCGCCGTGCCGATCGAGGACACGATTGGCGCAATCGCCGAGCTGGTGAAGGCCGGCTACGTGCGTCACGTCGGCCTCTCCGAGGTGGGCCCCGAGACGATCCGCCGCGCGGCGAAGGTGCATCCGATCGTCGATCTTCAGATCGAGTACTCGCTGATCAGCCGCTCCCCGGAGCGCGCGATTTTCCCGGTGCTGGAGGAGCTCCGCATTGCGGTCACCGCCTACGGCGTCCTATCGCGCGGCCTGCTGAGCGGCTCCGCGCCGGCGGCGCCCACGGACATGCGCGCGCACCTGCCGCGCTTCGCGGGCGATAACGGCGCGAAGAACCGGCGCGCGGTCGAAGTTCTCTCCCAACTCGCCCGCGAAAAGGGAGCGACGCCTTCCCAACTCGCGATAGCCTGGGTGCTGGCGAAGCGCGGCGACGTGATTCCCGTGATTGGCGCACGCAAGCGTTCGCAGCTCGCGGAGTCGCTGGGCGCGCTCGATCTCGCGCTGACCGCCGAAGACCTCGCCCGCATCGAATCCGCTGTGCCCGTTGCCGCCGGCGACCGCTACGCTCCGCAGCAGATGGCGGCGCTCGACAGCGAGCGCGGCTGACTGCGACGCCTGCACCCAACCGGGCCGTCACAGGGGTGACGAAGACCCGCAGCGCATCCGAGGCGTCTCGACCAATTTGGCGGCCTGCCAGCTGTTCGATTTTTGAGTGCGGAATCTCGATTCCGTTTTTGTCGTAGCGCCTCGGCGCTCCGCCCCGCCTTGGGTCGTCCGCGGGAGATCAAAATCTGCCTGTCCCTTCACGGCGTCGAATGACTCTCCCTTTTGACTTCCTCTGTGTCCTCCGTATCACGATCCCTCAAAATTGTGTTTTTGTGACAAAGTTCTCCTCTGTCACCGAGTCCCTCGCGCCCTGAATGGAATCGCCACGAAAAACGAAATTTTAGGGGGGCATCGGCAGTGCGGTGCGTGCGCTTATAAGCGCGCTCCGATCTGGGGTGGCAACCCAGGCGCCTTTTTGCGTTTCTCGTGGCGATTACCTTCAGGGGGTTCGGTTGCGGCGCAGCCTCCCCAGGTCTACGT
>JAJXVO010000370.1 GCA_021782105.1 bacterium
TCCCCTCTTTTGAATTTAACGTGAAATCGCATTCACGTTCCCCTTCCCTTGCGCTCCGGCCCGGTCGCGTCCTAGATGCCGCCCGACCCCGGTGCAGGCCGATTCGGCTGCCGTGACACGCCCTCCCCTCCGCATGCAAACCGCAGATTCCTCCACCCCCGCCTCGACGAAGGCCGTCAGCGACAAGGTTCCGATGTCGCAGAAATTTGGCTACGGCCTGGGCTCCCTCATCGACATGTGGGGCCACTGGCTCTACCCGACGCTCTCGTTCCAGGTCTTCAACATCTTCCTGGGCGTGGCACCCGGACTCGTCAGCACGGCGCTGATGATCAACCGCTTTTTCGACGCGGGCTCCGATCCGTTCTTCGGCTGGCTCTCGGACAACACCCGCAGCCGCTTCGGCCGGCGCCGCCCGTACATCCTGATCGGCGCGATCCTCGCGGGCATCGGCCTGCCGCTGCTCTACATGGTCACACCCGGCTGGGGCGAGACGGTGATCCACGTCAATCTCGGCTTCTGGAAGGACACCCTGCACATCTCGTACTACTTCTGGTACATGATCGCGTCGTCGGCGATCTACATCCCGGTCATGAGCTGCTTCAACATGCCGTGGGTGAGCCTGGGATCTGAGATGACGCCCGACTACCACGAGCGCACCAGCGTGATGTCGATCAAGAACGCGATCCAGAAGATGCCGGAACTCGCAATGTTCTTCGCCCTGCAGTTCACGACGCTGTCGGTGTTCGACGATGCCTCGGGCAAACCCAACATCCTTCGCGGCGCCCAGGTTTACTGCGTCATCCTCGGCATCCTGATGATCTTCGCCGGCATCGGCGTGTTCAGCCTCGTCCGCGAGCGTTACTACCATCAGGTCGTCTCCCGGAAGCAGGAGCGGATCTCGATCAAGGAGACCCTTTACAAGACGGTCAAATGCAAGCCCTTCAGAAAGGTCCTTGTGATGGTCCTCGCCTACGGCATCGGCACCTCGATGGTGGCCGCGCTCGGTTACTACAACACGGTGTACTACGTGTGCCGGGGCGACATCGCGCTGGCGACCAAATGGAACACCGCGATGGGAATCGCCGGCATGGTCTTCGGTTTCGCGGGCCTTCCGTTCTTCACCTTTCTCGCCCGGCGCTTCGGCAAACGCCACGCCATGATCACGGTCTTCGTGATGGCGATCGGCGCGTTCATCGGCGACTGGTGGTTCTACAATCCGAACCTCCCGATCCTTCAGATTCTCGCCTGCGGCTTCGTCGCGTTCACCGGCGCGGGCTTCTGGATGCTCTACGGTTCGATCCTCGCCGACGTCATCGACTACGACGAACTCGACACCGGCAAACGCCGCGAAGGCTCGTTCTCGTCCTGCCAGTCGTGGATTTCCAAGGTTGGCATGGCTGCGGGCGCGGGTGCCTCGGGCTGGATCCTCCAGTTCACGGGCTTCAGCTCCAAGCTTTCGATCCAGGCCCCCCAGACGATCCTGATGATTCGCGTGATGCTCTCCGCGATCCCCGTCATCGGCCTGCTGTTTGCGCTGTGGGCCATCATTCGTTTCCCGCTCACCCACGACAAGATGGACGAGATTCGGGTCGAGCTCGAGGCGCGGCGAGGCACGGTCTGACGTCGTCCGCACCCCCGCCTGATTCATCCCAGAAAACGCAGTTAACAGAAGGAAACGAAGATAACAAAGAAGGCCGAACCAAGCGATTACACGAAATCACCGAGCAAAAATTGACTCACCCAAACGGTGAATAAATCAACGCTCTCAATTCTGTGGTAAGCGGTTTGTTCTTCGTTCACTTCGTTGTCTTCTGTTCCATTCAATCGCTGAATTCAGGTTCATCGCTGCGCCGCATCGATGCGGCGCCGACGCCGGGCGGCGACCTGCCGGTAAATCGCGTCGGCCGCCCACGTGGGCACCAGCAGTCCGACCCAGGCCAGCAGCCGCCAGCCGCCCCCGAGCCACGCGAGCGTGCCCAACACCGCCGCGCTCTCCTTCAAGCACCCGACCGCGTCCACGAATACGAGGCTGCTTGGCCCATCGGGGTCCAACTCCGCCGCCTCGCAGGCCCGCCGGCCGGCATCCGAGTCGAGCGGCAGAAACCGCAGCCGCCCTGCTCGGTCGCGACGCCGCAGAAACTCCACGCTGGCTAGGCACAGCGGGCACTCCGCGTCATAAAACACCGCGCCCTCCGGGAGGTTCGAGCCCTGCGTATCAAGGGCTTCCTTCCGCGCGGCAGTGTTCTCACCGGGTTCGCTCGCAGCCATGACACCCCACGATGCCAGGTTCACGGGTGAACCACAAGTGGCCGGCACGAATACCCGTTTCGATCCAACAAACGCAGTGAACAGAAGGGAAGGAAACCAAGGTATGACGGTCCGGAGTTTGAACAAATCGAACAGGACGAACACGATTCACCCCTGAGGTGAGAAGAAAAGCACTTGGGATTTCGCGTTAAGCGGCTCGTTATTCGCGACTTCCGTTTTCTCCTGCTCCCGTCTCCTGCTGAATTGTTTCGAAACAGGGTGCGCAATTGCAGGTGAACTTCTTTAGACGCCGAACAGGGATGCCATTGGGAAGATTTCCCGGGATGGGCCACACGGCTTGCCAGTTCCTCCCGGGAGGTCGATACAACCAGGCCGGAAACAAGACTCCCAATTCCCATGCACGCACTCCGTTATTCCCGCAGGACTAGTCTCGAGACCCGGATCGAAGCCGCGGCCGAGCGCCTGCTGGCGATGCCGACCATGGTGTTTTCTGAGATCGACCTGACTCCGTCGCTGCGACTCATCCGGGCATCCGATGCGCCGGATGAAGCTCAGGATGGCACCTCGACCACCTATCTGCCGTACATTTACCGCAGCGAGTGGTTCTACGTGGTGAACACCGCCGAGCTGTCGGCCTGAGTGCGCGTCGTTGATGCGCCAGCTTGCCCCGGCGGTCCAAGTCGCTTCAATGGCGCCGT
>JAJXVO010000371.1 GCA_021782105.1 bacterium
TGGTGTCGCGGCGAAACGGATCGCCCGGTGTCGAGCGGGGCTCGTCGAGAATTCACGCGCGGCGCTCGCCACGATGGTCTTGGATTCGGCCACGCCTGGATTCGAGGAATTCAGCGTGAACAAATACATCCGCGACAATCGTGTGGTCGCCCATGAGGTCTTTGATCAGCTGGACGCGATCCTTGGTATGGCACGTGCGAGGAAGACCTCGAATCGATTGGTTGACGAGGCGGAGGCGCTGGTGAAGGCCTACCCACGGATCCGGCTTCCGCAAGGCGTGGATGGTGGTGTGAACCCCCAGGCTTCCTCGGCGTTCCAGCAAGCGATGGCCCGGTTTCAGGCCTTGCTCAATCAGGGCAAACTGAGCGAGGCGCTGAGCT
Source organism: bacterium (assembly GCA_021782105.1). Lineage (GTDB taxonomy): Bacteria > Verrucomicrobiota > Verrucomicrobiia > Opitutales > Opitutaceae > MWDT01. The sequence goes on from JAJXVO010000371.1 coordinate 381, forward strand.
ACCTCCACATGGCGAAGAAGGCGGCGCCGGATGCCTCGTCCGCCGCTATGGTCGAACAGGTATTCAAGATGCTTGCCGAAAAAGGTCTTTATGGGAAACCCGGTGCAACCCCGGCGAACGGTCAGGTTCGCCCGTCGCGTTGACGATCCCTGCAGGATCCGCATCCAACTTTTTGCTACAATCGAGAGCCTCGCATCGCCCCGAAATCATGAACAGCCCATTCAAGGACAAAACCCTCCTCATCACTGGAGGCACCGGCAGCTTCGGAAATGCGATCCTGCGTAGGTTCCTCAATACCGACATCGGCGAGATCCGCATCTTCTCCCGCGACGAGAAGAAGCAGGACGACATGCGGCACCAATACAGCAATTCCCGGCTGAAATTCTACATTGGCGACGTCCGCAACATCGACGGAGTGGAGGAGGCCATGGCCGGCGTGGACTTCGTCTTTCACGCCGCCGCGCTCAAACAGGTGCCGTCCTGTGAATTTTATCCGATGGAGGCGGTTCGCACCAATGTGCTCGGCACGGACAACGTGCTTCGGGCCGCGGCGACCCGCGGTGTCAAGCGGGTGGTCGTGCTCAGCACCGACAAGGCGGCTTATCCGATCAACGCCATGGGTATTTCAAAGGCGATGATGGAGAAGGTCATGGTGGCCCGGTCGCGGGTCGCTGCCAGCCAGGGACTCATCCTGTGCGGCACCCGATATGGCAATGTGATGGCCTCGCGCGGCTCGGTCATCCCGTTGTTCCTGGAGCAGATCGCCTCGGGCAAGGCGCTCACGATCACGGAGCCCGAAATGACACGTTTCATGATGACGCTGGATGGCGCGGTTGATCTCGTTCTCTATGCGTTCACCAATGGGCAGCCAGGCGATCTCTTTGTGCAGAAGGCACCAGCCGCCACGATCGGGGTGCTCGCAGAAGCCATGAAGCAACTGCTCGGCGCGAACAACCCAATCAAGGTCATCGGCACGCGCCATGGTGAAAAGCAGTACGAAACCCTGCTCACCAGGGAGGAGATGGCTCGGGCCGACGATCTTGGCGGCTACTATCGCGTGCCCGCCGACAATCGGGACCTGGATTACAGTTCCTATTTCTCGAAGGGGTCTTCCAAGCCCGCCGAGGTCGAGGGGTACCATTCACACAACACGCATCGGCTCGGCGTGGAGGAAATGAAACAGCTGCTGCTACAGCTCGAGGAGATCCGCAGGGCGGTGGACTTCAGGAACGTTCCAACGCAACAGGCAACGGCATGAGCCCCTGCCCGCGTTCATTGAGGAATACAGAACCCGCCCTGGACCTGGGTTTCCCCTTTTGCCGGCTTCCCGAATGAGCCAATCAGAAAAATCTGTCGTGGTTGTCACTGGGGCTGGCGGCTTCATTGGTCGTCATGTCGTGGATGCCCTCGGTCGTGAGGACCGGGTTCAGGTTTTGGCGGTCACCCGCGCCACGTCCGCGGCGGATCGCAGCGATGCGTTCGGCCGGGCCGACGTGGTGATTCATCTGGCGGGAGTGAACCGGCCACAGGCCGAGTTCGAGTTCGAGGCGGAGAATGTCGGAGCGACGCGAGAACTGTGTGAACGGACGTCACGGGCCAAGCCTCCGCTGATCGCCTATGCCTCGTCGACCCAGGCCGCCTTGGACAACCCATACGGTCGCAGCAAGCTGCGGGCCGAGGGGGTGCTCAAGGAGTGGGTGGATTCGAATGGAAGGGGCAGGGTGGTCGTCTTTCGCCTGACAAACGTATTCGGAAAGTGGTGTCGTCCAAACTACAATTCGGTGGTCGCCACATTCTGTCACAACCTGGCGCGTGACCTTCCGATCACGGTGACTGACGAATCCCGACCCATGGATTTGGTTCACGTCGACGACGTGACGGCGGCGTTTCTGGCCCTCGTCCGCGGCGAGGCGGTGCCTCCGGCGGGGGCGAGTGAACTGCGGGACGTGGGGCCCATCCACCGCATAACCCTGGGGAAGCTGGCTTCCACGCTTCGAACTTTCCGCGCCTCTCGAGAGTCGCTCGTCATGCCTTCACTCGAGGGCGATTGGATGCGAAAGCTCTACGGTACCTATCTCAGTTATTTGCCGCAGGACGGATTCGGCTACGACCTGCAGAAAAAATCGGATGCGCGAGGGGTGCTGGCGGAATTCATGAAGTCGGAGCAGTTCGGCCAGATCTTCGTATCGAGGACGAATCCGGGTGTCACCCGTGGAAACCATTTTCATCACACCAAGACCGAAAAATTCCTGGTCTTGGAGGGGCAGGCGTTGGTTCGTTTCAGGAGGATCGAGGGCGGCGACGTGGTGGAGTACCCGGTCGCGGGAACCGACCTTCGGGTGATCGACATACCTCCGGGCTGGGTGCATTCGATCGAAAACATTGGCAGCCGAGAGCTGGTGACGCTTTTTTGGGCCAGCGAAATATTCGATCCACAGCGCCCCGATTGCACATTTGCACCCGTGGTGAGTGAATCGCCGAACCAGCCCCGCCTCACATGAAAGTCATGACGATCCTTGGAACGCGCCCCGAGATCATCCGCTTGTCGCGGGTGATCGCCGCGTTTGACCGGAATTTCGAGCATGT
>JAJXVO010000088.1 GCA_021782105.1 bacterium
GATCAAACGTTCGACGCGATAGCGCCACTCGCCCGCGAGCGGGAGGGCGGTTGCCTTTTCGCCGACGGGCGAGAGGCTCATCGAGGCGTCGGTGCCGGCAAAACCTCCGTCGCCGCCCCGGTCGAAGACCCGCACGGCGATGGTCGCACCGCCCGCCTTCACCAGTCGGGCCGGGATGACGTAGTGGCGCGGAATCTCATAGGCGTCGTCGTGTTCGGCGCCCATGTGTCCGACTTCGATTCCGTTGAAATAGGTCGTGTCGAAATCGTCGATCGGCCCCAGGTTCAGGCGGAGGTCGTGGCCCGCCCAGGCGGCCGGAATTGTGACGTGGGTGCGGAACCAGACGGCGCCATTGAACTTCAGGCCGTGGTGCTGCCAATAGGCGGGGATGCGGAGCGTCTCCCATGAGGTGTCGTTCGTGGCAGGATCCGCCCAGGCGGCGGCCGCGGGCGCGATCCCGGTGTCGGTTGCGAAATTCGCGCGTTCCCAGGCCCGCCGCCTCAGGTCATAGGCGGCCTCGAGCTTTGGCATCTCCGGTGCGAGCGCCGCGATACGCGCGAGTTCCGCGTCCACGTCGGACACGGCCCGCTGCGCGGGAATGCTCGCCCAGGCCTGGATTCGCGTGCCGCCCCACGTCGAGTTCACGATGCCGACGGGCACGTGAAGGCGGCGGTGCAGCTCGAGCGCAAAGTAGGTGGCGACGGCCGAGAAGCTTCCGGCGGTGTCGGGCGTGCACACGGTCCAATGGCCGGCTACCCCGCGGGCCGGCTCGAGTGCAGTCGTTCGCTCCACCTTGAATTCGCGGATTTCGGGTGTGGTTTCGTTTGCGATGACTTTCGCGGCGCCGGCCGAGTCCTTGAGGGCTCGCTCCATGTTCGATTGGCCCGATGCGACCCAGACCTCTCCGACCAGCACATCGTGGATCGTCCGCTGCGTGGTGCCGTCGGAAATCCGAATTCGATAGGGGCCGCCCGCGGGCAGGGGAGGGAGCACGGCATGCCACGAGCCGTCATCGCCGGTGCGGATATGAAGCGGGGCGACCGTGACAGGTCCTTCGTCGACGGTGAGGGTGATCTCCTGGCGCGGTCGGTCCCAGCCCCAGACCGGATTGGCCTGGTTTCGCTGGAGCACCATGTGGTCGCAGAACAGGGAGGCGAGGAGGAGGTGAATCATGGGATGCGATGGCGTAGACGTTGAAGGAGTCGACTGAGCCGAGCCTCACCCGGCGCAGTCGATTGCATCCGGGTTTGGATCACGGCGCTGCCCGCCGTCCGACGCCGGAGGCCCGGCGCGGATGGTGGATCAAGCAAGGGGCGCGGGAGGGGATCACGCCTTGGACAGGCGTACGCGCACGACGAAGGCGTGTGCGCTTGGGGCCTTGTCCGGCAGCGAGACGTGAAGCCCCGAGCCGTCCCAGGTCCAGGCCAGGGTGCCCTTGTAGCCGAGCAGGGACACGGCTTCGACCTTCCTGCCCGCGAGATGGGCGGAATCCTTGGCGAGGGACGTAATGACGATCTGGTGACTCTCGGGCCACGCGAAGTCGATTGCGTAGAGGAAGTCGCCCTTGGTGGTGAAGCGGATGTCCTTCGAGGTGTAGACGACCTGTTGAACGTCGCGAGCGCCGCCGAAGGTCCCGGCCTCGGGTTTTGCGACGGTCGACGGTCCTTCGCCGTACACGACCCAGGGGCGCGTGGAGAAGATGGCCTCGCTGTTGACCGACATCCACGCGGCCATTCCGTGCAGGAACGCGACCTCGTCGGAGTCGATCGTGCCGTCGCCCTTGATCGGGATGCTAAGGAGCAGATTGCCGTTCTTGCTCACGATGTCGGACAGCATGCGCACCACCTGGCCGACGGTCTTGTAGCGGTGTTCTTCGAAGACATGAATGTTGTAGTGCCAGTCGCCGATACATGTGTCGGTCTGCCAGGGCTCCTTGCGAATGCCTTCCGCGATGCCGCGCTCGATGTCAGACACGACGGCGGGGGCATGGTCCGGCTGCATGTGCTTGGCGTTGATGACGGCTTCGTTCCGGCCGTGGTGCCATGCCAGACTGGCGTTGTAGAAGTGTGCCGCGATCGACAGGCCGAACCGTTCTAGCGGCAGTTCGGTGTCGTCGAAATAGAGAAGGTCAGGGTGGTACTTATCGAGCAGGTCCTGCGTGCGCAGGAACCATTTCTCGGCGTACCCATTGTCATAGGGAGGAATCTCCTCGTACCAGTGGCCGTCGTGTTCGGCGTGCCAGGCCTCGGCCTGGGCGAGGGTCTTGATCGTGGCGGGCATCGGGATGCGCAGCCCGCAGTACAGGTCCTTTGGATCGAGGCCGTCCCACCATTTCCCCTTCCCGTCGGCCTTCGTGAGCTGTGCGGCATCGTAGGGCACGCCGGCGAGCGGGCCGGTGAGGTCGTGGCCGTAGGCCACCTGGAACCAGTGCCACGCGTGGGAGGAGTGGTTGCTCACGCCGAAGCGAAGCCCATCCGCACGGGCGACCTTCGCCCAGATGCCGACGATGTCCTTCTTCGGCCCCACGTTCACCGAGTTCCAGGGCTGGTACTTCGAGTTGTAGCAGTCGAAATTGTCGTGGTGGTTCGCGAGCGCGACGAAGTACTTCGCGCCGGCCGCCTTGTAGAGGGCCATCAGCTTCTCGGGATTCCAGTGCTGGGCTTTCCAGAGGTGGTCGAGCTGCATGAAGCCGAAGACCGAGGGATGGCCGTAGTGCTTGACCTGGTACTCGTAGTCATGGGTCCCCTGAATGTACATGTTGCGGGCGTACCAGTCGCCCTGCTCAGGTACGCATTGGGCTGTCCAGTGTGCCCAGATGCCGAACTTTGCATCGCGGAACCACTCAGGGCAGTGGTACTGCGAGGCCAGCGACTGCCAGGTTGGCTTGAAGGGCCCCGGTGCTATTTTGGGATGCGAAGCGAGCTTGAGCGCAAGTGCTTCCATGGCGGTCGGCGCGCCGGGGGAGACGAAAGTCGTGGCTGGGCCCTGCCCGGCAGCGGCCAGGCCCGAGAGCGCTACCGTGGCGGCGAGGGCCGCGACTCGAAAGGAATCGGATAGGTATTTCATTGGCGAGGTAAGAATCGAGGAAGGCGGTTGACGCGACGTGCCTGGTCGGCGCGGGAAAGCCGGCGCACAGGTGAGACCTGGGATTTAGGGATATTCGTACACTTCAACGATCGCGGTGCCCTCTCCGCCGGACGTGTCGTTAGCCTCAGCGGTGTACGCACCTGGATTGAGGGTGGAAATTAAAGCGGCGTCCTTGCTCCCATCTGCGAAAGGAAACTCACCTGTCGCAGTGAAGGCGTCACGATACGTTTGGTTGGACGGCCAATTGTCGTTTTGGCCGATCAATGTGGGGGTGGATCCATCGATCTGATACAGATTGAAGTTTGGATCGGGCAGCGTGCCGGAGATATATTGGGCCAACGCAGGCCCGGCGGCCCGAACCAGCACCCGTTGCGAGGCACCGCCCGCAACCACGAAGCCGACGACCTCGTTTTGGACTCCTGATTTGACATAGGCACGGGTCGAAACGTCGACGATGCTCGAGGCCGTGGGCGTGGGATCGGCATCGTAGACTTCGACCAAAGCAACACCCGTGTCCGTGCCGCTATCGGACACCTGGACCGTATAGAGGCCGGGCCGGAGCGTGACGAGCAGTGCGGCATCCTTGCTCCCGGCAGTCCAAGGAAATTCGCCCACCCGGCTTGCCGCAGCGGCAATGCCCGCGGAGGCGCTCGAATCCCAGTTGTCGTTCTGCGCCACCATGACGGGATTCTTTGGGTCCGCCAGGTCGAAGAGTTGCACCACGGGATCCGGAAGCGTCACCGTGCCCGCAGGCAGGTACTGCGCGAGAGCGGGGCCACTTGCGCGGATCAGGATTGTTTTCGGCTGGGTGCCCTTGATCGCAAATCCGGCCACCATGATGTCATTGCCCTGCCCGACATAGGCCCGGGTGGAGATGCCGGTCAGTTTATTGGTGACGGCTGGAGCGAGGGTGAGATTGGCCGCCGTGGAGGTGACCGTGCCCGAGGATCCCGTGATCGTCACTGTGTAGGAGCCCACATCGGACGCCTGCACGGATGAAATCGTGTAGCTGACGGAGGTCGCACCTGCTATAGCCGTTCCGTCCTTGAACCACTGGTAGGAGACGGCGCCCGTCGCCGTCACGCCGAGCGTCACGCCCGAGCCAGCAGCCGCGCCGACCGGGCTGGGTTGTGCGGTGATGATGGGAGTCGTGGGCGTGCCCGAAGTGATCGCCGATACTTCGGTGGATTGAGGGGAGGTTCCGGAGGCATTGACTGACGAGATGGTATAATAATAGTTCGTCCCATCCGCGAGGCCGGTGTCGGTGTAGCTTGTGGTCGTTATATTTTGGGCGATGGACGTCGATCCTTCGCCGCCGGCAACGGTGGACCTATAGATATTATAGGAAACCACGTGGCCCTGGGCGGCGGTCCAGGAGAGCGCCACTTGAGCCTTCCCCCCGGTTGCGGTCGCTCCGGTCGGTGCGTCGGGCACGGGCACGGGTTCGGGGCCTCCGCCGGTCACGGCCGTCACGACGGCGGGCTTCAGTTCGGCTCCGGTATTGGAATCGAACATGTTCATCGGGGTATCCCATACAATTGGGCTAATCCCATGGCTGATGGCCGACTTGAACGTATAACTATCCCAGTAGGTCACCGATGCGTTAGCGAGTTTGAAGTCGCCGGCGGTGCCCAGGTCGGGATAACCATTGCCTGTGCGCTCGGGGGCGCGGAATTCGCCCAGGATCACCGGGATTCCCTTGTTTACGAAATTATCGGTCATCTTCTGGAATTCCGAATCGGCGGTCGCTTCTTCGCCCCAAGTGGCATTGCGTGAGGTGAGGTCCGTCGAATGATAATCTGCGCCCCAGAAATAGAACATTTTCCCCCAGCTTGCATCGCTCGTGAGAATGGCGAACTCAGGCGGCGAATAATCGTGAACCTCGACAGCCAACCGACCGGGGGTTGGATCGGCCGGCAGGGTTGTCATCCATGAACAGGCATAGTCGATGCTCGTGGAGGGTGCCTGAAGCACCAGCCAGCGATCCAAATTGTTTCCGCCGGTGGCCCGCACCGCATTGATGAAAGTCTCATAATAGGTGAGAAGAATGGTCGTTTGGGCCGCAGTGGTGGCCCCCGGCTCATTGGCTGCCGCGAAGAGCAGGTGATTGTCGTACCCCTTGAACTCCGTCGCGATCTGGGTCCAATACGATTTCATTCGAGCGTCAATCGTCGCGTCGTAACCGTTCGCGAAACTATTTTCCAGCCAGCCGCCGTCCCAGTGGTCGTTAATCATCACATACATGTTCCGGGCGAGGCACCAGTCGACCATCTGTTTGACCTGCGCCATGTAAGTGGCACTGATCGTGTAGGTTGTCGGGTCGGCGTTGCTATTCCAGGCGCAGGGGATGCGGACCGTATTGAAGCCGGCGTGGGCCACCGCATCCAGCATGGCCTGGGTCGGGAGGGGGCCCCAGGAGCCCGGGCCGCTCGGTGGCTCAAGGGTATTTCCCATGTTCCAGCCGTACGTGGGCATTGGCAATGGGCCGGACGATTGGGCAACTCCCACGAACGGCAGGCAGAACAGGCCCGCTATCAGTAGCAGAGCCGGGCCCCGACGCCGATGGGTGAGCGGAGCGGCGTTCCTGGACGCACCATACTTGGCGGCGTCTTTATTATATGCATCGTACATGTATCGAGAATTCATCAGGGGCAAATTCGTTCTATATAGCATTGTTGAGACATGAAATTAGTGCCTCGCCAGATCGTAAAAGGCTTTTTATATCAGAAATCCACACCGCTGTCTGTCGGCAAAACAGGTGACAACGTCCGGTGTGGTAAGTCTCGAAGCGGGGGCACACCCTCTGGAGCGGATCGCGCGGCAGATTCGAAGCGGTACGACAATCGGCGCGGGAAACCAAGGATGCGCTGTGGTGGACAGGCAGGCTTGAGGGGTGTTTTTCGGCGAAGGCTTAGCCGAACGATTTCTCCGCACTCGATCGATTCGACCGTCATTTTGAGAAATTCCGCGGTCATGTGCCTCAAGGCATTTCTCTGACCGCACGGCGCAGAGCGTGGATGGGAGGGATCGACACCGAGCCAGCCTTCTTGGATTCGTGCCCTGCACGATCTGTAACGGAGGGCACCTGAAATGGCCGAAGGAGGGAATGGGGTGTCACGAAGATCCAAGTACTGGTCGGCTCAACGGAGGAAGCGCACGGTTGTGGGGTATCGGGGTGGAAAGGGGAAAAGAGGGCGCGAGGTTTGGGAGGTTGGAACAGCGGGTCAAAATCCCAGAAGTGTGAGACAAGATCATCCTAAAGAGTGAACCTGGCCGTAGCCCTGCCCAGATGCGGTATAGCTTGGTGTGAGTTCCCCGGGGGACGTACCTTGAAGGAAGGGCCTTTCGTCTGCGACGATTCGGGTGAGGACGGGGAAACAGATCGCCAACGGAACTCCGACGATCGTCGCGACGAATTTCAGATTGAATTCCGGCGTTCTTCCGGGAGGCAGAAACAGAGCCAGATACAGGGACAGGCCGGAAAGGATGCGCAAGCTGGCGTTCCCAGTTATTCGTGGCCAAGCGCGACAGCACACTGCCTCAGCAATTCATAGATTGTCTCGTTCATCGCGCCACCGTCCTCGAGTTTGCCGGTGACAGCTTCCGATCGGGGGCCGCCAAACAGGGTGAAACGAGAGTCAAGAGGAGGGGATGAAGGAGAGGATTCGCCGGCTGTTCTCCCCCTAGCCCCTCTCCGGCTCGGACCCTATGGATCGGTTGTTTGGAAATCTGCAAAACCGACCTTGGCGACGCGCCTTTGATTCGAGGCCGGGGCCGGGGCGCAAAAAAAGCGCCAGCATCGAAGCCGGCGCTCTTTGAAAGCCAAAAAGGGGGGGTCAGACGATCGAGACGCGGCGGTGAGGCTTGTCGTAAGCGACGGTGCCGTCCTTGAGCGCGAACAGCGTCCAATCGCGGCCTGTGCCGACGTTCTTGCCGGCGTGCAGCTTGGTGCCGCGCTGGCGGACGATGATGTTGCCGGCGATGACCTTCTCGCCGCCAAAGACCTTGATGCCGAGTCGCTGAGAGTGGCTCTCGCGACCGTTGCTGGATGTTCCTTGACCTTTCTTATGTGCCATGACGGGTGTCTCCTGTTAAACGCTGATGGAATCGATCTTGATGACCGAGAGTTCCTGGCGATGGCCTTGCTTCTTTTCGTAGCCTTTGCGCTTCTTCTTCTTGAAAACGATGACCTTTTCCCCGCGCTTGTTTTCGAGCACAGTGGCCTTGACCGAGGCACCCGCAAGGGTGGGAGTGCCAACCTTGAAGCTGGCGCCTTCACCGGCCGCGAGCACGTCGGTGATCTGCACGGTGGAGCCCTTCTCGGTGCCCGGGAAGCGGTTGACGATCAAAATGTCTCCCTCGGAAACAGTGAACTGTCGGCCTTGGGTCTTGATGGTGGCTTTCATAAATAAAAGCGCGGATAAAGCTGTGTGGGCCGAGCAAATGCAAGGCTGAATTTTGCCGAAATGCAACAATCGGATGCTGAAGAGAATCCAGCGTCCAAGGGGCTTGCGGGCGCAAGCGGGAAACGGGGTAAAAAGAGGCCTATAGGGATCAGGGCTTGGCGGGCTTGGGTGCGGGAGGGGTGAGCGCGGCGTCGTTGGCCATAAAAATCTCCTGATATTCATGGGCTCGGCGCTTATAATCGGTGGGCTGGACGTCCCTGGGCGTGAGGGGGCCGGGCTTCCAGGTTGATTGAACGGGCTGGGCAGCCTTCATGGCGGCCTTTAGGCGTGCATCATCCTGGGCGAGAGCGCGTCGCTGTTGGTCGAGTTCGTCGAGTTGTTTGAGGGTACGGGCGCGGGCGGCTTCGCGTTCTTTGGCTGCGGCATCGCGCTCGGCCTGGAGGCTGCGGGCCTCGTTTTCGGCGTCTGCCTTGGCGCGGCGGAGTTCGGCGAGCTGTTCGGCGACTTGGGCGGACTTTGCCTGGGCTGCAGCGGTCGCCTGAGCAGCGTCGCGTTCGGCCTGGGCGGCGAGGGCTTCCTGGCGGGCGGCAGCGCGGGCATCCTGATTGGCTTGCAGTTCTGCGAGGCGGCTGGCCTCGGCCTGGGCGGCGGCGCGCTTTTCGGCGGCGTCGCGCTGCCGGATGGCGTCGGCCCGCTCCTGGGTTGCACGATCGACCGCAAGTTCTTTGTCTGATGCGTTCTTATAGGAGCGTAGAGCAACCGCGGCGAGAATGCCGATGAGGATCAACAGGACCACTGGGATGATGGGTTTCTTCATGGTGGGTGCGGCTGGTTGGACCTGAGGGAGGGGGGAAGGTTCGAGAGACGGGGCTAAGCGAAATGGCTCGCGCGAACGGGCGGCGCCGGGGCAGGCTCGCGACCCATTTTCACCGTGAAACCCGAATCGTCCCTCCAGACCAAACTCGCGCTGGGCGGGCTTTTCCTCCTCCAACTCGGCGCTCCTGGACTGTGGCAGGTGAGCTTCAGCAACGTCCTCATGGCGCATGGCTTGGCGGCGTACATTCCGGCGGGTTTCGCGTGCAGTGCGGTGGCGGCTTTCATCTCGCCGCTGATCGTGGGTGCGCTGGCCGACGACGAGATATCCCCGGTCCTACTGGCACGATGGCTGAATTGGCTGTCTGGGGCCTCGCTAGCGCTCAGCTACCTGGCGATCCAGCGCGGTTGGAACGGCGTCACGATGATCGGCCTGATGCAGTTGCGGGCGCTCTGCTCGAGCCCCTGCGTGAGCCTCGCGACAACGATTGCGCTGGCCAATCTGGACCGCCCCTCGCGGCAGTTCGGCCTGCTCAGGCTGTGGGGGACGGTGGGGTGGGCGGGCGCGGGCTGGGTGGTCAGCTACGTGCTCGCGGCCGATACGTCGCCGGTTTCAGGATACGCGGCGGCCATCGTCATGGTGGCCCTGGGCTTCTACACCTATCTGCTTCCCCAGACCCCCGCTCCGCGCGTGGGCACGGGCCGGAGGTCCTGGAAGCAGCGGCTGGGGCTCGATTCGTTCGGGCTGCTGAAGAACCGGGATCATCGCATCGTCTTCGTGACGAGCGTGCTTCTCACGATTCCGCTGGCCTCGTTTTATCCGTATGCGCCGCTCAATCTCACGGCTTTGGGTTATCTCAAGCCGACTGCGACGATGGCGGTGGGCCAGATCTCGGAGATCCTGGGGCTGCTGCTACTGGGGTCCATCTGGAGGCGGGTGCGCCTGAAGTGGATCTTCCTTGCGGGGCTGCTTCTCGCGGCGGCGCGGTACGGCCTGTTTTCGCTCGACCTGCGCGGCTGGATCGTGGCGGGGATCGCGCTACATGGGGCGTGTTACGCGCTGTTTTACGTGACGGGCCAGATCTACCTGGCGGAGCGCATCGAGATGGGCATGCAGGCGCGTGCGCAGGCCTTGATGGCGCTGATGATCAATGGCGTGGGGAACCTCATCGGCTATTCGGCGACAGGTTGGTGGTACGAGGCCTGCGCCGGTGCGGGGGGGCGGGTTCACTGGCCTGTGTTCTGGATGGGATCGCTGGGCCTGATCATCGCTGCGACGGTGTATTTCGCGATCAGCTACCAGGGTGTCGGCGTCGAACAGCATCGAAAAATCGCGGCGTCGACGGAGGTCTCCGTTTAGGGAGCGGGCTGGGCCTGCAACCCGAGGTCGAGCTGGTCGGGTTTGTCGAGGGCGAAGGCCTCGATGCCGCGTTCGCGCAGGGTTCGTGCGAAGTCCGTGGAAAAACCGTGCAGGGTGAGCACCCGGTGCGGGGCGACGGCGTCCACGAAGCGGAGCAGGTCGGTGAAATCGGCGTGATCGGAGAGGGGAAATGCTGCGTCGCAGCGCTGGCGATAGACGGTGGCGCGCTCGACGGCCCAACCCGAGACGACGGCGGTGCGGCGAGCGAGGATGTGTTTGAAGAAGCCGGCGTTGGGGGAGAGGGGAGGGGCGATGACGACGCTGCCGGGCAAGGCATCCTGCGAGAATTCGGCATAGGGCGGAAAGGAGAGGCCGAAGCTCTCGTGCAGGCGGGTGAGCCGGAAGCATTGCGGATGGAGCAGGACGGGTTTCTCGAGGCCCGTGAGCCCGGCGAGCAATTCCTGGGTCTTGCCGAGGGCGTAGGCCATGAGCACCGGGGCGCGTCCGTCCCGGAGCGTCTCCGCGCAAAAGCTCCGGATATCTTCGTAGATCTTTTCGGTCGGCGGAAACGCATAGGCGGGGCGGCCGAAGGTCGATTCCATGATGAGCAGGTCTGCGTGGGGTGTGGCGCAGGAACCTGCCGTGAGGCTGGGCCTGAGTTTGAAGTCGCCCGTGTACAGAAGGGAGCCATGGCGCTCGTGTTCGAGCAGGCAAAGGGCGGAGCCGCAGATGTGTCCGGCTGGAAGGAGAGTGATGGTGCAGTCCGCGGTCAGGCGTTCGGTCTGGCCGAAGGGCAGCACGTGTTCGAGGCGCTTGCGGGGCATGCGCATGCGCATCAGGCGGGATGTCTGCGGCGTGCAGACGATCTCGCGGTGGGCTGCGATGTGGTCGAAGTGGGCATGGGAAACGATCGACCGATCCACGGGCCGGTGGGCGTCCAGCCACCAGTCGATTTGGGGCAGATGAATTCCGTTTCGGTAATGAACGTCCCAGGGCATGGCCGAGTGATTGGGGTGGAACCGGTGAAAATGCCATCCCGGATTCGCTGCGTGTGCTGAGTGCGTGGGGGGAGCGTGTCGTGGGGGCGTTCGGCTGAATTGAAGAGGGCGCGAAACGGCGCGTGCGTAGGTGCCGCCCTCAGAGTGAACTTGACCCGCCCGGGGCGGTCGGCAATGAGCGGAGCACTCCTGTCGATGCGAAAACTACTCGGATATTTGATTCTGGTCCTTCTGCCGTTTGGTGCGATTGCTGCGCCGTACACGGCGCTTCACGACGGGGAGTACCTTCGCTACCGCGTGAGCTGGGGCATCTTCCCATCGGCGGGGGAGATCACGATCAGCGCCAAACGCGAACAGTACCAGGGGCGACCGGTGTTCCGAGTGGTGATGAGCACGTTCACCCGTGGACTCATCCGCGCCCTTTACAGTTATCAGGAAACGGCCGTGGCGTTGATCGACGCGGAGACGGGCCGGATCATCATCGCGACGGACGACGCCTATCACGGCAGAAAAATCAGCGATGCGGTGACGAAATTCGACTATGTGCACCGCGTGGTGTCACACCGCGATCCGCTTCGCCCGGGCCGGGATTGCGATTACGCGATTCCGAAGGGCGATCCGATCGACCTGATCTCGGCCTTGATCCAGTCGCGCAAGTGGGCGGACAAGCCCGGGATTCAGCGCAAGGCCCTGGTGTTTGTGGGGCGGGATGTCTACCCGATCCAGATCACGGCCGAGCGTTATGAGGACGTGTTGACCCCCGATGGATATGTGAAGGCCCTGCTGCTGGTGCCGCGCATGGTGGACGAGGCGCCGAGGGGCGTGTTCAAGCGCGGGGGTGAGATCAAGATTTGGGTGGCGCAGGCCGGGGAGCGGCTGCCTGTGAAAATGCAGCTCAAGCTGAAGATTGGGACGGCGCAACTCACGCTCGTGCAGCACGTGGACGGGACGTTGGCGAAGGCCGCGAAGGCGGAGGGGCGGAGCGGTCGGACTGCACGTTCGGCGGTCGACTAGGCCGCGGCGGCTCTCCCGGGACGACTCCGATCTGGTGCGTGTATGAAAAGCATCCTCATCCTTCGAGGAGGCGCGCTCGGGGACTTCCTCGTCACGTTGCCTGCGTTGGGGCTCCTGAGGGCCTGCTGGCCCGAGGCTCGCATCGAACTGGTCGGCAATCGGAGCGCCGCCGGCCTGGGCGTTGAGGACGGCATTCTCGACGTAGTTCACTCCCAGCACGAGGCGAGGTGGGCAGGCTTGTACGCGCCCGGCCCGCTGCCGGGAGCCCTGGGCGCGTGGCTGTCGGGCTTTGACTGTGTCGTGAGCTGGTGGCCGGATCCCGAACGCGAACTGGCCTCGCATTTCCCGGTGCGCGAGGGCCAGCGTTTCGTGGAGGGGGCTGCGAAACCGGGCGTCGCTCCCGCGGCGCGCCATTATTGCGGCACGCTTGGAGTGTTGGGACTGGCGACGACAGCCTTTGCGGCGCGGCTGCAATTTCCCAGGGCGCGCCATGGCAGGGCTGGGGACCGGCATCGCGTCGTCATCCATCCCGGCAGCAGCTCTCTCCAACGAAACTGGCCGCCCGATCGTTGGCTTGAAATTTGCCGCCGGGTGCGTCGGGAGGGGCTGGAGACCGAGGTGGTTTGCGGCGAGGCGGAGTCCTCCGTGATCGACCTTTTTCGTTCGGAGGCACGGGTGCATGCGGGATTGCCGCTTGCGGAGCTGGCCTGCCTGCTTGCGAGCGCGGGCGCCTATGCTGGACACGACACGGGTGTCACTCATCTGGCCGCGGCGTGCGGATGCCCGGTCCTTGCCCTGTTTGGGTCCACGGATCCGGGGATGTGGGCGCCGCCGGGCGCGAGCGTGATCAGGAGGGTGGAGGGCGTCGCCGCGATCCCGGTCGACGAGGTTTCGACTGCGATGCTGGGCCTGCTTCGCCGGCCGGCGGAATGAGGAAACGCCAGGGCCTGGAGGACCACGCGGGGCCCGCGTAGTCGACGCCCACGCGGGGTGTCGCCAGAATCTGGTGACGGGTCGCGGGAAGGCTTTCGTCGGCCTCCATCCAGAGCCCCGACTGAAGGGAGGCGGGCCGGGTGTTGAGCCGGCGGTCGATGCCTAGCGCGCGTGTCAGACGGCCGGGACCGACAGCGCCCTCGATGCCTCGCAGGAGGATGGCCGCGGGGAATCCGGCAGGGCCGGTCACCAGATTGAGCATCTCATGGATCCCGTAACAGAGATACACATACCAGATTCCGCCGGCGGAGAACATGGGCTCGTTGCGTGGGGTGCGCCCCCGTGCCGCGTGGCTGGCGAGATCGTCGTGTCCGTGATAGGCCTCGGTTTCGACGATGCGCCGGCGCACGACGGTGCCGTCGGGTTGGCGGCTCGCGAGCGTGCAGCCCAGGAGGCGCTGCGCGAGCGCCACCGTGTCGGGGTCCTGAAAATCGGAGGAGGTCAGCACGCGAGCCATGGCACGGCCGAAGTTTCCGCGCGGGCGGGTTCGGGGCCAAGTGGATTTTCGCTGCGGATTGGTTTGGACAACGGGGACGGCACCTCGGAAAAAGGGGGCATGGTCCCGGTACACACGCTCACCTTCACGGGGAATCCCCTTGCCGAGACGACGTTCGAATATGCGGCCTGGGAGGCAGGCCGCACGCAGCGTGCGCGGTCCGCGAGCTTTCAGATGGGGGGCAAGGGAATCAATGTGGCCAAGATGCTGCGCAGGCTTGGAGTGCAGACGACCGCGCTGAGCTTCCTTGGGGGGGCGAGTGGCGAACGATGCCGGAGGTGGCTGGCGGAACGGGGCCTTGACTTCGCTGGATTCACGACGCGCGAGGCGACGCGGGAGGGCTTTGTGGTGCGCTGTCCGGGGCGTCCGGATACGACGTTCCTGGGGGTCGACACTCCGGCCGACGCGGAGGCGTGGAGGGAGGCGGCGGAGTGGCTTGGAGCCGCGCTGCCGGTGGGAGGGGCGGAGGAAGGAAGACGGCTTGTGTTGGCGCTGTGCGGTAGCGTGCCGGGCTGGGCGGACGAAACCTCGGCGGTGTTTCGGGGGATCATCGACCGATGGATCGCCCGAGAGCGGCCCGTTTGTGTGGACACCTATGGGGCGCCGCTTGCGTGG
>JAJXVO010000372.1 GCA_021782105.1 bacterium
GCCCGCGGTGAAAAGCTGCTTCGACTGCGCGAACGCGTGGACCAACGGCCGGGATGCCTGCGCGGAGCTGCGCATCCTCGGGCGCGACCGCATCGCGGAGATCCATTGTACCGACAAGGACGGCGAGTGGCTCCAGAACGATCCGAAAGCGAACCTGCGCGAGATCAAGGCGACCCTCGACGCGATGGGCTGGAGCGGCTGGCTCGTGATCGAGCGCTCCCGCGACGCCCGCCGCCCCCGCGACGTGGTCTACAACTTCAGCGCCAACGCGGCATATCTGAAGTCGATCTTTCGTTAGGTTTGAACAGAAGCCAACGAAGGTAACGAAGCGTCAGGAGGCGAATAGTCCGAGGGTTGGCAGGATCGGGTTGGCGCTTGAGGGGGGCGATCCCGCGCCCCTGGCGCTCTCGCGCTTGCCCTTGTTTCCCGCTACCCAAAACCGCTTCGTTCCCTTCTGTTCAGCCATTCCCTTCGCCCGCGGTCAGCTGGCGAAGCCCAGGATCACGTAGGCGCCGGAGCCGTGGAGGTCGAGCGTCTGGCGTCCGGCGGGGTAGGTGAATTCGTAGACGTCCGCGGGAGGCAGCGAGTCGAACTTCACGCCGTCGAGCAGGAAGGCCTCGGCGCCGCCGTGAGCGGTCGCGGTGGCATCGGTCTCCAGGGTGGGCGGACGCCGCCATTTACGGCCGTCGGTGTCGAAGAAGCCGATCAGAACTTTGACTGGGGTCTTCGACTCCCAGGTGATTGGCGGCAGGCGGTTGTCCCTGGCCGCTTCGAACGAGAACTTGATGCCCTGCAGGCCCTCGAGCTCAGGGGCGACCTCCGTGAAGGTCGCCTTCGAATCGGTGAACACGGTGTTGCCGACCTGGATCGTGTACGAGTACAGGCCGGGCGTGAGGATCTTGAAGTCCGCGGCGGGGAGCGGCGCGTGGGAGCGCACGTGCGCTCCGGGTGTCCGCAGCGCGTCGACCTGGGCCTTGAAGTTCACATATTCCCGTTCGTAGAGCGGCAGGAGCTGACTCCACAGGTAGTTCTCGGGCTTGTCGCCATGGCCGCCCGGGACCGGGATGCGGCGTTGGGAGGTCTGCATGGAGTTGGCCGCCGAATACGTGTTTCGCGTGAGGTCGACCAGCTTTCGGTAGTGCTCGAGGCTTTTGTGGAGGTACCCTTCGGCGCGGACCATGTCCTGGATGTCATGGCTGTACCGATAGTGCAGGACGCAGAGCGCGGCCTGGGCCTTGGTCGCGTAGTTGAGTGACATCTCGCGGATGCAGTGGACGTCGTTGCGCAGGCGCTCGAACTCCGCGCGGTTCTTCGTGACGAGCGGCTCGGCCGCGTCGACCTCGCGCACGGCGTGGGCGCTGAAGTCCTCGATCTCGCGGATGATCTGCGGCGGAGTCTCGCCGACGTGGGGCTTGTGCTCCCACTCGCGCTGGACGTACTCCTGCAGGCGTTCGCCCGGAGGAGCCTCGGCGGTCCACAGCAGTGGGAAGGGGTGATATTTGCGCGGATTGACGAGTTCGTCGAGCGTCATGCCCAGCGACATCGTCTGGCGGTTTCCATCGGTGATGCCGAAGCGGCGCAGGATGCGGGGCGCGCATTCGCCGGAGTTGTTGTAGGCGGCGAGAATGTCCTCGGCGGCGGGGTGGCCGTAGTGGTCGGCGATGCGTCCGATCCAGTAGGCGTGGTCGGTTTTCGCGGGAATGTCGGGATCCCAGGCGTAGCGGGCCCAGGCCTCGAACCAGATCCAGTCGCGCTTCCACTGGATGAGCCTCGGGTGGGCGATGTCGGGCGAGTAGGGCCAGTTCCAGTAGAACAGCGGATACAGGTGCAGGCCCTTGGCGCCGAGCCGGTCGCGCATGGCCTGGACGCATTTCTGGATGAACTGCTGGTCGCCGTAGCGGAAGGGCTCGAGGTTGGCGAGGATGTGGACGTTGGAGATGTGCCCCGGCCCGAGGCGGCTCATGGCCAGGTCGACCGCGCGGCGGGCGCCCCGGGGGTCCCAGGTCGTGAGCGACTCGCCGTTGTATTTGGATTCCGTGTACAGATTGTGGTAAACCTTGAGCGCCGCGGGCATCACGATCGTGGCGTCGGTGGCGTGGGTGCGGAGGATGACCGGAGGCTCCTGCTTGAGCCCCGCCTCGGCCATGCCGTCCTTCACCCCGGGGAGAATCACGTCGGTAAACCAGTGCGTCTGGTTGGACTGGCCCCGGAGCGCCTCACCCAGGCAGACCATGAGGCCGACGTTGGGATATTGGTGGACAAATTCAGCCACAGCCTTGCGCGTGTAGTCGGCGGCAACGGGATTGGGCGCGCTGAGCTGGGTGGACAAGCCGTACTTCTGGGCGAGCGGCTTGGGGAGCAGGATGTTGTAGAACATCTGCACCAGCCAGATTCCACGGCGGTCGCAGGCCTCGGCCAGCCAGCGATACATCTCCACGTTGCGCTTGAAGATTTCGGGAGAAACCTCGATGCCCTCGGGGTACTGCTTGACGCGCACCAGCGAACCGAAGGGGCAGCCGGCCCACAGGTAGAGCGTGTTCATCCGCAGCGAGGCGAGGTAGTCCAGGTAGCCGCGCCAGAATGATTTCTCGTAGAAGAATGGGAAGAGCTGGGGCGTGTAGGGATACTCGTACACCTTGCGGCCGGGCAGGATGGTGGTCTTCTGCATGCCGATGCAGGGCCCGCGCAGTTCGAATGCGGGTGCGTCTGCAAAATGGAAGCCGGGGCCGGGGCGTTCGCCGGCGGCGAGGCGCTTGGCGAGTTCGAGGCAGCCGTAAAGTACGCCGGAGTCGTCGGAGCCCACGACTGCGAGCGAACCATCGGCGCAGCCCTGGATCACGAAACCCTCGTCGGCGCGCGGCTCTCCCTTCGTCAGCGCGAGTTGGTGGGAGGACTCGAGGGCCTTGACGTCGGTGTCGGCGGTCGTGCCGACCACGATGCGGGTGCGATCGAGGTGGGCGTC
>JAJXVO010000089.1 GCA_021782105.1 bacterium
ACTGCGCGCTGCCTGCGACCGCTTTTCCGAGCAGTGGATCGACCGCCAACGCACCCAGTTCCGCCGCCTCGGAGTACTCGCCGACTGGGATCACGAGTATAAGACCAAGAGCCCCGCCTTCGAGGCTGACGTCCTGCGCACCTTCGCCTCCTTTGTCGAAAAGGGCCTCGTCTACCGCAGCAAGAAGCCCGTCTACTGGTCCATTCCCTTCGAAACCGCCCTCGCCGAGGCCGAAATCGAATACAAGGACCACGTCTCGCCCTCCATCTGGGTCCGTTTCCCTGTGCCGGCCGACGAGGCCGCGAAAAAGGGCCTGCCGTCCGACAAGCCCCTCTCCGTCGTCATCTGGACGACCACTCCCTGGACGATCCCCGCCAACCTCGCAATCGCCCTGCATCCCGACGTCGACTACGTCGTCGCCGACCTCGGCGCCGAACGCATCGTCGTCGCCCAGGCTCTCCTCCCCGGCGTGGCCCAGGCCGCAGGCGCCACCTCGGCTCCCACCGAAATCCTCGTGCGCAAGGGCGCCGAGCTCGAGGGTCTCGCCCCTCGCCACCCCTTCATCAATCGCGCCTCGCCCGTGGTCCTCGCCGATTATGTCACCACAGACAGCGGCACCGGCTGCGTCCACACCGCCCCAGGACACGGCGCCGAGGATTATCAGACCGGCCTCCGCTACAAGCTCGCGATCTACTGCCCAGTGGGCGACGACGGCCGTTACCTCGACGACGGTCAGGTGCCCGCCGACCTCGTCGGCCTCACCACGCTCGAGTCGGTCGAAGATCTCGAAAAGAAGCGAACCTCGCCGGCCAACATCGCAGTGCTGAAGAAACTCGCCGAAGCCGGCGCTCTCTTCGCTAAGCAGCGCTACTCCCATAGCTATCCTCATTGCTGGCGCTCCAAGACGCCGATTATCTTCCGCGCCGTCGACCAGTGGTTCGTGTCCCTCGACCGCCACGGCATCCGCGACGAGGCCCTCCGTGCCATCAGCGCCGTGAAGTGGGTCCCGGCCTGGGGCGAAAACCGCATCCGCGGCGCGGTCGAGTCCCGCCCCGATTGGTGCATCAGCCGCCAGCGCTCCTGGGGGGTTCCAATACCCGCTTTCTACGATACCAAGAAAAACGCCTACCTCGACGCAGGTGTCATCCGCGCCGTCGCCGACAAGGTCGAACAGCGCGGCAGCAATGTCTGGTTCGAACTCGCCCCCGCCTCTCTCCTCGAAGGCGTCGATCTCCCGCCCGCCTGGCCCTCGCCGACCGAACTCACCAGCGGCCGCGACACCCTCGACGTCTGGATCGATTCCGGCTCCACGCACATGGCCACGCTCCGCCGCGGCCAGGGCGGCACCCAGTGGCCCGCCGACCTCTATCTCGAAGGCAGCGACCAACACCGCGGCTGGTTCCAGTCGTCCCTGTGGTGCGGCGTCATCGCTGCCGGAGGCGCCCCCTATAAGACGGTCCTCACCCACGGCTTCATCGTCGGCGAGGACGGAAAAAAGATTTCCAAAAGCGGCCAGTACGAGAAGCCCCCCACCTCCGACAACTACGTCGCCCAATACGGAGCCGACGTCATCCGCCTCTGGATCGCCTCCCAGGATTTCACCGAGGACATCACCGTCTCCGACAAGATCCTCACGAACGCGAGCGAGGCCTATCGCCTTTTCCGAAACACCTTCCGCTTCCAGCTCGCCAATCTCTTCGATTTCGATCCGGCCCGCGACTCCGTCCCCTGCGAGAAGATGGATCTGGTCGACCGCTGGGTGCTCCACGAGACCGCCGCCCTGCTCCGGCAGTGCACCGAGGCGTATGAAGCATACGAATACCACCGCGTCCAGCAGCTCTGTAACCAATTCTGCGCCGCCACCCTCTCGGCCGTCTACCACGATCTTCTGAAGGACCGGCTCTACACTTTCGCGGCGTCCTCGCCGCAACGCCGCTCCTCCCAGACCGCCATTCACGCCATCTTCTCCGTTCTCAGCCGGATCCTCGCCCCCATCCTCGCATTCACCTGCGACGAGGCGTGGTCATTTGGCACCACCAAGTCCGAATTCTCAGGCGCGTCCGTCCACCTCGAGGATTGGCCCAGCGCCCTCGCCGCGTGGACATCGTCCGAAGTCGAGGCACAGATGCAGGCCCTCCTGCGCGTTCGAACCCAAGTCAACGAGGCCCTCGAACCCCGCCGCCAGTCCGGCGCCATCGGGAAGTCCCTCGACGCCGCCATCGTCATCAGCGGCGCCCCCGACGACCAGGTCTTCCGCGTGCTCTCCTCCAATCACGATCTGCTGCCTGAGATTTTCATCGTTTCCGATGTCGAACTCGTGCCCGCCTCCGGAAGCATCCAGATCGACGTGAAGTCGTGCGAAGAACTCTCCCGTGTCCGTTGTCCCCGCTGCTGGCGCTGGGTACCCTCGCTGACGTCCTCCCCCAGAGGCGACGTCTGCCCCCGCTGCGCCGAAGCCCTGCACTAATTCCCTCCCCAAAATTCCCTATGGCTAAGAAGAAACCTGCCCCCGCCAAGCACTCCTCCTCTCACAAGAAGCAGGAGCATCCCTCCACTGGTAAAAAGACCAAAGCCATCGTGCCCACTCGCAAACCATCCGCCTCCTCCGGCCCGGCAAAGTCCGAACACAAGGCCGCTCCCGCTTCTGCCAAGCTCTCGGCGCGTGAAACCCTGCGCAGCAGGGTCCTCGCCCGCGCCAAGGTGAGCAAACCACTCGCCTTCAGTCTCGAAGAGGCTCGCGAAATCGCCAAGACCTCCGTCCCCAAACCCGAACACCCCGGCGATCAAAAGGCGTCTGCCAAGGCCGCCGCCAACGGCAAGAAGGATGTCGCCACCGATCTGAAGGCCGCCCAGCCCAATCATATCAAGGCCGCGTCCCTCGCCGACATCCTCGGTTTCAACCCGCGCAAAAAACTCAACCCGACCGTCGAGAACGACGAGGACATCCCCGAGCGCTTCCGCCGTTACTACAAGCTCCTCATCGAGCTTCGCGACCACCTCACCGGTCAGCTCGATCAGCATACCGAGGAGACTCTCAAGCGCTCCGCCAAGGACGACGCAGGCGATCTCTCCAGCTATGGCCAACATATGGCCGACGCCGGTACCGACACCTTCGACCGCGATTTCGCCCTCAGCGTCGTCTCCAACGAGCAGGAGGCCCTCTCCGAAATCGACGCCGCCATCCAGCGCATCAAGGTCGGCACCTACGGCATCTGCGAGGTCACCGGCAAGCCCATCGCCAAGGAGCGCCTGCTCGCAGTCCCCTTCACCCGCTGCTCCGCCGAGGCCCAAAAGGCGATCGAGAAGAACCGCTACCGCTCTCGCCAGCAAGCCGGTCTCTTCGGCGAACTCGGCGAGGAAGGCTCGAAGATTGCCGATGACGATTCTGGCGAGGACTGAGCGCCCGCGCCCCGTGTCGCCCGATTCGTACAAATCCATCGTTACCGTCGAGCCGCCTCCTCCGCTCCTCAAGCGGATCGCCTCGTACCGTAGTCTCATCATCTGTCTGGTCGCCGTCCTCGTGCTCGATCAGGGATCCAAGGCATGGATCCGTCACCACCTGCCTTTCCCCACCTACGGGGGACCCAATACGATCCAGGTGATTCCCGGCTTCTTCGACATCGTGCACGTCGGCAACACCGGCGCCGCATGGAGCATGCTCTCCGGCCACTCCGGATTGCTCGCCGCCGTCGCCGCGCTCACCCTCGCCGCCATCTACACCTGGCGCAAGGCGCTCTCCCTCAAAACACCGCTCGTTCAGGTCAGCTTCGGACTGATGTGCGGTGGCATCGCTGGAAATCTGATCGATCGCGTCCTGTTCGGTTATGTCGTCGATTTTCTCGATTTCCACTTCGGCACGTTCATCTACCCGACCTTCAATTTCGCCGACTCCGGCATCTGCATCGGCGTCGCACTCTATCTCTGGCACTCGCTCAAGCCGGAGTTGACGGGGCACCGCTAGATCCCTTCTTGCCCGCATACGTCTCCGCGTCCTTCAAAGGCAGGAGCACGATGAACGTCGAGCCTTTCCCCACTTGGCTCGCAACGGTGATCCGCCCCCCCATCGCCTGCGCTATCCGCTGGGAAATGGCGAGCCCGAGCCCGGCCCCGCCAAATCGGCGGTTCATGCCCGTGTCCACCTGGCTGAACGGCCTGAATAGCCGCGCCTGATGTTCCTTCGCGATGCCCACTCCCGTGTCGGTCACCGCAATCTGCAGGCGGCGCTCGCCGCTCTCCGGATCCTCGCCCACCACAGCCTCGACGACCACCCCTCCTTCCCGGGTGAACTTCACCGCGTTTTCAAGCAGGTTGCCCAATATCTGCCCCACCCGATCGCGGTCCAGCCAAAGGATGCGCGGCACCCCCGCATCCACGTCTTCGCGGTAGGTCAAATGTTTCTTGCCCAGTTCCTGCGACACCGTCCTTCCCGCCTCCGCGATCATTTCCCGCACCTTCACAGGGCGCTCATCCAGCGATAGCCCCTCGGTCGAAATCATCGCATAGTGCAGTATCTCGTCGATCTGTTTCAGGATCGCCCGACCGCTGCTTTCGATGATTCTTACGTAGTCGAGCTGCTCCGCGTTCACCTGCGTCTCCCTCAGAAGCCCCGCAAAGCCGATCACCCCGTTCATCGGCGTCCGCAGTTCGTGACTCATCATCGCGAGGAAATTCATCTTCGCCGTGTCCGCCACTTCCGCCAACTCGCGGGCCTCGTTCAGCGTCCGCACCATGCCTCCTGTCTTCCGGGCAAGCTGGCCCACCTCGTCGCTCCCTTGAAAATGCACCAGCGCATCGATCGCATCATCGTCGTCCAACCGCCCCACCAGATCGATCAGCCGTTCAATCCGCCGCACGTAGACGCGCTCCACAACGATCCAGATCACCAGACTCAGCACCAGGGTCGAAATGAGCATCACCGCTATCGTCAGTCGCATGCTCGTGATCTGCACCAGCCGCACCAGCCGTTCGCTGCGCACTTCAATGCCTCCCACAATCCGCCCGAGATCGTCGCGCAACGCCACCCGCGTCACCATCGTCGAATCGCCGTCCGGAGCAACCAGACACCCGGAATCCACCTGTCGCTCGCCCGGGAGCTTCTTCGCCATCTGCTCCGCATCAATGAATCCGCCCCTCACCGGACCCAGGTCCGTGAACTCGCTGACCGGCGGTCGCCGTAGGCGCTCGCATACGATCAGCATGCCCGACGGTTTCCCGTCCCGCGCCGTTCCATACGGCGCCTTCGCGTACAGGATCATGCCCATTTGCGTCGAAAGGGCCCCCGACCCAGGAGAGTTTCCAGTCACCACTCCGGGACCCAGCACCGGACGAAGCATTTCGCTCGGAAGGTCGATCCCTTTTTTCGGATGCCACACCTTGATCGCCTGCCCGGTCTCGTCGAACACCGCCACCAAGGCAGGCCGGAGCACGCCCATCTCCTCCCAACCATCGTCGCCCGGCGCCGCGGAACGCAAATCCCATTCGGTCGGTGCCGCAAAGGTCGGTCGCTCGGCAAGCGTGTCGGCCAGCGAACTCAATGCCCGCTCCCTCCGCACGATTCGGGCCGAAATCTCATTCCCTATCCTCGCATAATACGCGAACTCCGCGCTCTCTATCCGCGGCAGCACCACCACCTTCTGGGTCACGATCACCAGACCTACAAACACGACGGCTGCGCCGATCAGAAACCCCAGCGTTTTCGCGCGCCAGTTCAGGTTGTTGAAAGATTTGGTTTTCGTTTGGGCCGATCGCATGACTGAAGCACTCGAAACCGCGCTGAATTTAATCCGATCTTGAAGCCGATACGCTCGGAGCCGCGCACCCGGTCGTCAACGTCTCAACGATCACACTACGTCAATTTTGCAGAACCCTGGCAGGTGGATATGCCCGATGCCGGTTTTTACATGCCATTTACCCCCGCCGCCTCAGGGCAATGCCACGGCCACTCCAAACCCGTACAAGCCCGTCATTCAATCACTACGACAACCCTGGAAACCGGAGGCGTCGTCCTCGCACCGATCCGGACTGCCCCCGCCACCCGCCCCACCGCCGCCTTTCCAAGCGCCTCGTCGTTCGCATGGACCACGGCAAGCCTCCCGCCGCGCCCGACACGCTCACCGACCTGCACAAGATCCGAAACGCCCACCGCCGGGTCGACCCCGTCCTCAGCCCTCCTCCTCCCCGCCCCCAATCCCAGCGCAGCCTCGGCAATCTCCCGCGCATCGACGTCCACAACCCATCCCTCCCGAGTAACCGGCACATCCAGCCTCAATCGCGCCTCCGGAAGCAGCGACCGGTCGTCCACGATTCTCGCATCGCCTCCCTGGGCCGCCACGATCTCCGCAAATTTCGCAAGCGCAGCTCCGCTTTCAACAGCTCCCCTCAACCGCTGCCTCGCGTCCTCCGCCCGTCCGCAAACACCCGCCAGCAGGAGCATCTGCTCCCCAAGCGCATAGGTCAGTTCCATGACATCCGCCGGCCCGCGTCCGCGTAGGCAGTCGATCGTCTCCCCCACTTCAAGGGCATTGCCGACCGTCCTCCCCAGAGGCTGATCCATGGTCGTCAGCAGCGCCCGCGTCGGCTTTCCCATCGTCTTCGCCACCTCCACCATCGCTGTCGCCAGCTCCCGCGCCTCGTCCAGCGTCCGCATGAAGGCACCGCGCCCAAATTTGACGTCCAGCACGAGCGCATCGATGCCCTCCGCCAGTTTCTTGCTCAGGATACTCGCCGTGATCAACGGAATGCACTCCACCGTCGCCGTCACGTCGCGCAACGCATAGAGTCGCTTGTCCGCCGGCGCGAGATCCCGCGTCTGCCCTATGAGCGCCGCCCCCACGGTCTCCACCTGCCGCCGATATTCCTCCAAGCTCAGGCCGACACGAAATCCCGGGATCGACTCGAGTTTGTCTAGCGTTCCTCCCGTGTGCCCCAGCCCGCGGCCACTGATCATCGGCACCGCGACCCCGCAACATGCCACCATCGGCGCCAGCGGCAGTGAAATTTTGTCCCCCACCCCCCCAGTCGAATGTTTGTCGACCTTGCAACGTGATACCATGCTCAGGTCCGCCACCACTCCCGAACGCATCATCGCATCCGTCAGCGCCACCGTCTCCGACCGGTTCATCCCACGCAGATACACCGCCATCAGCATCGCACTCAATTGGTAGTCCGCCCACGTCCCGTCAGTAGCCCCTCGCACAAAGGCACCGATTTCCTCGGGGCTCAATTCGAGGCCGTCCCTCTTTCGGGCGATCACCTGCTGGGGAAACTTCGTCGGCGCACTGTTCATGCCCCCGCTTTTGCACCAGGTTCCCATCGCCCGCAATCTCCAGCTGCGCCGCCCTCCCGCTTCCCCTACGTCAATTCCACAAGTGGCCCAATAGGTATCGGAAACTGTGATGCGCAGCCTCGCCAAGCAGCACAAAGTAGAAGACCCCCGCCACAGCCACAACATACGCGAGCACCACCATGACTCCGTCCCGCTCCAAAAGGCCGCACGCAGCAAGCAGGATGACCCACGCGGGAAATGTGTTCGTCAGCGGAATCGGCAACGGCAGCAGCAGCACCGCCGCCGCCACCACGATCAACAACGCATGCACCCGCAGCACACCAGGCAGCGCGAATACCCAGCCCCACCGCGTCCTGAGCACCGACTCGAGCCACCGGATGATCTTGGCCGCCACCCGCACCACCCGCGCCACGAAACCTTTTGGCACCGCCCTATTGCGCAGCACTCCCGGCAGCCATGGCTTGGCCCCCCACGCGAGCTGCAACGCCAGTAGTGCGATCACAAACCCAAACGGCGTCGAAAGCCCCACCAACGGCAGCGGCGTCAGAAAGGGCAGCGTCAATAGGATGATCGTCACCAGATACGCTTCCGACTCCAACGCGGTGATCAGCGCCCACAACGTCACCGGATGACCCGCAAACAAACGTTCGAGAGCCAGTATCTGCTCCGATAGCTTCCGTCCCTCCTTCTTGCCTTCTGGCGGTATCATCGCGTCGACGACATCCTGTCCCCCGCTCCCACGATTGCGAGCCCGTCCGGATAATCACACTCCACGCCGATTCCCCCACAGTTCGATATGCAGGCGATGGGCATACCTAAACCCTCGCGCCTTGCAAAGCTCCACAAGCCAGTCGGCCCGGCCGCGCATGACTTCCAACGAGCGCGCCTCCGGCATCAGCAGCACCTTGTGCCTCGGCACCCCCGGCCCAAGCCGCTTCAGCATTCCCTCGATCTCCTCAACATCGGTCGGCGCCGTCACCACAAATTTCAGCTGAAAGGCATATCGGCTCGTCCACTCGCCGATCACATCCGGTTTCCAGCGCTCCGCCTCGTGGCGCTTGTGCCAGGCCGGATGCTCCGAAGCAGAAGGAGCCGAGTTCAGCAGTTTCGGCGATATCGACGCAAGGTCGCACACGATCCCCGCCGGAGCCACGGTGCCCGCTGTTTCGATCGTCACATGGTACCCCAGCATCTTCAGCTCCGTCGCCAGCTCTTTCACCTGCACCGCCACCATCGGTTCCCCTCCCGTCAATACCACGTGCTCGCAGCGATACCGCTCCACCTCCGCCACAATCGCGTCCACCGTCATCACCTTGCCTTCCGGATTCCAGGAGGCGTACGGCGTGTCGCACCAGGCACACCGCAGGTTGCAGCCGCTCGTGCGCACAAACACCGACGGCACCCCCGTCAGTTCGCCCTCGCCCTGAACCGAGTGGAAGATCTCCGATATCAACATGGCTCGCCCCTCATCCCTGCGCCCCCGACGGCCTCGGCGGAAGCGGATCCAGCGCCGCATAGTCAGTAGGGTCCGGTATCCCCGCCACCAGAAAGGCCTCCCGGCGCTCCACACAGGTTCCGCACCGCCCACAGTGCACCGCCCCTCCCTTGTAACACGACCACGTCTTCCGGAAATCCACCCCTAGCCCCGAGCCAAGCATCGCAATCCCTCCCTTGTTCATTGCGATGAAAGGACGCAAGAGACGCACGCCCGCATAGGTGCCCGCCTTCATCGCCTCCCCCATCGCCGCCATGAATGCCTCCCTACAATCCGGATAGATCGCGTGATCCCCTCCGTGCGCCGCAATCACCAGCCCCTCGGCATCCACGCTCTCCGCAAACCCGGCCGCAATCGAGAGCATGATCGCATTCCGAAATGGCACCACGGTCTGCTTCATTGTCGACTCCTCGTAGTGTCCGTCCGGTATCTCCCCACCGCCCGACAGCAGGTTCGACGCAAAGAGCCGCTCCATGAACAGCAAGGGCACCACTTCATGCCTGAGCCCCAGGCTCGCGCAATGCTCCGCCGCATACGGCAGCTCGCGGTGGTTGTGCTTCGACCCATAGTCGAAACTGATCGCGGCCACGACCTCGTGCTCCGTACGCGCCCAGTATAGGGCCGTCACGGAATCCATTCCACCGGAACACAGCACAACCACTTTCATGGCCGACTCCTAGGGAAACGCACGTCCGCGGGCGAGGGCTTTCTTTCCTTTTTCAGGCAATTCCCGGTCGCCGGTTTGCCGGCCCCGTATCCGAGGTAAACCATACGTAAAAGCAGCCCGCCCCCATGGTGCACACGACCCGAAAAGCCTATACTCTCCAGCGAAACGCCCACCCAATTTATGAATCTCGTCCGAAAAGTCCTGCTGGTTCACCCGGATGCACGAACACGCCGGCGCTGCGTCATGCTGCTGGCCGCCTGCGGCTTCGATCTGAGGGTCGCAGCCTCCGCAGTCGCGGCCGAGGATGCCGTGCGCTCCGAGTGGTTCGACCTCGCCGTCCTTGAACATAATCTTCCCGACGCGCCTGACTTCGAGCTCGCCGACCGCCTCCGCAGGGTGCAGCCAACCCTCGCAATCATGCTCCTCGTCGAGCAGCTCGAATTTCCCCTCGTCGTCAAAAGCATCCACCAGGGCGTCCGCGATGTCATCACCCCCACCGAAGATCTCGCCCCTATCGTAGCCCGGGTCTGCGCCTATTTCGAGGTTGTCCCCTCCCTCGACCCCTCCCTCAGCTCCGATGAACTCAAGCAGGCCGAGGCCGTGCTCGACTGCCTCGGAGGCGTCGGCGGAACCGACATCCCCGCTTCCTTCGCACAGAACGCCGCACCCTCCCAATTGATGGACGCGGCCCGCGAAAAATCCCTGCTCGAAAGTCAACTCCTCCGCATCGCCCACGAACGAAACATGCTCGAGGTTCAGCTCAAACGATGCTCGCCCAGTCCGCGGAGCTCGCCAGGGGACGCGCCGACGCGTCCGCCATCAGAAGCCAGCGCGAACTGATCGCGGCCTCGCGGACCGCAATCGAGGATAATGCCCGGGCCCTTTCCAACCAGCGCGCCGAGATCGCCCGTGAACGCGAGTCCCTCGACAGTGATCACCGTCTGCTCGCCGGCTCCAACACCCCTCAAATGTCACCGGAACTCAGCCGACTCGAGGAATTGAGAATCCAGCTCGCAGCCCAGGCCGAACGGCAGGGAGCCGAAACCGAGCAACTTGCCCGCGAACGAGCTCAGTTCTCCGTAGAACGCCAGTCCTGGCACGCCGACCTCGAGACGCTAAGAGACGAGGAGGAGAATCTCCGGCGCTACGAATCCCGTCTACGCGAGCTGCAGGCCAATCTCGAGACCGAGCGTCTTGCCCTCGCCGCCGCAAATCAGTCTGCCGCCCGCTCCCCGTCGAACTCCCAGGACGGCCCCGAGGCAGGGGCACGGGAGAGCTGGACCAAATTCCAGCGCGCCACCGAACTCTTCGAAGCCGAGAAGGCTCACTTGCGCGAAGATCGACTCGCCCTTCGCGACTGGGAGTCCGCTCTCAAACAGCGCGAGGAATCACTCGCCACCCGCGAGGCCCGGCTCGCAGCTCAGCCGCCCCAAAAAGCCGCTCAGGCCGTCACGCCCGCCCAGCCTCCCGCCCAATCCACACTTCGCTCACTCACCCGAGCTCCCTTCGAAGCCGCAATGGCCGTCCTCAAGCCAAGAAAATAGCCCCCGGTCTTAGCGCCCAATCGGCTCGACCCATATGTGGATCTCCCGGTCCGCATTCATCGGCGTCACCGCGTACGAGTTGATGTTGTAATACCTCAGCTTTCCGTCGACCGATACGCGGACATCCAGCTGCACACGCTTCGGCGGCTCGATCTGATCCGCAGTGTACGTGATCTTGAACGCCACCGGCGGCTTCTCCGTCGTGTCGATGGTCTGCTCGCCAATCACCACGGAATCCGAATGTGTCACATCCACCATTCGCACCAGCACCGAAACCTTCCCGTACGGTGCCACCGGATGAAAATCGACCGTGCCCCGCACCACCTGGTCGCCCAGAGGCGCCGTGGAAAGATCCAGGTGCGAGCAGGCCGTGCAGACAATTCCTAGTAACGCGAGTGCAAGTGCGCAGCGAATGGGGGCCATGGCGGGAGAGGGTTCGAATTTCAGTCTGCCTCCGCCTGCCCCTTTGTCACCACAATCTTGGGACTCGCCTCCCAGGCTTCAGAGCAAATCCGCGGCGAGTTCTGCCAGCTTCGACCTCTCCCCCTTCGTCAGCGTCACATGCGCCGCCACCGACTGCCCTTTCATCCGGTTGTGCGCGTAAACCAGGCCGTTGCTCCGCGAGTCCACGTAGGGATTGTCGATCTGCGCCGGATCGCCAATCAGCACGATTTTCGAGCCCTCCGATATGCGGGTGATCACCGTCTTGACCTCATGCGGCGTCAACTGCTGCGCCTCATCCAAAATGAAGAACCGCCGTGCGATCGAACGCCCGCGGATGAAACACAGGGCCTCCACTTCCACCATGCCGCTGCGAATTAGCTTCTCGTACGGCTTCAACGGGACCACCCCCGAAGGTAGACTCTGCTGGTGCCCCTGATGAGAGCCCGCCGACATCAGCGCCATCGCATCGCCTTTCTTCTTGGACTTCTTGGAGACCTTTTTCGCTTCAAACTGGGGCTCCTTCGGCGGCTTCGACGGCATCAGCACCTCGAGCGCGTCATAGTACGGCTGGAGCCAGGGCTTCATTTTCTCCTCGAGCGAACCCGGCAAAAACCCGATGTCCTTGCCCAGCGCAATCACCGGTCTCGAGATCGAAACGCCGTCGTAACGGCTGCGCTCGTCAAAAATCTGACTCAGCCCGCACACCGTCGACAGCAGCGTCTTCCCCGTGCCCGCCTTTCCGAAACACGTGATCAGCGACACACTGTCGTCCATCAGGGCGTCCATGAAGAACTGCTGCTCGAGATTGCGGGCCCGGATCGGAATCCCTCCCGGCGCACGCACGAAATCAGGCACCTTCAACCGCCTGACCGCCCCGTCGCCCATGTACCGCGCGGGCATCGTCTTTCCCTCGTCGGAGCGAAGCAGCACATATTCGTTCAGGTAAAGCGGCTTGGAAGCATCCCCATCAAGGCCGAACATCCCCTCCGAGGCGAATCGCTGAAGTTCATATATGGATACCGACACCTCGCGATAACGGTCCTCCTCCAGATTCTGAGGCACCTTGTCGTTCAGGTAGTCCTGCGATTCCAGGCCCACCGCCCTCGCCTTCAACTGCACGTTGACGTCCTTCGTCACAAGGATGGTCGGAGGCGGATACTGCTCCTGCACAAACAACGCGCACGCGATGATGCGATTGTCCTTCTTCGTCAAATCCGGAAGCACCGCGCGCAGACGCTGCATCGCCGGGCTCGCAAAGTCGCTGTCCTGAAGATACCGGTTTATGATCACCGACAGCGTGCCTCCCGTAGGCAAACGCACGCCCTCGAGCATCGCGCGCGAATCGGGAAGCAGCTCCTGCAGGGTTCTATGCACTCGTCGTGCATTCCGCCCCCGCTCGGTGGACTGCTCTCCCTTGATCGCGTCCAGTTCTTCCAAAACTTCGACAGGAATTGCCAGGTTGTTGTCTTCGAATTTGAAGATCGACTGCGGATCGTGAAGAAGAACGTTCGTGTCGAGAACGTAAGTCTTGATCCTACCAGCAACCTTGGCCTGAGAGAGCGGGGTTTTTGCCCCAGCAAGGAGTTCCATTGTTGTGGATAACGTGTGAATAACTGTGCATATCTTGCGCAGGTTGTCGATAAAAAGCACAGGATCCTGGGACGATTTTTCACGTCCGTGACCCGAGCTCGCATCACCTTTCGTAACCAAATTCAGTCGCCATGTTCATACTACCCCGCCCATCCCTGCTGTTCGCCCTTCTCGCCATGTCCGCCGCCACTGCATTCACCTCGCCCGCCCCATTCATCATCCCCCTCTGGCCCCACGGCGCGCCCGGCGCGATCGCCTGTCCGACCTATCACCAGTCGGTCATTTACAGGGACAACGATCCGGCACGTCCGCGCATCACCCAGGTCACCACCCCCTCCCTCGAGGCCTTTCTTCCCGATCCGTCCACCGCCACCGGCGCCGCCGTCGTCATCTGCCCCGGTGGAGGCTACGTCGTCCTCGCCTACGATCTCGAGGGAACCGTTCCCGCCCGTTGGTTCGCCAGCCACGGCGTCGCCGCATTCGTGCTCAAATACCGCCTGCCCAGCGACAAGATCATGCGCGACAAACGCATCGGCCCCCTGCAGGACGTCGAGGAAGCCATCCGCACCGTCAGGCGCCGCGCGGCCGAATGGCACGTCAACCCCTCCCGCGTCGGCGTCATGGGATTCTCCGCCGGAGGCAACGTCGCCGCAACCGCATCCACTTTGTATCGCGAAAATGTATACACGCCCGAGGA
>JAJXVO010000090.1 GCA_021782105.1 bacterium
AGCTCAGCTTCTTGGCGCCTCAGCGGGAGTCCCTCAGTCCGTTCACACAACGGGTAATCCCATCCTTCAGCAGGGCTTCCCCGAAGTTGAGCAGGTAGCCAAGTTTCAAGCCGGTCAGTTTGAGATAGGTCTGTACCTGTTTCAGGTGCGCGGGCGTGACCCGCTCGACGGACTTCAATTCCAGCAACACCATGCCATTTACAATTATGTCAGCGCGGAAGCCTTCCTCGAAGCGGAGATCCCTGTAAACAATCGGCACGGCAACCTGGCGCTCGATGGTCAGTCCGCGCTGCATGAGTTCTTTGGCAAGGACGACCTCATAGACGGACTCCAAAAGGCCGGGACCGAGGTTGCGGTGAACCTCGATAGCCGCGTTCAGGATGAGGGTGCCGAGTTCGTTTTCGTGCATGGGGAGATGAGGCGAGCGTATCCCGCAGAGACGCGGAAACCCAGAGAGTCGTATATAGGGTTGAGTCTTTGTATTCTCAGCGTCCCTGCGTCTCAGCGGGAGAGAGCTGCGGACAGTTCTTTCTTCAGCTTCGCCCGCGTCTCCCCGATCTGGGCGAGGAGCTTCTCGTATTCGGGCAGGAGATGATCGACATCGCCGGGGCCTTCGTCGGGCCGATGGGGATTCTTCAGGTCGAGGTTGAAATTGCCGGCCCGTATCTGGTCGATGGAGACGCGCCAGGCGCGTTCGTTTTCCACGCGAGCCTTGAAGCCGTCAGCCTCGTCACCCCACCAGGCGCGCTCGGCCTCGAACTCCTCGATGCGGATGGGCTTGCCTTTGTTGTAGCTCTTGGCGCCCTCGGGATAGGGGTGCTCGTAATACCAGACTTCCCTGGTGGGCGTGCCCTTCGTGAAGAAGAGGAGGTTGGTGCGGATGCCCGTGTAGGGATTGAAGACTCCGTTGGGCAGGCGGACGATGGTGTGCAGGTTGCACTCCGTAAGCAGGGCTTCCTTGATGCGCGTCTTGACGCCCTCGCCGAAGAGCGTGCCGTCGGGCAGCACCAAGCCGGCGCGGCCGCCGGCCTTGAGGAGCTTCATGATCAGCACAAGGAAGAGATCGGCGGTTTCCCGGGTGCGGAATTCGTTCGGATAGTTGGACTCGATGCCGTCCTCCTCCATGCCGCCGAACGGAGGATTGGTGACGATCACGTCCACGCGCTCCTTCGGACTCCAGTCGCGCAGGGGCCGGGCCAGGGTGTTGTCGTGGCGGACGTTGGCCGGCACGTCGATGCCGTGGAGCATGAGGTTGGTCATGCACAGGACGTGCGGCAGGTGCTTCTTCTCGATGCCGGAGAAGCACTCCTGGATGGTCCGTTCATCGGCCTCGGTCTTGACCTGTTTTCGGAGGTGTTCGATCGCGCAGACGAGGAAGCCGCCGGTGCCGCAGGCGGGGTCGAGAATCGTCTCGTCGAGCGTTGGGTTCACCTGCTCGACGATGAACTGGGTGACGGCACGGGGGGTGTAGAATTCACCGGCGTTGCCCGCGGACTGAAGGTCCTTCAGCAGCTTCTCGTAGATGTCGCCGAACATGTGGCGATCATCCGAGGCGTTGAAATCGATGCCGTTGATCTTGTTGATCACCTGCCGCATCAGGGTGCCGTTCTTCATGTAGTTGTTGGCATCCTCGAAGGCGGTGCGGATGAGCGTGTGCATCCGGCCTCCTCCCGTGAGCGCCTTCAACTTCGGCAGCAGGGTGTTGTTGATGAAATCGAGCAGGGCGTCGCCGGTGATGCCCTCCGCGTCATTGGCCCAGTTGCGCCAGCGCAGGTGGGCGGCCAAGGGCGAGCGGCAGTCGTCCTGGAGGAGTTCGAGCTGGGTTTCGCGGTCGTCGAAGATTTTGAGGAAGAACATCCATCCGAGCTGTTCGAGACGTTGCGCATCGCCGTAGGTACCGGCGTCCTTGCGCATGATGTCTTGGATGGTTTTGACGAGATTGGAGACGTTGGACATGAAAGGGGATTTGACGCGGCAGTAATTCGGGGGGATAGTGAACGCAAGTTGGACTGGAAACTTCCGGTCGGCGCTGGGCTTCTGGGATTCCCCGGAGGCCCTTCGCATTTCAGGGTAGAATCTTGAGGCCCCACCCCTCAATCCTGCCTGCAGGACTCCGGCGCAGCTTGGTCTCGATGATTTCGAAGGCCCTGTTGGGCTGATCGGGGCGAAGGTGGTGGAGGGCGACCGGGCGTGCCATAAGGTCAGTCAGCTGGAGCCCGGCGGAGTTGGAGTTTTTGGATACCATCACAAGCTGAAACGGAAAGGGCTTGTTCAGGGCATTTTGGCCGGCACAGACCCGGCGAAAGGCCAGCTCCAACTCGGCATCCTCCTTTTTCCCGCGTTTCTCCACGACAAGGGCCGTCTGGACGGCGGATTGGTTCAACTGCTCGAGATGGCGGAATGTGCGCTCGAGACCCGCCTCGAGGGCGTATTCGTACGGGTTGAGCGGCTTGGCGTAGCGGGCGGTGTATGCTTTCTTGTCGATCACGACAGCGATCACGGTGACGGGCATTGCGGTCATCAGCGCTGCAAGCCCGGCAAGAAAGCGATCGCGCACGGGCTTCTTCAGAAGGAAGAGAAAGTCGCCGAAGGGTTTTCGAATCTCATGCTCGTGCAGCACGACCTCGTCATGCCCCCAGTAGCCAAATTTGAATCGCTGCAGGGCCGGACTGACCTGGTCCACGTAGGCATCCTTGTGGATGATCGCGAAGAGCAGGGTGAACGCGGGGAATTGCGGGTCGATCTGGAGGAGGTTGTGATCGCCGCTCTCGTCGACGAATACGAGGTAGTCGCTGAAACCGGGATGGCCAGAAACCTTCATGCTGCGCCGTGATACAGGGCGGTTTCGAGGTCGCGAAGCGCTGCGAGGTAGGCGGGCTTGCCGCCAAAGAGTTTGATGATTTCGACAGGCGTGCCGAAGCCGCGGAGCGGGTCGACCTTCAGGATCTCCATGGATTCCACGCTGCTGATGCCGGAGTCGGCATACTTGGCCAGCAGGGCTTCGAGGACGGCACGGGCCTTGGCCTCGTACTTGCCAAAAACGTCGCGCTTCTGCACCCGGTCGGCGCGTTCGCGGCGGGTGAGCGGGGGGCGGTCGAAGGCCACGTGACAGACCAGGTCGAAGGGGTCGAAATCCCTGCCAACCTGCACGGCGAGTTCGTCGAGGAAGACGCCCTGGGCGGCCAGCTCATCGAGGATGACCTGCTTGCGGTCGGCGGCATTCCACGCGGTGAGGAAGGCGTCGAGGGACGCAAAGCTCTTGAGGACGGCTTTGCGCGAGTAGTCGGTGAGCGACTCGGTGATCAGCCTGCCGTTTTCATCGAGGAACTGGACGCGCTCCACGGCCACGCTGACCGGGACGTTGTTGACGTAATAGCGCTTGGGCCGATCTCCACCGGGACCTCCCGGGCCTGGGCCAGGAGGTTCAGGAGGAATGGGCGGCTCGACTCCCGAGGGTGGTGGCGTTGAAGGGTCGTCAGGCGGAACGGGGGAATCGTCGGGGCCCGGATTGTAGATCTGGACCGGATCACCGTCGAAGCTGGGGTCGGCGAACAAGGCGGTGGCCCGCCGAAAATCCATGATCGTGAAGAAGAATTTGTTGTAGTCCTCGTTGATGCGCGTGCCGCGTCCGATGATCTGTTTGAACTCCGTCATCGAGGCGATCCGGCGATCGAGCACGATCAAGTGGCAGGTCTGGGCATCCACGCCGGTGCTCATGAGCCGGGAGGTGCAGGCGATGACCGGGTAGGTGGATTCCGGGTCGATGAAGTTGTCGAGCTGCCCCTTGCCCTCGTCGCTGTCGCCTGTGATCCGCATCACGTATTTGGGGTTTGCGGCGGCGAGATCGGTGTTGGCGTTCACCAAGGCCTGCCGCATGCGCTCGGCGTGGTCGATGTTTTCGCAGAAGATGATGGTCTTGGCGAAGCGGTTGGTCGCTTTCAGGAACGCGGTCACCTTCGCCGCGACGAGTTCGGTGCGTTGCTCGAGAACGAGGTTGTTGTCGAAGTCCGAGTCGCCGTATTCCCGGTCTTCGACCATGTATCCGAATTTGTCGGTCTGGCCTTTCTCGGGACGCCAGCCATCGAGGTCCTTGTCGATGCCGATGCGCACGACCTTGTAGGGGGCGAGGAAGCCATCGGCGATGCCCTGGCGAAGGGAATAGGTGTAGATGGGCTCCCCGAAGTATTCGATGTTGGAGATCTCCTTGGTCTCCTTGGGCGTGGCGGTGAGGCCGATCTGGGTCGCCGAGGAAAAGTATTCGAGAACTTGGCGCCAGGCGGCATCGTCGGCAGCGCTGCCGCGATGGCACTCGTCCACGACGACGAGATCGAAGAAATCGGGCGAAAACTGTTTGTAGATGTTCCTCTCCTCCTCCGTGCCGGTGACTGCCTGATAGAGGCAGAGGTAGATCTCGAAGGCCTTGTCGACCGTGCGATTGGTGATCTTGGTCATCGCCGTACCAAACGGCTTGAAATCGTTGGTCTTCGTCTGATCGGCGAGGATGTTTCGATCGACCAGGAAGAGGATGCGCTTCTTGGCCCCCGACTTCCAGAGACGCCAGATGATCTGAAAGGCGGTGTAGGTCTTGCCTGTGCCGGTGGCCATCACCAGCAGGATGCGATTTTCCCCACGGGCGATCGCCTCGACCGTGCGGTTGATGGCGATCAACTGGTAGTAGCGGGGAGATTTTCGCGAGCTATCGTCGAAGTAGTCCTGCGTCGCCACGGCGACTTCCCTTGGCGTCAGGCTCTTCGCTCCGCAGTAGCGCGCCCACAATTCCTCCGGCGAGGGGAACTGGTCGAGGGCGAGTTCGCGGGTGACCAACCCCTCCTTGGCGGTGCGATCGTGCTCGAGGAACCCGTCTCCGTTGGAGCTGTACGCGAACGGAACGTCGAGGATCTCGGCGTATTCCAAGGCCTGCTGCATGCCATCGCCGACGGAGTGAGTGTTGTCCTTTGCTTCGACCACCGCGAGGGGAAGGTTCGATTTGTAGTAGAGAAGGTAGTCGGCCTTCTTGGCCTCCCCCCGTCGCACCGTCTTGCCTTGGACAATGACTCTGCCCCGAGTGAAATAGGCCTCTTCACGCACCTGGGTCATCAGGTCCCAGCCAGCGCCCTGCGGCCCACAAATGGCTGGGGTGATGAACTTCGAACGAATATCGGTCTCGGAAAGGACTTTCTTGTTCATGGGCGTGGCTGCCACCCGTGGGCGCTGATGGCTCGGCAACTTGCCCGTCACCAGGAAGGTTGGCGACGGTTTTCTGCACGAGACCTCGTCGATATCATGGGCGGAAAATCACTGGAGCCAGTGATGGAGACGTGGATGGGGGAACGCCGCTCAGGCGCAGCGCCCATCCCTTGGGGCGACACCCTAGTTCACGCCCCGCGCTCAAACTTCCCTGAGCGCGGTGGCGATGGGGGTGCGCGCCGCACGCAGCGCGGGGAAAAGCCCCCCGACCAGGCCGATCGTCATGGCAAAGACAATCGCCCGCGCGAGCAGGCCGGGGGTGACCGCAAAGGAAAACGCAACCTGGCTGAAAGTCTGCCAGTTGATCGTCGAGGTCTTGTGGCCGTTGAACGCCAGATAGGCGGCGACCCCGCCCACCACCCCGCCCACCAGCGCGAGCGCCAGGGACTCCACCAGCACCGAGACGATCACGGGGCCCGACCCAAAGCCGAGCGCCCGCAAGGTGGCGATCTCGCGCGTGCGCGCCGCCACGGCGCTGTACATCGTGTTCAAGGCCCCGAAGAGCGCGCCCAACGCCATCAGCAGCGCGATGACCACGCCAATCCGCTGGATGAACTCGGTCACGACGGTGGAATGTTCCGCGTAAAAATCGGACAGCCGCACGGGGGTCACGTTGAGCTGGGGATTGGTGGTCAGCGAATCCTTGAATGCCTTGAAGTCCCCAGGCGAGGCCAGGCGGACGTAAACCGACTGGAAGGTGTCTCCACGATGGTACGCGGGCTGCAGCACGGACGCGTCGGTCCAGATCTCCGACTCGGACACGTCGCCGTTGGCCGTGAAAATGCCGACGACGTGCCAGTCGTTCTGGCCGATTCGGATGTCCTGCCCAAGGTCCAGGCCCGCGAACTGTCCGGCGGCCGCGGCACCGACGATGACCTCGTTGCGACCCGGCGTGAAGCGGCGCCCCGCGACAATCCGAACATTCCCCCGCACCGCATAGGCGGCGGGACTGATGCCGCGCAGCGAGACGTTCGCGTCGGTGCCCGTCGAGCGCTTCGGAAGATTGATGATCACGAAGAGCTCGGCCGATGCCAGCGGCCCGGAAGCGTCGCGCGCGATGCCGGGCGCATCCTCGATCACACGGACCTCGTCGCGGCCCAAGCCGCTCGTCATCTCGGAATCCGAGCCCGAGCGCAGCACAATCGCCTCGGAGGGAGAGCCCGAGGAGACCATCGCACGTCGAAAACCGGATGCGACGGAGAGCACGCCGACGAGGACCAGCACGACACCCGCGATGCCAATGACCGAGGACAGCGCGGATCCCCGGCGTTCGGGAATCGTGCGCAGATTGAACGCGGTCAGCGACGTGACCTGCACGAACCAGTTGATCAATCCGTTCATGATGGGAGAGGATCGGGATCAGGTGGCGCGCCGCAGCGCCTCCGCGACACCCATGCGCATCGCCTGCCAGGCGGGGAGCGCGGCGGCGAACACGCCCAGCAGCGCCACGAGAAACACCCCGACCATGAAGTCGGGAATGGGAAAGTAAAACACCGGAAGAAACGCAGGGCTTGGGCTTCCGCCCAGCGTGATCAGCCAGATGAGGCCAAGACCCGCGAGACCCGCGACGGCCGCGAGCAGCAGAGATTCGGCGAGCACCAGGCCGAAGACCATCCGATTGGAAAAGCCCAGGGCCTTGAGCACGCCGATCTCCTCGGTGCGTTCGCGCACGGCCTGAGCGACGGTGTTCGCGGCGACGAACAGGATCGTGAGGAAAACCGCGGCCTGAATGCTCATCATGATCGCCCCGATGTTGCCCACTTGCTGGGCGAAGGCCTGTGCGAACGCTCCTTCCGGCTCGGTCTTGGTCTCGTACGGCGAGTTGGCGAACTCCGCATCGATCGTCTTCGCAACCTCGTCGGCCTTTGCCGGGTCCTTCACGCGGACCGTGTACCAGCCCACCATGCCCTTTGCAAACGAGCGCCCCTCGTCATAATATTTGTAGTGGAAAAAGAATTGCGAGGTGTCGGTGGATTTTTTCGCGCCGCTGTAGATCCCGTCGACGTGAAATTCCCAGGCCCCGCTGCCGTCGGCGCGACGCCAGATGGGAGACATCAGCGGGACGGTGTCGCCGATCTTCCAGCCGAAGCGTTCGGCCAGCGAGCGTCCGACGATGGCGCCGCGGCGGTCGGCGATCCACGCCTTCCTCTGCGCCTCGGGCAGCACGAACTCCGGATACATCTCCAGATACTTCTCGGGCTGTACGGGCATGCTCGGGAAGAAGTTTTTCGGATCCTTGTAGATGCCTCCGAACCAAGACTGGTGCACGACCGCCGCGACGCCTGGGATCTGCGCGATGCGATCGCCGTAGCTCACAGGGAGCATCTGGATGATGGAGACCTTTTGTCGCGTCACGAGGCGATCGGCGCCGGCCATGCTGATGCCCGCGGTGAGGGACTGACGGATCACGCAGAGCAGGCCGAACAGCAGAAACGCGACGAACACCGACAACCCCGTGAGCGTCGTGCGCAGCGGCTTGCGCCAGAGATTGCCCCAGACGAGTCGGAAAAATTTCATGACGGCCTCTCGGAGACCAGCTGGCCCTTTTCGAGGTACACGATGCGCGAGGCGCGCTGGGCGGCATGCGGGTCGTGGGTGACCATGATGATGGTCTTTCCCTGCTCGCGGTTGAGCGCCTGGAGCAGGCCGAGGATTTCGTCTCCCGATTTCCGGTCGAGGTCGCCGGTCGGCTCGTCGCACAGCAGCAGGGTGGGATCAGTGACGATGGCGCGGGCGATGCCGACGCGCTGCTGCTCGCCGCCGGACAGCTGCCGGGGATGGTGACGGGAGCGGTCGGCCAGGCCGACGACGTGCAGCGCCGTCTCCACGTGCTGGCGGCGTTCGCCCCGGTTGAGATGCGTGAGCAGCAGTGGCAGCTCCACGTTGCGCTCGGCGTTCATCACGGGCATCAGGTTGTAGAACTGGAAGACGAAGCCGACGTGCCGCGCACGCCAGGCGGCGAGCTGGCGGCTGGAGATCTCGTCGATGCGCTCGCCGCCGATCTCGATCGTGCCCTGGGAGGGCCGGTCCAGCCCGCCGATCAGGTTGAGAAGGGTGGATTTTCCAGAACCGGACGGGCCCATGAGGGCGAGGAACTCGCCCGGATGCACGTCGAGGTCGAGGTTCAGGAGCACGTGGATGTCTTCGGAGCCGCGGTGGTACACTTTGTCCACACCGCGCACGCGGACCAGGGGAGGCTGGGATTCGCTCATGGGTTCGTTTCGGTGACAGGGGTGCCGTCCGCAAGGATGGCGGGCGGATCGACGACGACGGTTTCACCGCCGGACAGCCCGGCAGAGATCAAAAGGGTATCCTCGCTTTTCATACCGACGGTGACCGCGCGGCGCTCGACGCGCCCGTCGTGCACGATGAAGACGACGTCGCGGCCGTCGCGCGAACGCAGGGCGGCGGACGGGATCCGCACGGTCCGCCCCGCAGCCTTCTCCGAGCCGGTCGCGGCGCCCTCGAAGGCGACCTTCACTCCCATGTCGGGCAGGATGCGCGGGTCCAGTTTGAGGAAACCCACGCGCACCTTGACCGAGGCTTTCTGGCGATCGGCCGTCGGGATGATCGCGATGACTTTGGCGGGGATCCGCCAGTCCGGGTACGCATCGAGCACGGCGACCACAGGTCGGCCGGGCTCCACGCGGTTGATGTAGCTCTCGTTGACGTCGACCTCGATTTCGAGGGAGTTCATGTCGACGAGGGTGCAGATGCCGGTGCGGGTGAAGCCGCCCGAGG
The DNA here is from genome assembly GCA_021782105.1 of bacterium. Lineage (GTDB taxonomy): Bacteria > Verrucomicrobiota > Verrucomicrobiia > Opitutales > Opitutaceae > MWDT01. The sequence goes on from JAJXVO010000090.1 coordinate 8,989, forward strand.
ACATCGGGGAGATCATTTCGCCGGGCTGGGCGTTCTTGGACGTGACGACTCCTGCGAAGGGCGCGCGGATGATGGTGTCGTCGAGCTGCTGCTTCCAGACCGCGACCTCGCGCTCGGCGACGTTGATGGCGGCCTGCTGGGCCGCCAGGCGTGCGCGCAGGGCCTGGGCGTCGGCCGTGGCCTTGTCAAAATCGGACACGGCCACGGCGCCCTGATCGTAGAGCTGGCGCGTGCGCGCGAGGTCTATCTCGGAGAGATGAAGATCGGCCGCGATTTCCGCGGTGCCCTTGCGCGCGGCGTCGAGCTGGGCCCGGGCCAGGAGCAGGCCCGCCTCGGTATTGGAGGGGTCGAGCCGCGCGAGAACCTGTCCCTCAGCCACGCGCTGCCCCTCCTCGACGAGCACCTGCTCGACCTTGCCGGTCACCTTCGACGAGACCGTGGCCTCTAGGCGGGCGGTCACATAGCCGGAGGCATTGAGCAGGACTTGCGGCGTGCCGGCTTCGACGGCCTGGGCCACCGCCGTGTGCACGGCGATCGGCCTCGGATGCAGAAACCACCAGGCCGCAACACCGACCACCACAAGGACCGCGACGGCGATGCCCAACACGAGCCCCCATCGAAAAGGGCGCCGGTGGGAATGAGGGCGGTTGATGCGCAAACGGTCCAATGCCTGGGGGTCAGGGCTCATGGCTGGCAGGGGTGCAGGGATTTCCTAACGATGCACCGGTCCGTGGCGAAGGGAAAATGCCGATCGCTAACGTTTTCCTGGCGCCGGTCGTTTATCGAGGGCCCAACCCGGCATTCGGCCCAATCGCCCAGGCCCGATGGATCTCGCCTCCCGAAAAATCCGAATAGAGGCCCGGAAGGCGCTAGGCTCCACAATTTTGTGGCATCCCCAAAAAACCGCGCCGCATGCCATGTCCGCACACCACAGTTGCGCGGCGCAAATGGCCTCGATTTGTTGTCGCCGGTCGTTTCTGTACCTTGCTTCAACCATGCTCATCCTCCACGGCGCGCCCGCACTCTCCGAATTCAGAGTCCAGAAGCTCCTGAAAGAACTCGTTTCCGCCGGAATCCCGGCCGCCAGCCTGAGCACGGAGTTCGTCCATGTCGCCGAGATCGACGGTGAACTCGGACCCGCCGAGCGAGAGGTGCTGGTCAAGCTCCTGACCTATGGCCCGCATCGCGAGGCCCGCGAGCATCACGGTTTGCTGCGCATCGTCGTGCCGCGCCCCGGTACCATCTCGCCCTGGTCCTCCAAGGCCACCGACATCGCGGGCATCTGCGGACTGAAAAAGATCCGCCGCATCGAACGCGGCATCGCGCACTGGATCGAACTGCCCGGCGGGCTCGATGCCGACACGCTGCGCGCGCTCGACGCCAGGCTCCATGACCGCATGACTCAGGCGGTTTTCGGCGACTTCGACCGGCTCGACGCCCTCTTTCACCACGAAAAGCCCCGCGCCCTGACTACCGTGCCCGTGCTCGCCCAGGGCCGCGCCGCGCTCGCCCAGGCCAACCGCACGCTCGGGCTCGCCCTCGCCGAGGACGAGATCGACTACCTCGCCAAGGCCTTCACCACGCTCGGCCGCGACCCCAACGACATCGAACTGATGATGTTCGCGCAGGCCAACTCCGAGCACTGCCGGCACAAGATCTTCAACGCCACCTGGGACATCGACGGCGCCCCGCAGGACCGCTCGCTGTTCCAGATGATCAAGAACACGTTCGAGCTGCACAGCACGGGGATCCTGTCCGCCTACAAGGACAACTCCGCGATCCTCGAGGGCTCAAAGGGCCTGCGTTTCTTCGCCGACACGACGACGGGCGAATACGGCGCACGCGAGGAGGCCATTCATTTCCTCTGCAAGGTCGAGACGCACAATCACCCGACCGCCATCTCGCCCTACCCCGGCGCCTCCACGGGCTCCGGCGGTGAGATCCGCGACGAGGGCGCCACCGGACGCGGCGGCAAGCCCAAGGCCGGCCTCTGCGGCTTCACGGTATCCAATCTCCGCCTACCCGGCGCCGTTCAACCCTGGGAGAAGGACTTCGGCAAGCCCGGCCGCATCGTCTCAGCCCTCGACATCATGATCGAGGGGCCGCTCGGCGCCGCAGGTTTCAACAACGAGTTCGGCCGCCCCAACATCCTCGGCTACTTCCGCACCTTCGAGGCCGAGGTGCCCGGAGCGAACGGCCCCGAGCTGCGCGGCTACCACAAGCCCATCATGCTCGCCGGCGGCATCGGCAATATCCGCGCCGGGCACACCCACAAGGGAGTGCTCCGCCCCGGCGACAAGCTCGTCGTCCTGGGAGGACCCGCCATGCTCATCGGCCTGGGAGGCGGCGCCGCCAGCTCCATGGCCAGCGGCACCGGCCACGAGGACCTCGATTTCGCCAGCGTGCAGCGCGACAACCCCGAGATGGAACGCCGCTGCCAGGAAGTCATCGACCGCTGCTGGGCCCTTGGGGAGCACAATCCCATCGCCTTCATTCACGACGTCGGCGCCGGCGGCCTGTCCAATGCCCTGCCCGAACTCGTCAACGACGCCGGCCTGGGCGGCCACTTCAACCTGCGCGCCATCCCAAACGACGAGCCCGGCATGAGCCCGCTCGAGATCTGGTGCAACGAGTCGCAGGAACGTTACGTGCTCGCCGTCCCGGCCGAGCGCATCGACGCCTTCGCCGCACTCTGTCGGCGCGAGCGCTGCCCCTTCGCCATCGTCGGCGAGGCCGCCGCCGAAAAACACCTCGTGCTCGAGGACCCCCATTTCAAGAACCGGCCCATCGACATGCCGCTCGAGGTGCTGCTCGGCAAGCCGCCCCGCATGCACCGCAAGGCCGCCCGCACCGCGCGCCCCGAGACCCCTCTCGCCCTCGGCGGCCTCAGCGTATCCGACGCGGCACGACGCATTCTCGCCCACCCCGCCGTCGCCGACAAGGGCTTCCTCGTCACCATCGGCGACCGCACCGTCACCGGCCTGATCTCCCGCGACCAGATGGTCGGCCCCTGGCAGGTACCCGTCGCCGACTGCGCCGTCACGGCGGCCTCCTTCGAGGGCTACGCCGGCGAGGCCATGGCCATGGGCGAACGCAGCCCCGTCGCCGTGAACAACCCCGCCGCGTCCGCCCGCCTCGCCGTCGCCGAGGCCCTCACCAACCTCGCCGCCGCCCAGGTCGGCGGCCTCGGTCGCGTCAACCTCTCCGCCAACTGGATGGCCGCCCCCGCCGTCCCCGGCGACGGCGCCGCCCTCTTCGACGCCGTCCGCGCCGTCGGCATGGAGCTCTGCCCCGAACTCGGCATCACCATCCCCACCGGCAAGGACTCGATGAGCATGAGCACGGTCTGGCAGGACGCCTCCGGCCAGAGGCGCATGACCGCCCCCGTCTCGCTCATCATCTCCGCCTTCGCCCTCTGCTCCGACATCCGCCTCACGCTCACCCCCCAGCTCCGCGCCTGCGAGGGCAGCGTGCTGCTCCTCATCGACCTCGGCCGCGGCAGGGACCGCCTCGGCGGCTCCATCCTCGCCCAGGTCGTCTCCCAAATGGGTCAGGCCACTCCCGACGTCGACAGCACCGCCGACCTGAAGGCCTTCTGGTCCGCGATCCAGCGCCTCGGCGCGGAGAAGAGACTCCTCGCGTATCACGATCGCTCCGACGGCGGCCTGTTCTCCGCCGCGGTCGAGATGGCCTTCGCAGGCAGGCTCGGCGTGGACCTTGAGCTGCCCGCCGGACGCGAGCCCTTCGCCGCCCTCTTCAACGAGGAGCTCGGCGCCGTCATCCAGGTCGCCGCCGCCGACCTCGACACCGTCACGTCCGCCCTTCGCTCCGCCGGTCTCGGCGACTGCACCCACCGCGTCGGCACCCTCAACGCCGACCTCCGCCTGCGCGTGCGCCAGGCGTCCGCGACGCTCCTCGACGAGGATCTCTTCGGGCTCCGCGCCATCTGGTCGGACACCAGCCGACGCATCGCCGCGCTGCGCGACAATCCCGCCTGCGCCGAATCCGAGTTTCAGCTCAAGACTGACCGCGACAACCCGGGCATCACCCCGAAGATCGGCTTCGACATCCAGGTGGGCCGCGACCTGGGCGGCCGCCCCCCGATGGCCATCCTGCGCGAGCAGGGCGTGAACGGCCAGGTCGAGATGGCCGGCGCCTTCACCCGCGCAGGCTTCAGGTGTATCGACGTCCACATGACGGACGTGCTCTCGGGCCGCGTGAGACTCACCGACTTCCGCGGCCTCGCCGCCTGCGGCGGCTTCTCCTACGGCGACGTGCTCGGCGCCGGCGAGGGCTGGGCCAAGAGCATCCTCTTCAACGCCCGCGCCCGCGCCGAGTTCAAGGCCTTTTTCGAGCGCCCCGACACCTTCGCACTCGGCGTGTGCAACGGCTGCCAGATGATGAGCAACCTGCACTCCATCATCCCCGGCGCCGACGCCTGGCCGCATTTCGTGCAGAACGCCTCAGAGCGCTTCGAGGCGCGCTTCGCCTCGGTGCGGATCGAGAAAAGCCCCAGCATCGTCTTCGCCGGCATGGAGGGTTCGGTCATCCCCATCGCCGTCGCGCACGGCGAGGGCCGCGCCGAGTTCGCGAGCGCCGCCGACGCCAGGACCTTCTCCGAGTCCGGCCTCGTCTCCGCCCGGTTCGTCGACAACGCCCACGCGCCCACCGAACGCTATCCGCTCAACCCGAACGGCTCGCCCTTCGGCCTCACCGCCCTGTGCAA
>JAJXVO010000091.1 GCA_021782105.1 bacterium
GATCTACACCCCGATCGGACTGATGTGGGTGAGCCGCGATTCCGACGGCACGACACACCATCTCGCCAACGAGGCGTTCCGGAGGCTCTCCGGCCTGGACGGGGAGGCTGGCGCGCGATTCGAGGCCATCCTCGCCCAGGTGCATCCCGAGGACCGGGAAAGCTTCGAGGAAGCACACGGCAAACTGGAGCTGCGCGAGACGGACGGTTACACGGTCGAGCTGCGCTTCGAGCATGTCGCAGAGCACACGATCTGGACCGACTACACGGTGCACCGCTTCCGGACCGAGGACGGCAGCTACCAGGAGATCCACTCGCTGGCCGACATCTCCGACCTCAAGTCTGCGACCCGCGACCTGTTTGTGGCCAAAATCGCGGCCGAAGAACTGAACGAACAGCTGGAGTCCGCGATTGCGCGGGCGCAGCAGAGCGCGGTCGAGGCCAACCTCGCCAGCCAGGCCAAGAGCGCGTTTCTCGCGACCATGAGCCATGAGATTCGCACGCCCATGAATGGCGTCATCGGCATGACCTCGCTGCTGCTCGAGACGGACCTCACTTCCATCCAGAGTGACTTCGTCGAGACCATCCGCACGAGCGGAGACTCCCTGCTGACGATCATCAACGACATCCTCGACTACTCGAAGATCGAGTCGGGGAAACTGGAATTGGAAAACGAGCCTTACAGCATTCGCGACGTGGTGGACAGCGTGCTGGAGCTGCTGTCGGCACGCGCGGCCGAGAAGGGTCTGGATCTTTACTCGGACGTCGATGCGGCGGTGCCGTTGCAGGTTTTGGGCGACTGCACCCGAGTGCGTCAGATCCTGATGAATCTGGTCGGCAACGCCCTAAAATTCACCTCGCAGGGCGAAGTCGAGGTATCGGTGCGTCTCGGCATGTCTCCGCTGCCGATGGACGAGGATCCCTTTGGTTCGGGGTTTTCGTCGGACACGCCCAAGAGTGCGGCGCCTGCGCAGGGGCTCCCTCGGGTGGCCCTGCACGTGGCGATCCGAGACACCGGCATAGGCATCCCGGAGGACGGGATGGAGCGGCTGTTCCAGTCGTTCAGCCAGATCGACGCGTCGACGACGCGCCGGTTTGGAGGCACGGGGCTGGGGCTTGCGATATCCAAGCGGCTGGCGGAGCTGATGGGTGGCAGCATGTGGGCCGAGAGCCGGATGGGAACCGGATCGATCTTCCACTTCACGCTGCAGCACGAGCCTGCGCCCATCGACGGGGCGAAGCAGGACCAGTGTTTTCCGGACAAGCGACTCCTTTGGATTGACGACCGCCCTACCAGTCGGCGCATCGCGACGCAGTGGGCGGCAGCCTGGGAGCTCGCGATCGACACGGTCGACAGCACGGAGGGTGCGCTGGAGCGGCTTCGCAAGGGACCTGCCTACCATGCCGTGGTCGTGAATCTGCGCACGATCACTGAAAGCGAAGGAAACGTGTGGGGCGCCTTTCGCGCCGATCCTCTGGCGAAAGGCCTGCCGGCCCTCCAACTGCTGGGGTACGCCCAGCGCAACAACCGCGATCGGTCCCGGTTCGAGGTCAGCCTTCCGCGTCCGTGCAAACAGAGTGCGCTCAACGCCGCGCTGGCCCAGGTTTTTGCGCCCACGGCGCCGACCGCCCAGGCCGCCGCGGCCCAGGACAGACCCCAGGCTCCGGCGACGACGCTGCCCGCGCTCACGGTGCTTCTCGCCGAGGACAATCTGGTCAACCAGAAGGTGGCGCTGAGCATGTTGAAACGCCTGGGATACGAGGCGGACCTGGCGGGCAACGGCCTGGAGGTTCTGGCGGCCGTATCGAAGAAAAACTACGACGTGATATTCATGGACATGCAGATGCCGGAGATGAGCGGGCTCGATGCGACGATCAAGCTCAGGGAGATGCCCCGCTACTCAGGGAAGACTCCGTGGATTATCGCGTTGACGGCCAATGCGCTCAAGGAGTTCAGAAAAGACTGCGTGGACGCGGGGATGAACGACTATCTGAGCAAGCCGGTGAAGATCGAGGACCTGAGAGCCGCATTCGAACGCGTGCCGCGGGCCTGAAGCAGCCGGGTATCAGGCGTGGGCGGCGGTGCCGTTGCCGCCGTTGACGCGTCCGGAGACCGAACTCCAGAGATGTTCGGCTTTCTCGGTGAGCAGCGCCTTGGCGCGGTGGACTTCGGCCTCGCGGGCGCGGCGGTTTTCTTCGGCCACCTTGGCGAGGTCGTCCAGATTGTACAAATACACGTTGCCGTGGGAGGCGACGCCCACCTCGACGTCGCGGGGAAGCGCGAGATCGAGGTACAGGAGCGGACGCGCGGGGCGTCGACGCATTGCCGCGGCGCCTGCCTCTGCCGACATCACAGTGCCGGGTGCGGACGTGGCGCAGACGACGATGTCGAAATCGGCCAGGCGATTTTCGCGTTGATCGAACGGGATGGCGGCCGCGCCGAGCGAGGCTGCGAGCTGGGCCGCACGGTCGAAGCTGCGGCTGCACACCGTGAGGGCCGGTGCTCCGCGGCTCTGAAAGGCCTTTGCCGTCTTCTCGCCTATTTCGCCGGCGCCCACCAGGAGGACACGCGCGCCATCGAGCGAGCCGAAGATGTTGCCCGCCAGGTCGACCGCCACGTTCGCCACGCTCACCTGACCCGCGGTAATGGCCGTGTTGGTACGCACGTGTTTGGCCGCTTGAAAGGCCTTTTGAAAGATGCGATTGAGCACGGCTCCGGTCGTACCCTTCGATTGGGCAAGCGCGTAGGCGTCCTTCACCTGACCGAAGATCTCAGTCTCCCCGAGCATCTGCGAGTCGAGTCCGCTCGCCACCTCGAGCAGGTGCTGGAGGGCGGGACGCCCGCGCAGGTCGATGCAGAACTGGGCAAACTCGCTCTCGTCGAAATTCTGGCGTTCGCAGAAGGCGCGACGGACGCTGTCGACGGTCTGCGGCGAACGGGCCACTCCGTAGAACTCGACGCGATTGCAGGTGTTGAGCAGCGCGTATTCCTGGAGTCCTTCGAGCCGCGCGAGCATCGCGCGCAGCACCTCGGCGGTTTCCGCGCTGACGGCCAGCCGCTCGCGGACCTCGATCGGCACACGGTGGTGGGTCGCGCCAAGGACAAAGATCTGCGCGGGAAGAGTCGGATCACTCATGACGTTGCCCGCTCCTCAACTTTGGACCGGGTCGGATACCGACTGCGGTTCACCGGCTCGAGTGAAGCCAGGGCTCCCAGATACAGGACCACGCAGGCCAATGCAAAGTAGTGTCCCACCAGCTTTCCACGAATCCTCGCCACGAAAACCGCCACGTAGCTGGCCCAGACGAGAAACACGGCGATCACCTTGAGGTGGTCGACCGTTCCCTTGTCGATGCGCCAATAGAGGTAGCCCACTCCCAACGCCACCGTGAACAACGCGACGCCAAACCCCAGCAGGCGCAGGCCGATCTGGTCCAGCTCAATCAGCGAAGGGAGAAAGGAGAACCATCCGCCCAGTCGTTTGGAGCGCAGGGAATAGTGCCGGATCAGATGCAAAACGGAGGTCAGGGCCAGAAGACTGAATGTCCCGTAGCCGAACATCGCCAGGCCCGCGTGCATCGGCACCCAGGCATTGCTGTCGCCCAGCATCTTCGAATGGGTCGCATCCCAGGAACTGAAGGACAGCGACATCACGGCCAGCACGGCCGACAAACACGCGGTGAAGTACCCCAGCATGCTCAACCGGAAAGTCGCCCCGACAAACAGATAGATCGTCGTCGCAGCCCAACCGCAGAACTGGAAGATTTCGAAGGAGTTGCCTATCGGGCACGATTTGACGGCAATGCCGCGCATCAGGAGGCCGAGGGACTGGATCACATAACCGACGACAATCACGCCATACATCAGCACGCGTGAGTGCCGCTTGGACCGGAGCAGGCAGAACGTGCCGTACAGCAGGCCGATAGTATAACAAGCTGCTGCTATCCAGAGGACCTGACGATCAGTGATTGGCATGGAAAGTCCCCGCACACGATGGTGACGATGTCGTCGAGTGCAAGCGCGGGGACTGCGCATCCGCCACAACCTGGCCGGTGCAAGCAAGCGCCCATGCAGGGATTGTCATCACGCTGGTGTTGACCTAGCATCGAAAGCCACCCCTGAGCCGTTATGTCACAAGATCCTCTTGATTCCCTGCTCGACCGATGGAACCGGGTCCCCGGCTCCCCTTCTCGGCTTGAGGCCGAGGTCTGGGGCCGCATCGCGGTCGAAGTGTCCGATGATCAGACGACAGGGACTTGGGACCGAATCGAGGCGGTATTCCGCCGTCCGTCGTTCGCCTGTGCGTTCGTCATAGCCTGCATACTGGCGGGCCTGTTCGTCGCGGAGGTGCGTCTGGCTCATATGCACGCCGAACGCAGTGCGCAGATTGCCCGGAGTTACCTGCATCTCATCGATCCGTTGCTGGTCGAGCCCGGCGCAGTCCGGCCGCTCGCCTCCACCAACCCGGCGGCCCACAAGTCATGAAACGGACCATTCTCATCATCGCCCTCGGCCTTTTCGGTGGAATCGCCGCGCAGTACGTTTGGCTCGACCTGCACGAGCCTGTGGGAATGAATCAACCCGACTCGGATCTGCTTTGGATGAAGTCCGAGCTCAAGCTGAGTTCCGCTCAGTACGAGCAGATCAAAGCCATTCACGACCATTCGAGCCCGAAGCTTGTCGCGCTCGCCACGCAGGTGGCGCAGATGCGCGACGAGTTCGACGCCTTCGAACGCGAGCGCAAAACGGAGGGCCGCGTGGACTTTCTCGAGTTCGCGCACTTCGTCGACCTGCGCCGCAAGATCGACAAGGAATGTCTCCAATCCACACGCAGCCTCGTGCAGGCCACGGCACAGGTCATGACCCCGCAACAACGTGAGCTCTATCTCGGAATCGTCCGAAACACCCTGGGTGACCGGGCCGCTAGTGCCAACTGAGCCGACGCCCGTCCGGAGCGATCCGATCCGGGCCGCGACCGTCGTGACGGACACTGCGGCCCTCGACTCGGCGAGTCTTGCCGCGCTGCGCCGGGGCGAGGACTCTGGGCTCGACGAACTGATCCGTCGCTGGGAGGCGCCGCTGTTCACATTTGCGTGGCGTTACGTGCAGAACACAGCGGACGCCCAGGACCTCGTGGCGGAGGCTTTCGTGCGGCTCTACCGTCAGCGCGATCGGCTTCGGCCCGACACGCGGATGTCGGCCTGGCTATTCACCACGCTCGCCAACCTCTGTCACAACCATCACCGCTGGAAACGGCGTCATCCGACGGTGAGTTTCGACGCACCCGACGACGCGACAGGGCTGCCCCTGAGCGCGCACACATCGTCGTCGGCTCCCGCGCCCTGCGACGAGGCGGAGCGCGACGAGGCGCTGGCAGCCCTGCGGCAGGCGATTGACCGGCTGCCGCACGATCTGAAGACGGCGTTGATCTTGCATCACTACGAGCACCAATCCTACCGGGAGATTGGCCGAGTCACAGGCTGTTCGGAGCGCGGAGTGGAGACGCGGCTTTACCGCGCGAAACAGCGGCTACGCGAAGAGATTTCGGCCCACCTGGGAGGCCCTGCGGCGGAAAGGTAAGCCGTGTTGTGGGACGGCGGGCTCTCAGTGCTTCGCAGCCACTGCTGCGGCTGCGGCGGCGGTCTTCTTCACCCAGGCGTCGTATTCGGCGCGGGGGATAAACTTGAGCGAAGCGGAATTGATGCAGTACCGCAGACCCGTGGGATCCGGTCCGTCGTCGAACACGTGTCCCAGGTGCGCACCGCACACCGCGCAGTGCACTTCAACGCGCGTCATGCCGTAGCTGTGGTCGGTCTGCTCCTCAATGAAGGCAGGATCGATGACTTGCCAGAAACTCGGCCAGCCGGTGCCGCTGTCGAATTTCTGCCGGCTGTCGAAGAGCGGTGTGCCGCATCCGGCGCACACGTACACGCCGTCCTGGTGATTATCCCAGTAGGCGTTGCGAAAGGGGGGCTCGGTGCCCTGCTCGCGCATGACGCTGTATTGCTGCGGCGTGAGGATGGCGCGCCACTCGGCGTCGGTGTGGTGCACCTTCCTGTGGCTCATGTCGATGACGACCTTCGACGGAAGGCCGCAGGCGGACAGGGGACCGTCGGTGGCGCACGCGGCGGGGGCGGGATTCTTGGGCGAGTCCTTGGAATTCATGACCGGGGAGGCGGCAAAGAGGAAGAGCGGGGACAGAGCGACGGCAAGCAGGGCCAGACGGCCCGCGCGAGAAGCGAGTTTTGAAAGCGGCAACATGGGACGCGGAAACCCTAAGCCGAAACGTCGTTCGCGCAAGTGACCGGGCCCTCTCGGAGGGAAGCCCTGCGGGTGGGCGTCTCAGTCGGCGCGAAAACCGACCTCGCCATCCGAGAACTGGGCGCGGACGCGCTGGCCCGCGGCCACCTGGGTTTTGCGTGCGAGCGGGCGGCCCTGCTCGTCGCGCACGATGGCAAAACCGCGGTTGAGAACCGACTGGGGGCTTGCGGCCTGGAGGCGTTTGTACAGCGAGAGCAGCCGGTGCGAATCGACCTGGATGCGGGTCTCGGGGGAGCACCGCTGGAGCCGTCCGCGGAGCGCATCGGCCCCGGCGCGTTTTGCCTGGGTGGCGTGGCGGAGGACGGATGCGAGGCGATTGGACAGATCGTCGAGTCGGAGGAAACCGCGTTCGACCTGGGCTGCGGGTGCGAGCAGGCGGAGACGTCCCTTCAGGGGCAGGAGCGCGCCGCGCGCATCGTCGAGGGCCCGGTCCGCGGACTCCGCGAGGGACTCGGCCGCCTGCTCGGCGCGTTGAAGCACCTCGAGGAAACGGCTGGAGATCAGCTCGGCCGCGCCGCTGGGGGTCTCCGCGCGCTGGTCCGCGGCGAAATCGCACAAGGTGAAATCGATCTCGTGTCCCACGGCCGAGATCGTGGGCACGGGGCAGGCCGCGAGAGCGCGCACGAGCACCTCCTCGTTGAAGGCCCAGAGGTCCTCGAGACTGCCGCCACCGCGTCCGACGACGATCAGATCGAAGAACCGGGGGCGCTTCTCCTCCCCTCGCGGCTCAGCGGGCGAACCGTCGGGTGCGAGCCGGAGTTGTCCGGCCCAGGCGAGCAGAGCCGCCATCTCGTCGGCGGCGCCCGCGCCCTGGACCTTGGCGGGAAGCACCAGACAGTGTCCGCGCCAGCAGCGGCGCTGGAGGATTTTGATGAAATCGCGCACGGCGGCACCGGTGGGCGAAGTGAGGAAACCGACGCGTGCGGGAAGCGCGGGAAGCGGCTTCTTCCGTTCGGACTCGAAGAGCCCCTCGGCGGCCAGGCGGCGCTTCAACGCCTCGAACTCCAGCTGGAGCCGGCCCACGCCGTCCTCGATGATGGCCCGGACGACGAGTTGATACTGACCGCGCGGCTCGTAGAGGCTGAGCCCGCCAAAGGCCAGCACCTGCAGCCCGTCGCGAAGTTTCACGGACTGCCGCAGGGCATCGCCGCGGAAGAGGACGGCCGACAGTTGCGCGCCGGAGTCCTTGAGCGAGAAATAGACGTGGCCGCTGGCCTGTACCCGGAGATTGGAGACCTCGCCGCGGACCCAGCACGAGGGAATCTCGCGCTCGAGCAGCGCCTTGATCCGGGCCGTGAACTGGGTGACGGACTCGACGCGTTCGCTCGATCCTGCGACGGGCTTGGGTTCACGCGGGGGCATGGCGGGGACTTAGTCCAAATTCGCGGGCCCTGGCACGCCCAAACCGCCCGGCGGCGGTGCGGCGCGCGCGGCGGAGGGGGCTTCAGGACTTCGCCTTGGCGGCGTAATGTTTCCGGACCATGTGGGTGGCGGCGAGCAGGGCGGCCAGGGCGCCCACGGCGAGCATCGCGAGCTTGCCACGTCCGTGCAGGAGGGCGTCGCCGAAAATGACGAACGAGGAATCGTAGAGATAGGTGACCACGCAGGACACGAAGACGTAGTTTTTCAACGGCACATCGGCCAGGCCGGACAGGTAGTTCTGCACGAAAAACGGGATGCCGGGGGTGACTCGCAGGATGACGACGAGGTCGGTGGCGTCGCTTCCCTCGACCTCGGGCATGCGATAGCCGAAACGGTCGAGGAGGCGTCGGAAGAGCGGGCGCAGGGCCCAGCGGGCGAGCCAATAGGTGAACATCATGTTGACGGTCACGGCCGCAAGACAGAGCCCGACCACTCCGGGCAGGCCGAAGCGCTCCGCGAAGACGGGCCCGGCGGGGATGAGGAACGCCAACATGGGCACGCCAAGGCAGGGGATGAACGCCATCGCCAGGAAATAGGCGACGGGGCCAGCGGAACTGAGCACGCGCACCGCGCGGTGAACGAGGGCGCGGACATCCACGCCCATCGCCAGCACCCCGAGCAGCGCGACGCACAGCACCGCTGCGACGGCGAGCTTCACCAGGAGTTTCTTTTGTTCACGCGTGGGCGAGAGTCCCATCGGACCACACTGCCGGACCGCCGCCGTCGTGCGCAAGCCTGCGCGCGGTTCGCAAAGTGCGCTGCTCCAACCCAGACTCGACGCCGGGCACCGAATTTCCCAAGACTGATGGGCACCACATTGTGAAGCTCTCCATCGTCATTCCCTGCTACAACGAATCGAAAACCATCCGCACGATCGTAGACCGGGTCCGGAGGGCGCCGGTGGCCGACAAGGAGATCATCATCGTGGACGACTACTCGCGCGACGGGACGCGGGACCTGCTGCGCACGGAGATCGCCCCGCTGGTGGACAAAGTGATCTATCACGAGGTCAACCAAGGCAAGGGCGCGGCGCTGCGCTCGGGCTTTGCGGTGGCGACGGGCGATGTGGTGGTGGTGCAGGATGCCGATCTCGAGTATGATCCGGACGAATATCCGCGCCTCATGAAGCCGATTTTGGACGGCAAGGCCGACGTGGTTTTCGGGTCGCGCTTCACCGGCGGCGACGCGCACCGGGTGGTCTATTTCTGGCACATGGTGGGCAACCGGGTGCTGACGCTCTTCTCGAACATGCTCACGAACCTGAACCTCACGGACATGGAATCGTGTTTCAAGCTGTTCAGGCGCGAGATCATCCAGCGGATTGCGATCGAGGAGAATCGCTTCGGGGTGGAGCCGGAGCTGACGGCCAAGGTGGCCAAGCTGCGGGTGCCCATCTACGAAGTCGGGATCAGCTATTCCGGGCGCACGTACGAAGAGGGAAAAAAGATTGGGTGGAAGGACGGATTTCGCGCGCTTTACGCCATCCTGAAATACAACCTGTTCCGATGACACCGGCCACCCCAGGCGCCCAGCGGCGCGTCGCCCTCGTGATTCCGGTCTTCAACGAGGGTCCGGTTCTTCCGGAGCTGCTGGCGCGGCTTGGAGCGGTGCGGCGGGCGGAGAGCGGGATCGCGTGGTCGTGTATCTTCGTGAACGACGGGAGTCGTGATCGCACCGGGGAACTTCTCGCCGGGCATGCGGCGCAAGATCCCTCGACGGAAGTGGTGGAGTTGTCGCGGAACTTCGGGCATCAGGCTGCGTTGATGGCGGGCGTGACCCGCGCGCACGAACTCGGGGTGGACGCGATGGTGACAATGGACGCCGACCTGCAGGATCCTCCGGAACTGATCCCGGAACTCCTGACGAAGTGGCGGGAGGGGGCCTGCGTGGTGCTGGCGGTCCGACGCTCGCGTCAGGATCGTGGCCTGCGGCGAGCGGGTTTCGACCTGTTTCACCGGCTGTTCAACCGACTCTCCGATTTTCCGATTGTGTCGAACACGGGGACCTTTGGCCTTCTGGATTCGGAAGCGCTGGACGCGCTGGTGGCGCTGCCCGAGCGCCACCGATTTTTCCCGGGACTGCGCGCCTGGGTGGGCTATCCTACGGCGGAGATAGTTTACGACCGCAAGAACCGCGCGGCGGGGACGCCGGCCCAGACGTTCAAGCGGCTGGTCTCGTACGCGTTCGACGGGATGCTCAGTTTTTCCTATCTGCCGCTGCGGATGCTCACGTACGTGGGCATGCTCGTGAGCGGATTCGGCTTCGCGCTGGGCACGTTCTTCATCACCCGGCGCCTGCTCGGCATCGAAATCGCATTTACCGGCTTCACCACCCTCGTGACGCTCACCCTGTTTTTGGGCGGTATCCAGCTGGTGGGGATCGGCGTGATCGGAGAGTACCTCGCCAGGGTCTACGACGAGGTGAAGCAACGGCCGCTGTATTTCGTGCGGCGCAAGAAGCCGTGACCCGGCGCTCCCGGCGGCCGATGCGCCGCCGGAAGGTCACCGGAATCACCAGGTGAGCACGCGGGTCGAGCGGTTGCCCACCGCGTCGTAAAGCGCGGCCTCGACCTGGGTGGCCCCGGCCGTCTTGGCGAGCGGCACGTCGATCGAGAACGTCTCCTCGCGACCGTCGCGGATTCCGTCGACCGGCTGCTCCGTCGCCTCGTGATCGCCCTGGTTGAAGGTCAGCTCGAGTCCTGCGAGCAGGCTGAGGTTGTCGCGCCCGTGGACAGTGACGACGAGGCGGTCGCCGACGACCTTGGCACTCGCGTCGAGGATCACCGGCGGCGTGCGGTCGACGACGAAGACATCGGTCTCAAACTCGGTGGTGAGGCGGTCGGCGGGCGGGCGCGGCGCGGTCTCCTTCACCACAAGGCGGGTGTAGTAGACGCCTTCCTTCAGATGAGAGGTGTCGACCTGGGCGAAATCGTCGGAGGTGTCGACGACGGCGGGAATCCAGGACTTGTCGCCCTGATGGCGAAGGTAGAGCGAGGACACGAGATTGTCGCCGTCGGGATCGGTGACCGTCCAGAGGAAGACCTGGTAGCCGGGAGCGGGGTAGACCTGGCTATTGAGGAAATTGACGTGCTTCTTGTCGCCTGACGCGGGCTGAGACAGGAGCTGGTTCAGGGACACCACCGGGGTCGGCTGGGGTTCGACGGCTGGAACAATTCCGTAGTTGGGGTCGAGGATGCGAAACTCCGTAAGCACGGGTCTGCGGTCCTGGGGAAGGAAATACCACTGAAGCTTGTCGATCGCGGTGGACTGCGGGGACGAAGGCGGGAGCGAGACCCGCAGCTTCACGTAGCGACCGCGCAGGGGCGCGGACGATCTCCAACCCACGTTCGAGACAAAGCCCTGATCGTTGGTCGTCATCCGGGTCCAGGGCGACCAGCCCTCGATCTCCTCGCCTCCGTTGCTGGCGCTGGCCTCGATGTCGAAATCCGTGGCGGGGGCCCCGTGTATCCGGGCGGTGCGCACGGCGCCGAGGGTGGACAGGAGGCCGAGGTCTAGCTTGCGGGTCTGCGCGGAGCGGGCGGCCCGCGCGTCGAAATCGAGCACAGACAGACCCGCCGGGTTGTTGCGAAGCAGGACGAATCTTCCAGACGCTCCGGGCCAGGGACTGATGTCGTTGACCTGGGCCGACACGCTGCCGGCGTAGGTGAGCGAGAGGCGGTTCCTGGGGTCGTAGCCGAAGAGGTCGCCCTGCTCTCCTCCCGTGATGAGAAGGTTCCCCTGAACCATCGCGATGCGATAAAAACTCTGGTTGGTCCGGTTCACGACGATCTCGGGAAAGCCGATGGGCGAAAACGAGACGATGAATGCGCGACCGATGAAACGTTCGACGGGAGGCAGGGTACCAGGGGGCTGCTGCACGACGGGCGGCGCGGGTGTCGCGGACGGGACGACGCCGCCGGGCGCCGGAGGCGCAATCGGAGCCGCCTGGGCCTGCGCGCCGGGCGCGGCGCCGGGTTGGACGCCGCGCTGAATTCGGGTCACGCCCTGGGCGGCTGTCGCGACGATGGACGCGTAGAAGGAGCCGTCCGGGTTCACCGCAAAGTCCGTCACCTCGGCCTCGCGGTTTTCCATCAGCATCCGGGGAGGACCGCCCGCCGCCGGGAAGGAGTAGACGTTACCTTCGGGCGCCGAGCCCGCGAGCACACTGCCGTCGGGCAGGAGCGCCAGGCTGCGCACGTTGCGGTCGCGAATTTCGCCGAACACCGAAATCCCCGCGGCGGCCAGGGCGGCCGGTGTGGCGAGTCTGGCCTTCTCCACGCCCGCCTTTTCAAACCGGTCCATGCTCACGCGGTAGATCCGTCCCGGATTGCCCGTGCCGACGAGCAGGTCTCCCTGCGTGCCGGGCTTCGACGGAGGCAGCTCCATGATCCCGAAGACCGAATCGGCCGGAAGGAAAACGCTGGCGACGACCTTGCCGTCCCTGAGAAGCGAGAGGCTTCCCCTGGGAGAACCGCCCGCGACAAGCGCGCCATCGGAGAGCCGCCTCAGGGCGAAGATCTGTGCGTCCTCCACCGAGGCCCAGGGCTTCGACACGATCGTCCCCTTGGCCGGATCGACGCTCACCTCGAGGATCCTGCCCGAGGGGCCGGTCCCGACGTACCAGGTGCCTGGCTTCTCAGCGGGCGCCAGCGACCACGCGAGGTCGGCCCCGAAGGCGCCTTGCAGATCCGTCAGCACGGGGCCGGCCACCAGGCGACCGTCGGAGCGCGTCGCCATGCCCTTGAGGTCGCGGCTCGAGACGTCGCGAAAGAAGTCCACGGTGAAGGTCTTCGTTAGCGTGTCCGCCATGAGCGGAAGGGCGGTCAGCGAAAGCAGTGCGCAGGCGCGGGCGAAAGCGTTCATTAATGGGAAGGGCTTGAAAATTCGGATCAGGGAGGATCGAAAACCGAGGCGACGAGGCGCGCGGAAGGTAGAGTCTAGGAGGGAAGGCTTCACGGAGAAGGGCGGAAAGCGGGGTTCAGTCGTCGACGCGCAGCGTGCGGCGCAATTCGACATAGGTGAGCCGCCCCGGGATGACATGGCGTTCGAACAGCGACGCATAGGCGGTGATATTCTGAAAACGCGCATCGTCGGCGACTCGGGCGATGCGCTCGAGCGATCCTGGCAATTCGGGGGTCGTGACGCCCTGGTCGGCGAACAGCGAGGTCCTTTCGACTACGGCCAGATAGGCGCCGTCCGGTCGGCGGTCGTCGCAGACGGCGCGGGCATAGGCGTCAAAGCTCCTGAACTGCGCGGCACTGAGCACGCGTCCCCTACCTGTCAGCTGGTCGAGCGCCTGACCCGACATGAGCACGACGTCGATCGACTTGCCGGCCCAGGCGGGATCGGCGGTGAAGGGGATCTGGGCGCGGTGGACGGCGCCCTGGAAGTCGCGCCACGACACGGAGGCGACGACCGTCTCGCCGGGGCGGGCGACGGAGCGGGAGAGTTGAAACTGGTCGACGACAGCCATGGGGTTTTCGCCGAGCGCCGCGATGTCGAGGCGTATCTTGTCGGGGAATACGCGTTGGTAGGGATTGTAGAGCAGCGCCGACAGCTCCATGGCAAAATCGCGCAGGCCGAGCACGAAGGCCTGGGTGCCGGGGAAGAGCAGGTGCAGCGGGAGGGGTGCCCGGCCGGGGTACCCGATGCTGGCGTCGAGCCGGAAGCCGTTCGAGACGGCGGAATCGTTGGAGCCGAGCAGTCCCTGAAGGACGCCCGAGGCGATGATCATCGGAGTGAGGGACTGATCGCGCACGACCTGAAAATGAAGCAGGCGCGGAGCGCCGCTGACGGGATGAACGCGGACGCTCACGTCGATCAGCTCGGGCATGCGGCCGATGACGCCGCCCACGCCCGAGAGCCGGTCCTCCTGGAGCGTGCCGATGACGCCGCCGATGTTGGCCAGCTTGAACGACGACATCGTACTGGGGAGA
>JAJXVO010000092.1 GCA_021782105.1 bacterium
TGGTTCAATGGCGGTCCTGAGGTCTACTTGAGGGCGAAACCACCCCGAAGCGCGATCTGGTCGGAGGCGCCCCCCACGTAGAGGCGGACCTCGCCGGACGCCGTCTTCCATGCATGCGTTGCAACATCCCAATAGGCAAAATCGCCGGGATTCAGGCGCAGGCTCACCACCCGGCTCTCGCCAGGCTTCAGGTCCACCCGCGAGAATCCCTTCAGCTCCATCTTGGGCATCGGCACCGGACACTGCGGCTGGCCGACATAGAGCTCGGCAACCTCGGTTCCCTCGACCTTGCCGGTGTTCCTCACCGTGAACTGGACCGTCACCTGGCCGTCGGGACGCAGCAGGCCGGGTGCGACGCGGAGGTCCGAATACGCGAAGTTCGTATACGAAAGGCCATGACCAAAGGCGTAGAGCGGCTTGATGTCTTTTTCCTGATACCAGCGGTAGCCGATGAAGACGCCCTCCTTGTACTCAACTTTGTGGATCGGCTGGGACATGTCGTTGTCGGGACCCCAGCCGGTGTAAAACTGCGCTCCGGGCGGCATCGTCGTGCCGTATCCGGGTGAGTCGTGGAAGCTCCGTTCGATCGTGATGGGAAGCTTTCCCGAGGGATTCACCTCACCGGTGAAAATCTCGGCGAGCGCACGGTTGCCGTTCTGCCCGGGATACCAGGCGTAGACGACCGCGCCGGCCTGGTCGTTCCAGTCGGTCATCTTCACTCCGCCGCCGGAGTTCACGATGACGACGGTATGCGGATTGAGGGAGGTGACGCGAAGCGCCTCCTTTTCCTCGGGATCCGGAAGGGCGAAGGGACGGTCGGCGCCCTCGGTGTCGCGGGTGCCCGTGCTCAGGAGCACGACACCGGCGGAGCGGATCTGCGCGTCGGTGGGGCTCTCCACGTACTCGAGGCGTTTGCCGTAGGCGGACTTCAGGGCGTCGAGCAGGGTGATGTTGTCGTAGCCCTCGACCTGGGCGGAGCCGCCCCCACGCGCCATTTCCGTGGCAAAGGTGCCCGTCAGCAGGATCGTCCCGGCGCCCTCCTTGCGAAGCGGCAGCAGGTGATCGCGGTTCTTCAGCAGGACGATCGCCTCGCGCGCCGTCTGGAGCGCCGTCGCCGCATGCTCCGGGTAGCGTTCCAGGTAGAACGAGTCCTTCACCGGCCGGTCGTACAACCCCATCGCGATGCAGGTGCGAAGCACGCTGCGGGCCATGCCGTCGATCTGAGCCTCGGTCACCTTACCCTCCTTGAGCAGGCGGTAGGCGTCGGCCTTCAGGAATTTGTCGCCGGGCATCTCGAGATCCTGCCCCGACTTGATGATCTTTTCGGCATCCCAAACCGACCACCAGTCCGTCATGACGAGCCACTTGTATCCGAGATCCTTGCGGAGGAGCTGATGGATGACGGTGTGGCTCTGTCCCGCCCATTCGCCGTTGACCTGGTTATAGGCGGTCATGACCGCCATCGCGCCCGCGTCGATGCCCGCCTTGAAGGGGACCATGTAGACCTCGTGCAGGGTGCGCTCGTCGATGACCGAGTCGGAGGTGCGGCGATGCCAGTCACTCTCGTTGCCGATGAAATGCTTGAGCGTCGGAATCGTGCCCGTCTCGAGCACGCCCGTCACATAGTGCCCGATCATGTTGGCACAGAGGTACGGATCCTCGCCGAAAAACTCGAAACTGCGTCCGTCCTGGGACTGGCGATACATATTCATGCCGGGTCCGAGGAGAAACGCGATGCCTCCGGCGCGGCATTCCTCGCCGATGCTCTGCGCCACCTGCTGGATGAGGGCGGGGTCCCAGGTCGCAGCCATGCCGATCGGCGCCGGAAACGAAGTGGATTTCCCGAGCGACCCGCTGACGTTGGGGCGGATGTGGACGCCCGCCGTGGCGTCCGACATGTAAAACGCGGGGATGCCCAGTTCGGGAAATGCCTTCGTGTAGAAGGAATGGTGACCGCTGATCATCTCGATCTTCTGGAGCACCGTCATCTTGGCCAGCAGCTCGCCGGCCCGTCGGTCGGCTTCGGCGTAGCTGACGGGAGTCTTGAACGAGGGTTCGGCCCGGACCACAAAAGCGCCCGCCAGAAACAGGCAGAGCGCAAGCAAGGTATGATGAGGGGATATCATGGGGAGAATGGCACACCTTGGACAAAGCCCCTGGAGTTGGGCACCGCCGCGCCGCTCAATCATTAGATGGCTCCGACCGCCGCGCCGGGCGGCCTCACGCATCCGCGGATTCGTCCCGGGCTTCGCCCTGCGCTAGGCACCCCGCATGCAGCTTCGAGTGCCGGTGGCTGTATCCAAAATACACCACCATCCCGATCAGAAACCAGATGATCAGTCGCGCCCAGGTCTCCCAGGGAAGCCCCGCCATGAGCAGCAGCGAGGACACAACCCCGGCCGGCGCGACAAACCAGATGGCGGGCGTCCGGAACGTCCGTACGTGGTGAGGCTCCCTCACCCGCAGCACCAACACGCTCGCACACACGATGACGAATGCCAGCAACGTCCCGATCGAACAGAGGCTGCCCGCCTCCCGGATCGAAAGCACCGCCGCGAAAAAGCAGACCGCGACGCCCGTTATGATCGAGGTGATCCACGGCGTCTTGAAGCGGGGATGCACGCGGCTGACGAACGGCGGCAATAGGCCGTCGCGCGCCATCGCGTAAAACACACGCGACTGCCCAAGCAGCATCACGAGGATCACCGACGATAGCCCGGCAATCGCGCCCAGCTTGATCATCAGCGACATCGCACTCACCCCTCCCACCATCAGGCCCAGCCCCGCATGGTCGGCCACCTTCGCGATCGGATCCGGCACGTCCAGCTCGCCATAAGGCAGCACGCCCGTCGCGATGGCCGACACCACGATGTAAAGAACCGTGCAGACGACCAGCGACGAGATGATCGCAATCGGCATGTCCCGCTTCGGATTCCTCGACTCCTGGGCCGCGGTGCTCACCGCGTCGAAGCCGATATAGGCAAAAAACACGACGCCCGACCCCGCCAGGACTCCGCTCCACCCGAAGTGTCCGAAATGCCCCGTGTTGGCCGGGATGAATGGGTGCCAGTTGGCGGGATTCACTGCATGGGCCGCGGTCGCGATAAAGGCCAGCACCACCGCAAGCTTCACGATGACAATCGCGTTGTTGAAGAGCGCCGAGTGCTTGATGCCGACCACGAGCAGCGTCGTGACCACGAACACAATGACCACCGCGGGCAGATTGAACAACGCATGGACCTGCATGCCGTCCGGCAGACGCACGAGCGTGCCCGTCGCGGCCGATAGTTCCGCGGGGATGTGGATGCCGATGCTGTTGAAAAATGAAACGACATAGCCCGACCATCCGATCGCCACGGTGATGGCACCCACCGCGTACTCGAGGATGAGGTCCCAACCGATGATCCAAGCAAAGATCTCGCCAAGCGTCGCGTAGGCATACGTGTAGGCGCTCCCGGCGACCGGCACGAGGGCCGCAAACTCGCTGTAACACAGCGCCGCGAATACCGAGGCGATGCCCGCAAACACGAACGACAGCACCACCGCGGGACCCGAGTTCTGGGCGGCAACCGTGCCCGTGAGCACAAAAATACCCGTGCCGATGATGGCCCCCACGCCCAACGCCGTGAGGTTCACCGGGCCCAACACGCGGCGCAGCCGCACGTCGTTGTTAGCCTGGCTCTGAAGCTTCGAAACGTCGTGACGGCGGAAAAGGCGTTTCATACGCGCCCCTGACTACCCGCTCGCCCCAGAGCGGTCCAGAGTGGAATGCAGACGAGCGGGAAAGGCCCAGGAACGGTCCCGAAAACGCATGCCCCGCCCCACCGCATAGCCCACCAGCTCCTCACAGCCGGACTATCCCAGGTTCAGCGTCAGCCGCTATCGGCATTCCTCGATCGCCTTCACCAAGCTCCCGCAATGCCCCCGGACCAATCTCTTCCAACGGTCGGCAGCACCCTCACCGGCACCGGGGATTCCGTCACGAAAAGCCCCCTTTTGTCACAACCGTCCGATTGCCGCAGCCGCTGCCTCACTGGCATGCTTCCAAGCCCGGGGCCGGCCCCGTCGTCTTTCCCCCGGCCCCAAAGTCCCCCATGAACGCCCTCCGTCTCCTCGCCTCCGCCCTCGCCCTCGCAAGCCTGGGCTCCCTCGCCGCACGCGGTCACGACTCCACCGTCTGGCTCTCCTCGCTGGATCTCACGAAAGCCCACGTCGCCTGGAAACCGATGAAGGCCGACAGGTCCGTCGACGGCCATCCCCTCACCCTCTCGGGAACGGTTTACCCGAAGGGCGTCGGCCTGCTCGCCCGCTCCCAATTCGTCGTACAGCTCGACGGACGTGCGCGCTGGTTCAAGGCAATCGTCGGCGTCGATGACGAGGCGCCCGCCGGCAAGGGCAGCGTCGAATTCCGCGTTTTCGGCGACGGTCGCGTGCCCCTCTGGATGAGCGGCGTCATGCGCCAGGGAGACACCCCAAAGTCCGTCGACGTCGATATCAGCAACGTGAAACTGCTCACGCTCGTCGTGTCCGAAGCGATGGACGGCGGAGACAACGACGACGGCGACTGGGCCGAGGCCCGCTTCGAGGGCGTCACCGGTGCGATCGCCGCCGTCGACGCCAACGTGCCCGCGTTCCCTGTCGATCCGAAGATGCCCATCGTGATCTCGACCGCGCCGGAACCGGCCGCCCCGCAGCTGCACGCCCCGTTCGTCACCGCCATCCGCCCCGGCACCCCCTTCCTCCACCGGCTCTCCGCCACCGGCGAAGCACCGCTGTCCTTCTGGGCCTCGGGCCTACCCGTCGGCGTGGCAATCGACCCGGCCTCCGGAATCCTCTCCGGCGAGATCGCCCGAGCCGGCACCACCGACGTCCACGTGACCGTCCGCAACCCGGCCGGCGCCACCGAGCACGACCTGCGCATCGTCGCCGGCCGAGCCCTCGCCCTCACGCCCCCGATGGGCTGGAACAGTTACGACAATTACGGCGCCAAGGTCACCGAGGCCGAGTACCTCGCCAACGCCCGCGTGCTCGCCCACAAGCTCCAGCCCTTCGGCTGGCAATACGCCGTCGTCGATTTCCTCTGGTTCGATCCCAATCCGTATTGCCCGCCCCAGGACAAGCAGCCTCCCGCGATGGACGCCTACGGCCGGCTCATGCCCGCCCCCAATCGCTTCCCCTCCGCCGCCAACGGCGTCGGCTTCAAGGCCATCGCCGACCAGATTCACGCCATGGGCCTGCGTTTCGGTATCCACATCATGCGCGGCATCCCCCGGGCCGCCGTGAAGGCCAATCTCCCGATCCTCGGCACCCCCTTCCACGCCGCCGATGCCGCCGACGTGAACGATACCTGCGGCTGGAACGAGGACATGTACGGCGTCCGCAACACCCCCGCCGGCCAGGCCTACTACGACTCCATCTTCCGCCTGTACGAGAGCTGGGGAGTCGACTTCATCAAGGTCGACGACATCTCCTCCCCCTACCACAAGGCCGAGATCGGGATGGTGCGCCGCGCCATCGACGCGCTCCACCGCTCCATCGTGCTCAGCCTCTCCCCGGGCACCGCCCCGCTTTCGGAAACCAAAAACCTGATACAGAATGCCCAGATGTGGCGCGAGACCGGCGATTTCTGGGACAACTGGGACCAGCTCGAAGACGAGTTCCACAAGGGCGCCGCCTGGCGCGCAGCCGTCGGACCCGGTCACTGGCCCGACGCGGACATGCTCCCCATCGGACACATCGGCCAGGAATGCATCGGCCTGCCTCGCCAGTCCAACTTCACCCACCCCGAGCAGGTCACTCTTCTCACGCTCTGGAGCATCCTGCCCTCCCCGCTCATGCTTGGCTCCGATCTCACCCAGCTCGACCCCTGGACCCTCGCGCTGATCACCAACCCGGAGGTGCTCGCCGTCAATCAGGACCCTCTCGGCTGCGCGGGACGCGTGATCTCGACCGACGGACAAAAGGAGGTCTGGCTAAAGCGTCTCTCCGACGGCTCGCTCGCCCTAGGCTTCTTCAACCGCAGCTACGTGGACGGCCCCGTCGCCCTCGACACCGCGCGCCTCGGACTCAAGAGCCCCGCCACCGTGCGCGATCTGTGGGCCCGCAGGGATCTCGGCCCGCTCGGAAGCACGCTTTCCATCCCCGTGCCGGCTCACGGCGCCGCCCTCCTCCTGGTGCGTCCCCTGTAACCCCCTTTCTTCATTCCCATGAAACGCCTCCTGTTCCTCGCCGCCGCCCTGCTCTCATCCTGTCTCGTCCGCGCCACCGCGCCCGCCGAGGCGCCCACCGCCGTGCGGGAACGCCTGTCCATGGACTCAGGCTGGCGCTTCGCCTTCGGCAATGACTGCGACCCAGCCAGGGACTTCGGTTTCGCGACGGGGTATTTTTCCTACCTCGCCAAGGCGGGCTTCGGCGACGGGCCCGCCTCACCCAAATTCGACGATCGCGGCTGGCGGCACGTCGATCTGCCCAACGACTGGGCCGTCGGTCTGCCCTTCGACGGACGCGGAAGCTACAGCCACGGCTTCAAGGCCATCGGTCGCAACTTTCCCGATACCAGCGTCGGCTGGTACCGCCGCTCCTTCACGATTCCCAAGTCCGACCTCGGCCGCCGCATCTCGCTCGTCTTCGACGGCGTCTACCGCGACTCCCTGGTGTGGGTCAACGGCTTCTACCTCGGCCGCGAGCCCAGCGGCTACACCGGCTTCCGCTACGACGTCAGCGACTATCTGAACTATGGCGGCGACAACGTCGTGACCGTCCGCGTCGACGCCACGATGGAGGAAGGCTGGTTCTACGAGGGCGCCGGCATTTATCGTCATGTGTGGCTGACCAAGACCGGACCGCTCCACGTCGCCCCCCACGGGGTCTTCGTGACGACCACGCTCGGCAAAAACTCCGCCGAGGTCTCCGTCCAGACCACGCTCGCCAATGAATCCACGTCCGCGGCCGCCCTGTCGGTCGAGGAACAGATCCGCGACGCCTCGGGAAGGCTCCTCGCGTCGTCGACCTCGCCCGCCACGGAACTCAAGGCCGGCGCCACCGGCACCGCCTCCCTGCATCTCGCCGTGGGCCACCCCCGCCTCTGGTCGCTCGACGACCCCTATCTCCACACGCTCGTCACCACGGTGCGCTCCGGCAGCCGCGTCGTCGACCGCTGCTCCACCTCGTTCGGCATCCGGTCCATCCGCTTCGACCCCAACCACGGGTTCTTCCTGAACGGAAAACACGTCGAGTTGAAAGGCACCAACAATCACCAGGATCACGCCGGCGTCGGCACCGCCATCCCCGACGCACTCCAGGCGTTTCGCATCGAGCGCCTGAAGGCGATGGGAAGCAATGCCTACCGCTGCTCGCACAATCCGCCGACCCCCGAGCTGCTCGACGCCTGCGACCGCCTTGGCATGCTCGTCATCGACGAGAACAGGCTCATGGGCACCACACCCGAGCTCCTGGCGCCGCTCCGAGCGATGATCCTGCGCGACCGCAACCACCCGAGCGTCATCCTCTGGTCCATCGGAAACGAGGAGTGGGCCATCGAAGGCAACGAGACGGGCGCGCGCATCGCCGCCACCATGCAGGATTTCGTCCACCGTCTCGACCCCACCCGCCCCGTCACGGCCGCAATCAGCGGCGGCTGGGGATACGGCATCTCGACGGTCCTCGACGTCATGGGTTATAACTACATCGCCCACGGCAGCACCGACGAGCAGCACGCGAAGTTCCCCAACCAGCCCGGCGTCGGCACCGAGGAAACCACTACCCAGGGAACTCGCGGCATCTACGTCGACGATCTTCCGCGCGCCCACGAGGCCGCCGTCAAGGACGGTTCCTCCAAGGGCAATTGTGAGGTCGGCTGGAAATACTACGCCGCCCGCCCCTACCTCGCGGGTCTGTTTTTCTGGACCGGCTTCGACTACCGCGGCGAGGCCACCCCCTTCGGCTGGCCCGCCATCAGCTCCCAGTTCGGCATCCTCGACACCTGTGGGTTTCCCAAGGACAGCTTCTACTACCTCAAATCCTGGTGGACCCACTCGCCCGTGCTCCACCTCCAGCCCCACTGGAATTGGCCAGGCCGCGAGGGCAAGCCGATCACCGTGCGCGCCGACAGCAACTGCGCCCAGGTCGAGCTCCTCCTCAACGGCCGCAGTCTAGGCCGCAAGGCCATGCCCCGTTACGGCCACCTCACCTGGTCCGTGCCCTACGAGCCCGGCACCCTGCTCGCCCACGGCTACGACGCCGCAGGCGCCCTCGTGACGACCGACAGGGTCGAGACTACGGGAGCCCCCGCGACGGTCGCCGCCGCCGCCGACCGCACCACCCTCGCCGCCGACGGCCGCGACGTATCCGTGATCACACTTCAGACCGACGACGCCCGCGGCCTCGAAGTCCCGACAGCCTCCTCGGAGATCACCCTCTCCCTCTCCGGCCCCGGCCGGATCATCGGCGTGGGCAACGGCGACCCCTCCAGCCACGAGGCCGACGTCGAACTCCCCTCCGTCTCCACCGTGGACGCCTCCGGCTGGCGCCGGCTCGGCGTGGAGGACACCGCCAACAGGCCCGAGGTCGCCGCCACCTTCGATGACTCGCACTGGCCCGCAGCCTTCGCCCGCCACGATGCGCCCGAGGACCAGCCCCCGCAGGCCAAGGCACTCATCCATCGCGGCTCCCTCGCGCTCACCACACTTCCCATCGGCACCTCGTACGCGCTGCTCGTCCAAAACCTCGGCGCATCCCAGGAGGTCTATCTGAACGGCCGCCTGCTCGACGCACGGACCGCCACCCACAGCGCCTTCGGCTCCGCGTTCGCGATCGACCCCAGCCTGCTGCACACCGGCCAAAACAGCGTCGCCATCGTCTCGATTCCCTTCGCCAAGGATGCCACGCACCTGGTGGCGGAAAACTTCACCCCCGCCGCGCTTCGCATCCGAACGCCCGCCCCCGCATGGAAACGCAGGCTCTTCAACGGCCTCGCCCAGGTGATCGTCCAGGCTACCCGCCAGCCCGGCGAAATCGTCCTGACAGCACGCTCTCCCGGCCTCGCACCGGCCGTTCTCAGGTTGCGCTCCGATCAGGCCGCCCCGCCTCCCGAGGCCGCCCACTGAACTATCGGCACGACGTAACGGAATTCTGGATTCAAAGGTGGCCTGGCAAACGCCGGCCGCTAAGCCGTGCGAGCGGGCGAACACCGCGGGCGCGCGCCAACCGCAACCCACGCCCCCCCCAAGCGAGCCCCGTCCTCGCGCCGCCGTCCGCAAGATGCGCTCCGCTCGGACGCGGCTCCCGCGAACAGCCCTCCCAACCCAGCACCTCCGGATCAGCTCAAATAGATCCGGATGTGACACGTCTTCCCGCCCCGCCGTATCGACTCCGCAATGTCCGCTCTGGGCCGCCTTCCGAGCGCCTCCTCGAAGATCGCCTGGTGCGTCGCCTTCGTGCATTCGCACTGCAGGTCTCCACGCCGGGCCGGACGCCCCTGCGCTGCGGGGCAATAGCAATGGTCGCCGTACCAAATGTGCACCACGTCGCCGACGCGCTCGATGTTGAAATTCCGACGGTACGCCCCAAGCAGGCGGTCGAGATCGCCCCGCCCTTCGGCGGCAATGGCCTGCTTGAACGGATGCCGACGATAACAACCCCGGCCGCAGGCCTCGAACAGACGCACACGCGTGGCCGCATCCACCTCGGCATCCAGCTCCGCCATGAAGTCGGCCAGCCAGTTTTCCGCAAACTCGTACGACTGCTTCGCCCGCCGAAGCGACTCGCCGCCGTCCGGGCCCGCCGAAGCGGAAGGTTCCGCCCCGGAAGCCCCCCTGCCGAAGAGCGAACCCAGGCAGGCGCCACAGGCAAGGTTGCGGGTGAGTCGGAGAAAGTCGGCGCGGGTGAGGCTCATGGTTCAGATGTATCCTGATCCGCCTCAACACCGCGGCTCGCCCAACCCCTTCCTCGCCGCGCGCGGAGGGCTTGCAGTCGCCTCCGGCATCTGTGATACGACCCCCTCTTCCATGAGCGACGCACCCACTCCCCTCTCCAAGCCGGTTCGCGGACAGGCCTGTTCCTGCGGCAGCGGCAATCTCTTCGAGGCCTGCTGCGAACCCGTGCTCACAGGCGCACGCATCCCCGCCACCGCGGAAGAGCTGATGCGGGCGCGCTTCACAGCCCATGTCGCCGGAGACCACGCGTTCCTGCACCGCAGCTATCAGGGGACCGCTAGGCAACCCTTCGTCGCCCCCGCCGAATCCGGCGCCTCCCCCTGGACCCGCCTGGTCGTCCATGCGCATGAGGTCGGCCCGAATCCCGATTCGGCCACCGTCGATTTCACGGCCCATTTCATCCAGGATGGGCTCGAGCTGGCCCATCAGGAAAAGGCGGAATTCCATCGCATCGACGGAGCCTGGATCTACATCCGCGCCCTCCGCCTCGGACCGGCGCCCCGCCGCCTCGAGAAGCCCAAGGTCGGCCGGAACGATCCCTGCCCCTGCGGCAGCGGCAAAAAATACAAGCACTGCTGCGGCAAGTGACGCGCCGCGCCGCGCTCCGATACACGCTCACGTCTCCGCCGTTCCGCGCACGGCGCCCGGCCGCCGTCAGGCCTTTCTCGCGCCCCGCAGCGACCGGAATACTCCGTCGGCGTTATTTCATTTTGTTTCAGGTGTTTAACAGCCCTGGGAAACGCCATGCGCGCCCCAGGACAAATGTCTGACTGCCCGGCGCCCTTGACGCACCGGAATCGCGTCGCGAGGCTCGCGCCTTTCAGCCCCTCCATGAACGCGACCCAGCGCACTGCACTCATCCAACGCATCGAAGCCGAGCTGAAGGGAAACATCCTTCCGTTCTGGATCAAACACGTCGTCGACAGGGAGCGCGGCGGTTTTTACGGCGAGATCTCGCATGATCTCGTGGTCGACCGCGCCGCCGACCGCGGCGCCCTGCTCACCTCGCGCATCCTGTGGACCTACGCCTCGGCCTACCGGCATTACAGGGATCCCGCCCACCTCGAAATGGCGCACTGGGCCTACGCCGACCTGGTCAAGACCCACTGGGATTCCGAGTTCGGCGGCCTGTTCTGGTCGGTCACCGCCGACGGGCGCCCCAAGGCCACGCGCAAGCAGATCTACGGTCTTGCCTTCGGAACCTACGCCATGTCCGAACTTCACCGCGCCACCGGCGAACAGGAACCGCTCGAACGCGCCATCACCCTGTACCGCCTCATCGAGCAACACAGCCGCGACCGCCGGCACGGCGGCTATTTCGAGGCCTGCAAGCGCGACTGGTCCCTCGAACAGGACGTGCGCCTCTCCGCCATCGATCTCAACGAACCCAAGTCCCAGAACACGCACCTGCACGTCATGGAGGGCTACACCAACCTCCTGCGCGTCTGGCCCGACCCCGAGCTTCGCAGCGCCCAGGCCGAGCTGCTCGAGGTGATGCTCACCCGCATCCTCGACCCCGGGACCCACCACCTCGGCCTGTTCTTCAACGAGACCTGGGAGCTTCGGTATCCGCGCATCTCCTACGGACACGACATCGAGGCCGCCTGGCTGCTCACCGAGGCCGCCGAGGTCGTGGGCGATCCGGCCCTGCTCGCCCGCGTGCGCAAGGCCGCCGTCGACATCGCCGAGACCACCCTCCGCGAAGCCATCGACTCCGACGGCGCGCTGCTCTACGAGGGCGACGCCAAGGGCGTCATCCTCACCCACAAGGAGTGGTGGCCCCAGGCCGAGGCCGCCGTCGGCTTCCTCAACGCCTACCAGATCTCCGGCGACGAGCGCTTCCTCACCACCGCCGTGGGACTCTGGGATTTCTGCGAAAACCACCTCGTCGACCGCAAGGGCGGCGAGTGGCTGCGCTGCGTGACCCGCGACCGGGTGCCCTGCACCGAACACCCCAAGGTGAGCTTCTGGAAATGCCCTTATCACAACGGACGCACCTGCATGGAACTCGCCGACCGCCTCAGGGCCATGTCCTGAGCCGGCCGCCACGCTCGAACGGCGGGGCCCGAAAACCTCAAACCGTGATCCGCAACGCCGGCAGGGTGAAGTAGAACGCCGCGCCTCCGTCGACGGCGCCCTCGGCCCACACCCGCCCGCCATGGCGCACCACGATGCGCTTCACGTTCGCCAGCCCGATGCCCGTGCCCTCGAAGTCGCGCTGGCTGTGGAGCCGCTGGAACACCTGGAAGAGTTTGCCCGAATACAGCGGATTGAAGCCTGCGCCGTTGTCCTTCACGAAAAACACCCGTTCCACCGCGCCCTCCGCCGCCACCACGCAGCCAAACTCGATGCGCGCCTGCTCGCGCTTCGATGTGAACTTCACCGCGTTGTCCACGAGGTTCGCGATCACCAGGCGCATCAGGGTCGGATCCGCATTCACCGCCGGCATCGGCCCCGCGAACCACTCGATCCGGCGCCCCGCCGTCTCCGCCGCACGCTCGGCCCTGCACGCCTCGAACAGCTGCGCGAGATCCACCCGCTCGGCCTTCAACTCCGCTCGTCCGATGCGCGAAAAGGCCAGCAGGTCGTCGATGAGCCTGCCCAGCCTCGCCGCCTCGCCCGAGATGATCCCCACGTAGTGCCGCGCATCCGCGTCCAGCGCCGCCTCCGACCGGCGCCGAAGCAGCTCCACGAACCCGCCGATGTTGCGCAGCGGAGCCCTCAGGTCGTGCGAAACCGAATACGAAAAAGCCTCCAGTTCCTGGTTGGCCGCCTTCAGCAGCGTGTTCGCCTCCCGCAAGTCCTCCGCGTAGTGCTGGCTCGCCTCCTCGCTCGTCTGCAGGTCCGCCATGATCAGCGCCATGTCCCGGTTCAACGACTCCACCTCCGCCACCCGCCGGTTCAACTCGACCGTGCGCTCCGCAACCCTCGTCTCCAGCTCCTGATTCGCCCGCCGAATCGCCGCCTCCGCCTCCTTCTGCCCCGACAGGTCCCCCAAAAACGCCACGTAGCCAAGCAGGTCGCCCACCGAATCCCTCAAGGCCGAGATCGTCACCTGCGCCGGAAACCCCCTCCCCCCTCCACGGCGAAGCGTCATCTCCAGGACCGCCGGAGCAACCCGCCCCCCTCCTCCAAGGGCCGCCAGCACCGCCTCGACGCGCTCCCGATCCCCGCCCCCTCCCTCCACGCCCGATGCCAGCGCCTCGGCCAGCAAAAGCCCCTCGGGCACAGGCCCCTGAACCTCCAGACCCAACGCCGACGCGCCCGCAGGATTGACCGACACCACCCGCCCTTCCGCATCCGTCGTCACAATGCCCACTCCCGCACACTCCAGCAGCGTATGCTGAAAAACCGCAGCCTCCTCCAACCGGCGCGTGCTGGCCTGCAGGCTCGCCAGCATCCCGTTGAACGATTCCGCCAACTGCCCGATCTCGTCCCGCCCCACCACCGAGGCTCGCACACTGAAATCCCGCGTCGCCCTGATCTTCGCCGCCGTGCCCGCCAGCCGGAGCACCGGCACCGCAAACGCCCGGTAACTCCATACATAGCTCGTCGCCAGCAATCCCCAGGCCCCCAGCAACGCCGCCGAAATCATCATCATGCTCCGCCGCTGCTCCGCTATCCTCCGCCCCGCATCCTCCATCAACCGCTCGCGAAACTCACGCACCGCCTCACGCACCCCCTGCGGCCGGTCCCTTGCAAGTTCCCGGTCCAACTCCGGC
>JAJXVO010000373.1 GCA_021782105.1 bacterium
TCATCTTCCGCAAGCCCTCCCGCACGCACGGCTTCTTTCTCTCGAGCTCGGCCCACGCCCGGCTCGACACCTATGAGGCGATGGGCATCCGCGTGTACTGGCTGAACGACCAGATGAACGACCTGTACCTTCACACCTACAAGAAGGGTCACGGCTTCTTCATCCGCGAGGAGCTCCAGAAACGCTTCGACGAGGCGACGATCCTCGCCTTCTACGGAAGCGCCGTGGGGCTCGACGAGGTGCAGACCCGCCGCATCTCCACCCTCATCGAACGGCTCTCCTCCTTCATCGGTTCCAACGTCGGCGTGCTCACCGGCGGCGGCGGCGGCGTCATGCGGCTCGCCACCGACCAGGCCCGCGGCAAGGGCGCCCTCACCGGCGCGTGTTTCCTCGAACTCGAGGCCCAGCCGCCCGAACTCGGCGTGGACTTCTTCAACACCTTCCAGGAAACCTCCCGGCATTTTAGGCAAAAATGGTTCGAGGCGGCCGATTTCTGCATCTTCAACGTCGGCGGCGTCGGCACCCTCGAGGAGATCGGAATCGAGATGTGCAACCTCAAGCTGGGCATCCGTCCCCGCGTGCCCTACGTGTTCTACGATGCCGAATTTTTCACCGATCTGCGCAAGCAGATCCGAAACATGATCCGCACCAAACGCGCGCCCGCCTGGATGCAGGATTACATCCTCTTCACCGACGATCCCGAGGAGGTCGTGTCGTTCTACCGCCGGGTGCTCCAGGTCCTCTGAGCCGCACCATGGCACGCAGACATTCAGTCAACCCTGCGCACGGCGAGCCCGGAGACAGGAAACCACCCGGGCTGCTGGGCTGCCTCCGGGAACGTCGCGCGGAGTCGGGCTATCTGGGGCTGCGCGTCATTGGCTGGGCGCTCGCCGACTGGTGGGACGCGCGCCCCCGGCTCCGCAGGCGCGTGCGCTGGGGTCTTCCGCTGGCCATCATCCTGTGCGCCGCGGGCTTCTGGTTCATCCCGCGCTGGTACCGACGGAACACCGTGCGCCTCGCCGAGGACTGGCTGCGCAGCGGAAAACTCTCGTACGCCGCCGACGCACTCAAGCAGGCAATCGCCACCAATCCCGACGATCCCAACACTTGGCGCGTCGCCGCCGCCTTCGCACGCCGCGTCGGACGCCTGCCCGCCGCACTCGACTACTCGCGTCGCGCAGCGAAGCTCGACCCCGCCTCCGAGACGCTCCAGCTCGATTACGCCGCCGACGCACTCGTCGCCGGCCAGACCTCCGAAGCCACGACCGCCCTCGACCACCTCACGCCGGCACAGCGCGCCGCCTCGGGTCGCGCCCAGCGCATCGCGGGTGAGATCGACCTGCGGGAGATGCGCCTGACCGACGCCTGCAACGCATTTCGCGCGTCCATCCGCCTGGAGGGCCCCGCCGCCAACAACGAGATTCCCCTCGGCACCACTCTCCTGGCCGCCACCTCGCCGACCGAGCGCGCGCAGGGGCTGGCCCTCCTCCACAAATGGACCTCCAGTCCCGTCGCCGGCGCCAACGCCCTGCGCGCCCTGCTCGCTGACGCGGCCCAGCGGAATGACAAGGCCGACATGGAGCGCTATGCGCTCAAACTCGTCCATCACCCCGCCTGCCTCATCTCCGACATTCCCAAGTGCCTGTACGCCCTCTCCCACTCCGACGAGGCGGCCTATCAGACGACACTGGGCGAGCTCGAGACCGTGCATCGCGCCACGCCGCAGAAGGCGGCATTGCTCATCGGGTGGCTCAACCAGATCGGCCGCAGCGACAGCGCTCTCGCCTTCGCCGACAGTCTGCCGCAGGCGATGCGCTCAGCGCCACCGGTGGCGCCCTCCGTGTTCGAAGCCTTCCGACTCCGCTCCGAGTGGGCCCGGCTGCTGCAGGCCTCAGAATCCGAAACCTGGCCGGAAGACACCGATTTCATGCGGCTCGCCTATGGCGTGCTCGCCGCGAAACACGCGGGCGACGCCCGCACGGAAGCCCGGGACTGGCACGACCTGCGCGAACACTGCAAGATCAAGGCCACCCACGCCCTGTTCGTCGCCGACACCCTCTACACTTGGGGCCTGCAGGACCGCGCCGTCGAGCTGCTATGGCTGGCCGTCCAGACGCCATCGACCGAGCGCCTCGCGCTCGAGACCCTCGCGCGCCACTATCAGGTGACTCGCAACGCCGAGGGCCAGTACCGGGTCTTCAGCCGGCTCTACAGCGCGCACCCCGACGACCCCGACATCGCCAATAATTTCGCGTACTTCGCGGCGCTCGCCGGACACGAGGCCCCCCTCGCCCTCGACATCGCGCGCCGGAACCACCAACAGCACCCCGACTCGGTCGCCTACACGTCGACCTACGCCTTCATCCTCGCCCATCAGATGCACACGGCCAGCGCCATCGAGCTGCTCAGGCCGCTCAAGGGCGACGTCGAAACGGACCCCGGACTTCGTTACACCTACGCGATCGTCCTGGCCGAGATGGGACGCCAGGAGGAAGCCCGCGCGATGGCCAAGGGACTCGACAGGAGCCGGCTTACGACCGCCGAGGACGCCTTGCTGAAGCAGCTTCTTAGGGAGGACATCCTCCCGTATTGAACCGCCCGACGCTCAGGCCGCAGCATCGCGGCCGCGCCGGCGCCTGACCCAGAGCAGGCCGCCATAAAGCAGAACGGCCGCGAACGCCGGTATCCAGGTTCCCACTTCAGGAACCACAACCTGCACGGTGCTGCCGTTGATCGTCCCGCTGATGTAGCTCACGAACAGGCCCGTCGCGTTCACACCCGTCCCGGTGACCGACGAACTCGTCTGGCTGTCGATGTTGTCGACCACGAAGACGAGGTAGTTGTCACCGATGACGAAATTGGAATTGGTCGAGTCCATCGTGAACACGGTCGTATTCGCCCACGGAGAGCTACCGGGGGTGTACACGTAGCTG
>JAJXVO010000374.1 GCA_021782105.1 bacterium
CATCATCCGGCGCGAGGGAATCTTCCCCTACAAGCGCCTGTCGTCAGGCTCAATCGCGGTGATAATGCCCAACCCGCTCGACTTCGCCAAACGGGAGTCGTTTCAGCAGGCAACCGAATTCGTCATCGAGGATGTCTCCGTCGCCCCAGCCTCGTTGATCGATTCCCTCGTGAAACGACATTTCAAGGATGGAGGAAAAGGGGCCGACAGCGTGGAGGTCGACATCTCCTCCGTCGCCGACGTCATCACGACCGCCTACTCCCCCGACGGTTCGGAGGTCAGCACCGCAGATCTCGAGAGCGAGGACTCCGCCCCGATAGTCCAGCTCGCCAATCGGGTGATCGAGGACGCCTACATGACCGGCGCCTCCGACATCCACATCGAACCCCACGAAAGGGACCTCGTCGTGCGTTATCGCGTCGACGGTCTCTGCTACGAGAAGCTCCGCCTGCCCAAGCAGGTCAGCAACGCACTGGTCACCCGCCTGAAGATCATGTGCAACCTCGACATCGCCGAGCGGCGGCTTCCACAGGACGGCCGCATCGTCTTCAAGAAATACACCAAGAAAAACATCGATATCGACCTGCGTGTCGCAACCGGTCCGATGAATTTTGGCGAGAAGGTGTGCATGCGCATCCTCGACAAGCAGAAGTCGACGCTTCCACTCACCGCCCTGGGTTTCTCCGACGAGAACCTCGCACGCTACCAGGAGTGCATCCGGCAGCCTTACGGCATGATTCTGCACTGCGGCCCCACCGGATCAGGCAAGTCGATGACGCTCTATTCGGCCCTATCCGAAATCAACAACCCCGACATCAACATCCAGACCGCCGAAGACCCCATCGAATACACCCTGGCCGGAATCAACCAGATGCAGATGAACCGTCAGATCGGCCTGACCTTTGCCCGGGCGCTGCGCTGTTATCTGCGAATGGACCCCGATGTGATTTTGGTGGGTGAGATCCGCGATCAGGAGACCGCGGAGATCGCGATCGAGGCCGCCCTCACCGGGCACCTGCTCGTCTCCACGCTGCATACGAACGACGCTCCCTCCACCATCGCCCGCCTGTGTGAGATGGGCGTCGAACCCTTCAACATCTCCGCCTCGCTCGTCGCGGTCTGCGCCCAGCGCCTGCTTCGTCGCGTCTGCAGCAACTGCAAGCAGCAGTGCGCCCCCGCCGGCCGCGAGAGGGACATCGTCGAAAAGGCGCTGGGGGCGCGGGTGGAGACCGTCTTTCGCGCCAACCCCCAGGGCTGTCCCGCCTGCGGCGGCTCAGGCTACAAGGGGCGCGTCGGTATCCATGAATTGATGACCAATAGCGAGGAGCTGACCGAGGCCATCAACGGCAGGCTCCAGGTGGCCGATCTCAAACGCATCGCCGTGCGCGGCGGCATGAAGACGCTTCACCAGGACTCGATGTTGAAGGTGCGTCAGGGCATCACGACAATCGAGGAGGCTCTCGCCAACGTTCCTCCCGACCTCGTCCTGTGAGCAGCCGGCAATGCCCGGCCGCGCCTATCTCCGCGCCCCCGTTCTCGCCGTCGAGCCGAGGTACGCGAGCGCCAGCGCCAGCAGCGCGAGATCGCGGAGAATGCTCCAGCCAAGATCTCCTCCTCCGCCGCCGCTTCCCCCAAAACATCCACACGTCAGCTCCAATCCCCGCGCCTTCGCCAGTCCCTGGACCACCAGGAATACCACGCACAATCCGGCCAGCAGAGCGACCGCCGGCCTCCTGAGCTGCGCCGAAAGCAGCGCCAGCGAGGCCACTAACTCCAGCCACGGAAGGTAGACGGCCAACACGAGCGAGGGTGTCCACGACAGCATTCGGTACCGATAGACCGCGTCCGCGAATCCCACGGGATCCGCCACCTTCAGGATCCCCGCGGCGGCAAACACCAGGCCCAATGTGAGGAGCGCACCACGTTCAAGCCACCTGCGCGTCTTCATCGGCCATCCCCCGCCGCCCCAGGCGGCCATCCGCCCTCAAGGGTGAACACCCCCTCGATTCCTGCGTCGGTCCTCAGCCGCACCGCGGCCTCGCGGGCGAGATCGCAGCCCGCACTGCAGTAAACGACGATCCTGATCCCCGGCTTCCACCTTCGGGCGATCTCGGCGAGTGCCTGGTCCCAGCCTTCAGTGCCCAGAGAGATTGCTCCGGCCACGTGGGCTCGCCGGTAATCATCCGCTGAACGCGCATCCACCCAGATTACGTTTCCCAGAAACGCCTCGCGGTACGAAATCCCCACCACCGGCGCGATTGCCCGCGCGAGCGAGCCGCGGTAAACCACCAGCGATGCCAGCGCCGGAAGGACCGCGACGAACAGGAGGATGCCTATGCCGCGGATCATCGGACGACCAAATAAACCTCCACCTTAAGCGGCGCCCCGTCGGAGCCGGCAAAATCGAGCGCGGCCGAGCCGTTGCGACGGCTCTTGGTATCCACAGGATGAACACTCAGTATCCAGGTCCCGGGCGCCGCCCCAGGCTCCGTTGCCACCAGAAATTCCCCGCCCGAAGTCCGCACGCCAAGAAGCCGGGCCGAACCCTCGGGGCTCACGGCAACCCTGATCGTTTTCGCCGATGGCTCGTCGCCCAGGGTCCAGAACAGCATCCGTGGCCTGACCGCGATGCGCTCGTGCACCTCGACATCGAGCTCAAGCCTCTGCGGGGACGCGTCGGGGGCGTCGGTGGCCACCCAGAGTTCCTTGCGCACCGAGCCCACCTGCCCCATGAGGCGTAACGTCACGTCGAGCGCACCCTCCTTCCCCGGTTCCACCACGAAGGAGGAATCTCCCACGACCATGCAGTCGCAGGACGGACGCGCCACCAGGACGCGCACGGCCTTCGATCCGGTGTTTCGGTAGGGGAAACTCGCGTGAACGGATTCCACCGTGCTGTCGACGGTCAGCCGCACGCGATCCCGTG
>JAJXVO010000375.1 GCA_021782105.1 bacterium
GACATGGAGGGCACAGAGAAAACCGGAAGTCAGAGGGAAGAAGTTAGAAGCCAGGGGCCAGTTGGAGTATTTGAATTTAAGGGATTGAGAGTCTATTCCCCGAGTCCTTCTCCGTGTCCTCCGTGTCTCTGTGGTTCAAATTCCATCAAATCAGCCAGGATCACCACATGCTTCCCTACGCGCAGATCCGCTCCGAACTCGACCGCACGCCGCTCTTCGAGGCGAAGACCTGGCAGCTCTCGCCAGAGGCCTGGCCGCTGTCGCGCGACCAGGTGGATGAGCTCGGACAGATCGGCGCGGCCTGCCTGCAGTTTCATCAGGCGCTCGAGACGCTCTACCTCCGGTCCGCCGCAGGCAAAAACCTCCTCCGCAACAAGCCCCTGCTCGCCCCCTGGGTTGCCGACTACCTCGACCGCGGCAAACCCCGCGAGCTGGTCCTGCACGCCCGCGACCCCAAGAACCGCGGCCTGTTTCCAACGGTGCTCCGGCCCGATCTCCTGCTGACCGACGACGGCTTCGTGATGACGGAGCTCGATTCGGTGCCGGGAGGGATTGGCCTGACGGCGTTTCTCAACCGCCTGTACGCGCAGGATGAAGGCGCGTCGATCATCGGCGCGGGCGATGAGATGATCCGCGCCTTCCACGAAAGCCTTGCCGCAC
This sequence comes from bacterium, assembly GCA_021782105.1. GTDB lineage: Bacteria > Verrucomicrobiota > Verrucomicrobiia > Opitutales > Opitutaceae > MWDT01. The sequence continues at coordinate 661 of JAJXVO010000375.1, forward strand.
TTCGCCCTGGCGAACGCAATCCGCTCATCGCGCTGGTCGTCAGCGAGGAGGCCGCCACGTACCGCCCCGAGATGGAGTGGCTCGCCGGCCAGCTCCAAGTGCAGGGGAAACGGGTCTTCTGCCTGCGCCCGGAACAGCTCTTCCCGCTCGGAACCACGCTGTGTTTCGACCTCGAAGGCAATCCGGAGAAGATCGACGTGCTGTACCGGTTCTTCGAGCTTTTCGACCTCGCGAACGTCAAGACCGCCGCCTTCATCCTCGAGTCCTGGAAAGCCGGCGACCTCGCCGTGGCGCCTCCGATGCGTCCGTTCCAGGAGGAGAAACTCGCGTTCGCGCTCTTCCACCACCATCGGCTGCGCGAATTCTGGACGGAGTCGCTGGACAAGCGCTCCCATGCGCTGCTCGCGCGCATCATCCCGAGATCCTGGGTACTCGATGCCGCCCCGCTGCCTCCAGGCGCCGTGCTCGACGGCCCGCTCGTCGGCGGGCGTCCTCTCACCGACTGGCGTGAACTCGCCGCCGCCTCGCAGAAGGAGCGCGATCTCATCATCAAGATCAGCGGCTACCATGAGACCGCCTGGGGCGCCCGCAGCGTCGTGCTGGGCTCCGACTGCTCGCGCGAGCAGTGGCAGTTCGGCCTCGAGCAGGCGCTTGACCTCTCCCACCAGCACCTTCACGTCCTCCAGGCCTACCGCAAGCCGCGGCGGGCGCGCCATACGCTCTACGTTCCCGCCGCCGACGGACAGCCCGGCGCATTCGAGGCTGCTCCGCGCGAAGGCCGACTTCGACTTTGCCCCTACTACCTCGTGGGCGAAGGACAGGCCCGGCTCGCGGGCGCTCTCGCGACCTTCTGCCCCCCCGACAAAAAGATTATTCATGGCATGCAGGACGCCGCCCTGCTGCCCTGCCGCGTCGCCTGAGCTCCCCGCCCCGATCGGCGGAGCCGGACCCTGTGAATAACCCGTGAGCAAGTCCGAGCACTTTCCCGTTGCACGGCAAAATACCGCTCTCTCAACATCGGCGTTTCCAACTTGGGAAACCCAGCCAACAGGAGGAAGCGAAGATGACCGGGAATTGAAATCCAGGCGATGGTTGACCAAAGACGTATTTAACAGAAGACAACGAAGATAACTAAGAAGGAACAACGAAGCGATGGAACGCCCCCACCCTGAGACCACCCGACCGGTGCTTCCGCCTCGGCACACGCATCCCTGGTGAGCTCCCGGCTCTACGTTCCCTTCGCCCTTCTCTTCAACCCACTGACGACTCAGGTCAATGTACCTCAAAGCCCTAAAGCTCCACGGATTTAAGTCCTTCGCCGATCCCAGCACCCTCCGGTTCGAACCGGGTGTGACCGCGATCGTGGGGCCAAATGGCTGCGGCAAATCGAACATCGCCGACTCCATCCGCTGGGTACTGGGTGAACAAAGCGCCAAGGCCCTGCGCGGCGGCAAGATGCAGGACGTCATCTTCGAGGGCGCGGACAGCCGCAAACCCGCCCAGCTCTGCGAAGTCTCGCTGATCCTCACCGATTGCGAAAAACAGCTCGGTAGCGAATTCCATGAGATCGAGATCATGCGCCGGGTCCACCGCGATGGGCAGGGTGAATATTTCTTCAACGGTCAACCCTGCCGCCTGAAGGACATCCAGCGGTTGTTCATGGATACCGGCATCGGCCGGACCTCGTACTCGATCATGGCCCAGGGCCAGATCGATCAGATCCTCTCCTCCAAGCCCGAGGAGCGCCGCGCCGTCTTCGAAGAAGCCGCCGGCATCACGAAGTACAAGTCGCAGCGCCGCGAGGCCCTGCAGAAGTTGTCGATGACCGACCAGAACCTGACACGCGTCGCGGACGTGATCGGAGAGGTCGGCCGTCAGATCAACAGCCTCCGCCGCCAGGCCTCCAAGGCCCTTCGGTTCAAGCGCCTGAGCTACCGCCTCCGCCACCTCGTGCTCGCACACGGCGGCTGGCAGCACGCCCAGTTGGCCGCCACCCTCGCCGAACTCGAGGGCAAGGTCGGCACCCTCCGCGCCGACGCCGACGCCCGCCGCTCCAACCTCGAGCAGCAGCAGTCCGCCCTCGAATCCAAGCGCGTCGAACGCTCCCGCCTCAATCAGCGCGTCCAGGAAGCCCAGCAGGCCGTCTTCGACGTGCGCTCCGAAAAGGAGCAGGCCGAAAACTCCGCCAATCTTTCCGACATCAAGCGCAACGGGCTCACCGAGCGCCTCGACGCGGCGCGCGCGACCCTGGGCGAA
>JAJXVO010000376.1 GCA_021782105.1 bacterium
GCCGATCCACGGCGCAAAGAAGATGATCACCATCCACCAGAGCGGACGCCCGGTGCGGTAAACGTGAATACACAATCCGATCTGCACGGCCAGCGTCAGCGGCCCCAGCAACGCAAAATAGGTTTGGATCAGGTCGAGCATGCCTCCCTCCGCAAAAAGGACTGCCCCGGGGCCATGTCAATCTGCGCCTTTACACGGTCGATTCCAAACCCCGCGTGTTCGCCAGTCGAGCTTAGGCATCGAACCCGAACTCTTGTCGATACCGCTGCAGCGTCGGCCCGACCGAGTCCGTCGATTTCACATATTCAAGAAGGTAGTCCTGACCTCGGAATTTCACTGCCAGCCAGAGTTCACAGGACTCAAGACCGGATGCGCCGTCCATAGAGCCTGCTTCACTGCCCGAGATTCCAGCATAGTGTCTGATATGAAGCACCACGTCCTCGAAGCGCGGCTTGAATTGCGAAAGAGAATACGAATACAAGCGCCATTCGATCGACATCATCCTTTCGCACCGATCGAAGGCCACACTGCACGATAGTCCCGCGATGACTATGGCAATTGCCGCAATGATAAGCGCTCCTGCCGCAAGGCCCTTTCCCACTGCGTGAGGCACCGCCTCGAAATAGCTCACCAGCGCAAACGCGGCCGACGCGATCGAAAGCTTGGTCAAATAGCCGCGATTCTGGGTCGAATACGTGACTTGTCCGTCTGGCTCACGCACGTCGGCAGGCTGGCGTCGCAAGGTATGTATCATTTGCCAGGGAGCGTCGTCAGTCCATCTTCGCCCCCGCCGCCACCAGCAACTCCCTGAGGATCGAACGGTGGCAGCGTGACTCGTCCGCACAATAGCAGCCGACGGAGAAATTCGTGCTCCGCGAAAGTGCCGCCAACAGCGCCACGTCGTGCTTCGCCGAGGGCTCCGCCATCTCCGCGCGGAATCGCTTTTCGAACACCGTCCATTCGGCGGAGGTCTCCGCGGCCAACGCGATCTTCATCGTCTCGAGGCTCGGCGCCAGGTTCGGGAACCAGACGTCGTACCAATCGTCCGCCGCAAAACGCTCCTTCGGCACTCCGCGCGGCGGCCTACGGACCGTTCCGATCCTCAGACCTTCGCCTTCCCCACGTGGTGTTCCCAAACGTACGATTTTCACGCTCATGACGTCTCTTTCTGCGCTTCAATTTTCCCGCTTCTCGGGTGCTCGGTCGGTGCTCCAATCGGGCTCACGCCGTATCCGTTCCCGCCACTTTCGCCAGCCGGCGCCGGACCTTCCGCACCCACACGATCCCGCGGCGGCTCCACCGCGGCCGCCGAAGACGTCTGCCTGAAGTGAACTGTGGATTCCGGCGCCCGCAGCCAACCCACGCGTCCTTTGCGTGCACAGCGCGCCACCGCCCTGCGGATACGTTCGACTCGCTGCACCCAAGCCTCCGCAAGGCAATAACCCTCGCCGCCCGATCTGTGACGCCCTTGCAGCGCGCACTGGCAAACACCAAAGGGAGGGCGGGAATTCATGGCGTTAATCGGGAGGCGTTCGATCAGGTCCGCCGCCTCGACCCGGAATCATGGTCGCGGGCCGACGAAGATGCAGCAGCCACGACTCCGGCCGGGTGGCGGCGGGTACGACGGTGAATGGGGAAGGCTGTTGGTTTCAACGCGAGGAACTCGGGATCGCGGCTGGTGATGGCACGACGCAACTCAATTGCTGCGCTGCGTTCTCGTAGGACCCAAGAAGCCGGCTGGCCAGATAATTCATGGCGGGAGTCCTCGCGATATCGGCACGCCCGGCTCAAGAGCGTTAAATCCTCCCGGCGGCACCCCAAGGCGTCGTCCGGCGAATATCGCCCCGCAAGATTCGATTCGCGGTAACGCCCCTACGTGCCTCAACTGACGGCATGAGCGTCTACGCGAAATTCGAGTCGGAACTCGCGGTGCGTCCCGACGACATCGACCTGTACCAACACGTGCACAGCACGCGCTACCTCGACTACGTGCTCGCCGCGCGTTTCGAGCAGATGGAGCGCTGCTACGGCATGGGCATGGCCGAGTTCTCGCGACGCGGGCTTGGGTGGTTCATGGCAACCGCCCAGATTGCCTTCAAGCGGCCGCTCGGCCTCGGCGACCGCATGATCGTGCGGACCTGGATCGAAAGCTTCTCGAGCCATGGTTGCCGCGTCCCCTTTCAGATCGAGCGCGCCGACAACCGGAAGCTCTGCTGCGACGGCGCCTGCGATTACGTGCTCGTCACACTCGCCGACGGCCGTCCAACGCCGCTGCCTGCGGACGTCGTCGAAAAATACACCATCCGGGCGAACCCCTAATCCCGGACGCCACCGAGCGCGTCGAGCTCACGGCGCAACTCCGCGACCGTGCGCGACAGCGCTCCCTGGTTGCCATGCTGCCACGCGCGGGCCGCGTCCGCCATGGCCGCGCGTTTGGCGGGGTCCGCCAGGAGCTCCCGGCTTGCAGACGCCAGTTCCTCGGGCGTGCGCACGATCCGCGCCGCGCCCCGGCGCACGAGATCGCGGGCGATCTCCCTGAAATTGCTCATCTCCGGTCCAAACAGGATCGGCTTGCCCAACGCAGCCGCCTCCACGGGGGTCTGCCCTTCGTGATGGGGCGGCAGGCTCTTCCCTACAAACACGACGTCCGCGAGCTGCGTCAGCTTTCGGAGCTCCCCCGTCGTGTCGCCCACGGCCACGTCCACCTGCGCGGACGCGGGACCGGTCGAACGGAAATGGGAGCGAACCCCGAGCGAGTCGAGCACCGCCCGCACCTCGGCGCGGCGCTCCGCATGGCGCGGGACCAGGATCAACGCCGGCGCAGACCCTGCCGCCTGACAGGCCCGCCAGGCGCGCACCACCGCCTCCTCCTCCCCGGGCCAGGTTGACGAGCCCAGCAGGGTCGGCCC
>JAJXVO010000377.1 GCA_021782105.1 bacterium
CATCCTGCGATGGGAGCACCCTTTGAGATAGTATTCTTCCTGTTTGTTTTGCATATCGCCGGTAGGCTAGCGCGCCACGCGCGGCCAGTCGGCCACATGTCTTCTCAATATGGCTGGCGCTGGCTGGCTCACCGATCGCGATCACCCTGCCGCAGCTTCGACCGACAAATCGTGATTGCGCTCCTCGAACGGATGCAGGCTTGATCGAGGCTCCATGCCCGGCACAACGCTTTACCTTCAGCGAGATCAGATTTTCGGTCTCTACTGCAACCTTCCAGCGCCCGACGCTGAGACCATCATGCAGGCGCTGCTTGACGAAGGCGTGTATTTTTCCCGATTCGACGAAAGTGCCGCCCGCCTGGGCGATGCGGGCGGCGTCACGATCGTCTTCCATGATCTGTCCGAGCATTACGACAGCGTGGAGGAGGGGATTCGGGCGGCGGGATTCGAGGTGAGTCTCGACCGGAAGGTGCCCCCGCACCGCGTGCGCTACGGTCCGCCTTGTGACAGGCTGCTCGAGCTGGGTTCCGATCCCGTCGATGGCGGCGGCGATTTTGTTTACGACGTCTCGAACGCCGACATCCCCGAACTCATCGCGATGTTCGAGGATGCCGAGCTTGAGGTTTCTGTTTCGCCGATGGCCTGGGCGCCTTTCCATGCGCTGAAAGCCCTTGGACAGTTGAAGGCCGAAGCGGCGATCCCCGTGCTGATGCGGCGGCTGGAAAACATGAAATTGGAGGACGATGCCGAGGACCCCCTGGATTACGAACTCGGCGGGGTGCTCTGCGAGATCGGTGTGGCATCTTTCGGACCGCTGGTGGGCGTCGTCAGGAATCCGACCCTCTCGCAGGCGTCTCGCATCACCGCGTGCGAGGCGCTTGGCAACTTGGCCGACCGAGTTCCGGGAATTCGCGAGGACTGTTGCACCTTGTTGGCCCACATGATCGCGGATCGCCAGCAGGCGGCCGCCAGTGTGAACGGCTGGGTCCTCGTGGTCCTGATGAGATTCAAAGCCTCGGCCCATGCCGAGGTGGTTCGGCAGGCCTTCGAGGAGGGGCGCATCGACCCCAGCATCGCTGGCGACTGGGAGGATGCGCAGATTGCATTCGGCCTGAGGAGCGAGCGAAGCCGGCCAAGGAAACCGATGTTTGTACCGGCTGACGATCCGGACACACCTCTGCCTGGTCCCGAGTCCGGGCGACCGTATGTGCGGAGCGCGCCGAAGGTGGGTCGCAACGACTCATGCCCCTGCGGGAGCGGCAAAAAGTACAAGAAGTGCTGCGGAGCATGACCGCGATGGCAAGCGAACCGAGCGAACGAGATGGCTGGACGGGTGCCTGCGGATGCGACGCCGGGGAAGCGCGGCAGTTGGAGGCTTAACTCTGAGTTCCGCGATCCCGCGCCTGCGCTAGACTTCAGATTTCTAGTTTCAGCTTTTAGTTTTTCAGCGTTGAGAGGACGGGAACCAAGCAGAGGCTGTTCACGGCCTTCGACTATGCGGCGGGATCCTGGAAGAACCTGCGCTGGGTGATTGCCAAGGCCGAGCACTCCCGACTGGGGAGCCGAGCCTAGCTTCCCACAATCCCTTTCATCCCCTCCATCCCTTATCGGTTCGTGGTAGGGCCTGAGTTCTGGGTCACCGCCTCAAAGCAGTGAAGGGAATCCCCGACTCGCTGCGCGAACTCGAGCCTGCGGTGCCGTGGAGGATGTCGCGGGCCTGAGCGATGTCCTCAGCATGCCTATTTCGCGGTGGAATGGTCGGTGGTCTGGGATGCCGTTCAAAACGATTTACCGGAGCTTCGGCGCGCATGCGAGCGGCTGATGGGAGGGGAAAAGAAGCGAGAAGCGGATGACGAGAATCCAGAATTTAGGAGGGGCAGGAACTGAATTTATTTAACAGGGATGGAGGGGATGAAAGGGATGGGATCCGATTTTTTCGGTCCCCGGAGTGAATGCCCACGAAAAACACAAAGTTTCAGGGGCTGCGGTCTGTAACTGTGTGCGCTCATAAGCGCTCCCACAATGCGGCCGGCAACCCTCGCACCATTTAGTTTTCTCGTGGCTAACCCTCTCCGAGGTACGCCGCTGGAATCCTTCTCGCTCCTCGCTGCTCGATTCTCGCTTCTTCGATAGTAACAGGGATGAAGGGGATGGACTGGATTTTTTAACAGGGATGGAGGGGATGGAAGGGATAAATCTATAGAACCAACCCTCCGATCGCTCCCAGTCTCTTCGGTAAAGATTCCATCCCTCCCATCCCTTTTATCCCTTTTATCCCTGTGAATCTCAGTGTCCGAACATCCCTTTCATCCCCTCCATCCCTGTTAAAATACAGTGTTGATTCTTTATCTTTGGCATTAAACTTCACCTCATGGTTCATTCCGATTTGACCAGAGAAATTCTGGATGCGGCCTTTGATGTTTCTAACGAGCTGGGGGCTGGGTTCCTGGAAAGCGTTTACGAAAAGGCCTTGCTGGTATGCCTGGGTGAGAAAGGGCTCCGGGCGGAGAATCAGAAACCTCTCGATGTGCGGTTCAGGAGCCACGTCGTCGGCAGCTTCTTTGCGGACATTGTCGTGGAGGGATGCGTCATCCTGGAGCTGAAGGCCGCCAAGGATCTGGCACCGGACCATGAGGCTCAACTCTTGAATTACCTCAACGCGACGGGTCTGCCGGTGGGATTGCTGCTGAATTTCGGGAATCCAAAACTCCAATACCGGCGTTTCGAGAACCGATTCAATTCACTGAAGGTTATTGACAGGGATTAAGGGGATGGATTCACGATCCCCCAAGCCGTTTTTAACAGGGATGGACGGGATGAAGGGGATGGGGATCCGAAACATAGATACAGGATTCGAATTCCCGCAGGGAGTCCGATGGCTTTATCCCTTTCATCCCGTTCATCCCTG
>JAJXVO010000093.1 GCA_021782105.1 bacterium
GTCGCAACGCCTCCAGGTGAGCGCACATTGCAATGTGCTCCGCCAGACCGGCGTCTGCCCGCGGAAAACCTGAGCCCGACCGACGATGCATCCCAACTCCCAGCGCGATCTCCAATTCGAAACACGCTTCTTTGAATCCATCCTGAAGCGCGATCGCAACTACGCGCAGGTCGTTGAAATTCTCGGCGGTCTCTACACCCAGCAGGGCCGCGTGGCCGATGGGCTCAAGATGGACCGCCGTCTCGTGCGTCTCCAGCCGACCAACGCGACCGCCCACTACAATCTCGCCTGCAGTCTCGCGCTCATGAAGCGCCGCACCGACGCCCTCCGTGCCCTCTCCAAGGCGATCGAGCTCGGTTACAGCGATTGGGGCTGGATGGCCAAGGACAAGGACCTCGACTCCATTCGCGAGCATGCCGAATACAGGCGCCTGCTCGACGAGGCAAAGCAGCAAAGCCGCCGCTGAGCGGCCCCCCATCGTTGCGAACCGGCAGTGGCCCGCGTTGCTCGCGCAAGTTGCGAATCCGCGGAGTCTGGCTCTCCTATGCCTTTCTTTTCGGCATCCTGCCCAAGCAACCCATTCCCATGAAACGCCTCTCCCGCCTGCTCCTGGTTCTTCCCCTCGCCGCCGCCCTCCACGCCTCCGCCCAGGTCGAGACCTACAAAATCGACCCCGTTCACTCGTCCGCCGGTTTCTCGATCCGCCACTTCGTCAGCGACGTCCCCGGCTCTTTCACCAAACTCAGCGGCACCCTCTCCGTCGACCGCGCCGACATGTCCAAGAGCAGCGCCCAGGCCACAATCGAGGTTGCCTCCGTCTTCACCCACGTGTCCCGACGCGATGACGACCTCCGATCCCCCCACTTTTTCGACGCCGCGAAGTTCCCCGTCATGACCTTCAAGAGCACTTCCTGGAAGCAGACTTCCAAGAAGACGTTCGACGTGTCGGGCGACCTGACGATCCACGGTGTGACCAAGCCTGTCGTCCTCAAGGTCGAGTGCCTCGGCTTCGGCCCAGGCATGCGCGGCACCCAGCTCTCCGGCTGGAAGGCCACCACGACGCTCGACCGCCGCGACTTCGGCATCAGCGGCTACCAGGGTATGATCGGTAATGACGTTTCCGTCTCGATCAACATCGAGGCCGATCTTCAAAAGTAGGCATCCGATTCTTCCATCAACCCCGGCCCCTCAAGGTCCGGGGTTTTTTTGCATTCCGAAAACCCGAAGACATCAGCACCCCGAGCCCCCCCAATGCATTCGACGCCGTCGCGTCAGCCTGCCTACGGTGGATCCAGGATGCCCATGAATCGCCGCCAGTTTCTGAAGCTCGGCGCAGGCGCTCTGATGGCCGCACAGGTCGGCCGCGTTCATGCCCTCCCCTCCGGGCATGCCCCTGGCCCCGAATTCACCACCGCCAACGTCCGCTGGCAGGCCGCCTACGACCGCGCGCGCTCCGTCCTCTCCGGCAATGTCCGCGTCCTGCCCCGTTACCCCCTGCCTGTGCTCATTGAGGGCTCCGTCTACAACGGCATCTGGATGGAGTGCGGCCCGCATGAGGCCCTCGTTTATCGGAAATTCCGCCCCGACGTCGCCCGCAACAGCCACCTCGTCTTCTTCGCCCTCCAGCACGCGGACGGCCAGCTTCCCGCGAACAACAAGGTGTCCGAGACCGGCTTCGGGCAGATCCAGATGGTCGTGCCAATCGCCGCCACCGCGTGGGAGTTGGCGCGCGCCACGCATGACGACGAGCTGCTGCACACCGCGTACGAAGCCTGTTCTCGCTGGGACGCGTGGCTGATGCGCCACCGCAACACCCGGGGCACGGGTCTCGTCGAGGGCTTCTGCACCTACGACACAGGCAACGACAACAGCCCCCGCTGGGCCGGCATCCCCAACCAGTGCCCCCACGCCGACGCCCGCCTCTGTCCGGCCCTGCCTTCCATGCCCCGCCTCTGCCCGGATCTCTCGGCGACGACCTACGGCGCGCGCCTCGCCCTGGCCGCCATGGCGCGCGCCCTCGGGAAAACCCCCGAGGCCGACCGCTGGACCGAGAGCGCCGAGTCGCTGCGTCATACCCTCCTCGCCACACTGTACGCCCCCGAGGACGCCGCCTTCTACGACCTCGACGCACGCGATCACTTCGTGCGGATACGCAGCGAAATCATCACGCGCGTATGCGGCGAACACGTGCCCGACCCGACCCTCTTCGACACCCTCTGGACCCGGCAAATCCACAAGCCCGAGGCATTCTGGGCGCCCTACCCGCTGCCGTCGGTCGCCCTCGACGACCCCCGCTTCGTCCGCCCCATCCCGCGCAACTCCTGGGGCGGTGCTTCCCAGGCCCTCACCGCCCTGCGCGCAGGCCGTTGGTTCGACCACTACGACCGCTCCGCGGAATTCAGCTTCGTGATGGATCGCTGGTGCGAGGCGATCCAACGCGACATGAGTTTCCGCCAGCAAATCGATCCTCTGACCGGCGCCTTCACCCAGACGGACGCCCCAGGCTATTCCCCCTGCGCTCTGGTGATGGTCGACTACACTTGGCGCCTCGCAGGCCTCAGCGAGGAAGCCGAGGCGCTTCACTGGAACATCCGCCCAGGCCACCCCGCCGCCCAGGCCGCGCGTTTCCGCCTTCGAACCGACGAGGGTCGCGACGCCGTTCTGCACTACGATGCCCAGGGCGCCGAACTCTCACTCGCCGGCACACCCCTCGGCCGGATCGACGCCGGCACCGCCAGGCTCATCACTGACAAGGCCGGCAAGCCTCTCACCCTCGTCGGCATCGCCGACCGGCCGCAAACCATCACGCTTCATTTTTCTAACCAAGCCCCGCGCGAGGTCCCTCTCAGCCCCAATCAAAGACTCACCCTCTGAGCCGAACAGGCCTCGCCCGATCGCCCCCTCCTCCGCCGCCCCCCCCTTGTCGGCATCGCTCCCACCCTGCATTGCCGACCGGCATTCGAGCCCTCCCGGCCAGCCACCGCGCATTGGGGCCGGCGAGAGAAACATCACTTAAATCGCTTTTTTTGTGACACTTACCCATCCGATTGACACCGTTCATTGCGGCGACAAGGTCACGGGCGATGGACAAACCCGCATACACCCTCGAATTCGAGAGGCCCCTCAGGGAGCTTTCCCGCCAACTTGAGGCGCTTCAGCAGCAATCGAGCGAAAACCAGATCGATCTGTCGGTCGAGGTTGCCGCGATCGAGAAGAAGCTCGAGGCCACCCAGCGCGAGGTTTACGAGAACCTGACCCCTTGGCAGCGCGTCCAGATCGCACGGCATCCCAAACGCCCCTACGCACTCGATTATATCGCCCAGCTCTTCGACCGTTTCCAGGAGTTGCACGGCGACCGCCAGTACAACGATGACCGCGCCCTGATCGGCGGCACCGCCTTTTTCGACGGCCGCGCCGTCATGATCATCGCCCAGCAGAAGGGTCGCGAAACCAAGGACAAGATCTCGCGCAATTTCGGCATGCCCCAGCCCGAGGGCTACCGCAAGGCCCTGCGTCTGCTCCGCATGGCCGAAAAATTCGGCCTGCCCGTCGTGTCCTTCATCGACACTCCCGGAGCCTACCCCGGCATCGAGTCCGAAGAGCGCCACGTGTCCGAGGCCATCGCCATGAATCTGCGCGAAATGGCCATGCTCAAAACCGCCACCGTCTCCGTCGTCATCGGCGAGGGCGGCTCGGGTGGCGCCCTGGGCATCGGCGTCACCAATCGTGTGCTCATTCTCGAGAACAGCTACTACTCCGTGATCTCCCCCGAAGGCTGCGCCGCCATCCTCTGGAAGGATGCCGCGGAGGCGCCCCAGGCCGCCTCCGCGCTCAAGCTCAACGCGGGCACCCTCGAGGAGTTGTCCGTCGTCGACGAAGTCGTGAAGGAACCCTACGGCGGCGCCCACAACGACCCCGCCGCTGCCGGCGAACTGTTGCGCGCGTCCCTGCGCCGCCACCTCGACGATCTCTCCAAGCTGAGCGAACAGGAGCTGGTCGAAGCGCGCTACGCCCGCTTCCGCAATCTCGGCGTCTACACCGAAAGCGCGGACTGAACGACGGGGAAGAAGCGATCCGGCTTCGTCGCAGACTGCGCCGCCCGTGTCACCTTTCCGACTCGGAATGCCAGGAGCGGGAGGGAAGCGAGAATAGCTCCCGCCGCGTACCTCCCCTTGCGGCGCGCCCACCGGCGAGGGCAGCCTCTTTGCGACCCATCGTCCCCTGAAACGAGGCGGCCTGACGCGGATAGTCTGCCTGAAGTCCTACGCTGGAATCCTACTCGATTCCCGATTCCCGCTCCTCGCTTCTTTTCCTCGCGTCACGTCGCCACCTCGGTGAAACGCTGTTCGCGGATCACCGTGATCTTGATCGTGCTGGGATACTGCAGCTCCTCCTCGATCCGACGCCGCAGCGTCTTCGCAAGGTCGCGCGCAGCCTCGTCGGTCACGATCTCGGGTTTCACGACCACGCGGATCTCCCGTCCCGCCTGGATTGCGAAGGCCTGCTGCACGCCCTCGAGCGACAGCGCCAGCTTCTCCAGGCGGTCCAGCCGCTGGATGTAGTTGGTCATCGTCTCGGCGCGCGCCCCGGGCCGCACCGCAGACACCGTATCCGCGAGGATCACCAGGCCCGCATAGACAGTCTCGGGCTTCACTTCCTCGTGATGCGCCGCGATGGCGTTCACCACAATCTGCGTCTCGCCAAAACGTTTCACAAACTCGGCGCCAATGCTCGCGTGGCTCCCCTCGTACTCGCCCTCGACGGCCTTGCCGATGTCGTGCAGGAGGCCCGCGCGCTTGGCGATGTTGGGATCGAGCCCGATCTCGCTGGCGATCATCGATGAGAGGAACCCGACCTCGATGGAGTGATCGAGCGCGTTCTGCGTGTAGCTGAAGCGGTATTTCAGGCGGCCGAGCAGCTTGATGATCTCCGGATGCAGCCCGTTGATGTTGAGCTTCGCCACCGCCTGCTCGCCGGCCTGCGCCGTGTGCTGCTCGATCTCCTCCTGCGCCCGGCGCACGAACTCCTCGATGCTCGCCGGATGTATCCGGCCATCCGTGACAAGATTCTCCAGCGCGACCCGCGCCACTTCGCGGCGGACCGGATCGAACGACGAGATGAGCACCATCTGCGGCGATTCGTCGATGAGGAGCGTGACGCCCGTGGCCGCCTCGAAGGATTTGATGTTGCGCCCCTCCCTCCCGATGATGCGCCCCTTCATCTCCTCGCTCGGCAAATGCACGATGGTGGCCGTGATGTCGTTGTTGGGCTTGTTCGCCAGCCGCTGCATCGACGTCACCAGGATGCGACGCGCCTCGTTTTGAATATCCTGCTCCGAACGCTCCAGGATGCTCCGGCGCTGCGCGCGAAGCTCGTCCTGACACTCGAGCATGACCTCCTCGCGAAGTTGCTTCTTGATCTCCTCGGCGTCCATGTGGGCGACGCCCTCCAGGCGCTTGCGGAGGGATTTCGACAAGGAGCGCATCGCGTCGCGCGCCTGCTTAATGGCGAGGTTCTCGCGCTCGAGCCGGTCCTGGCGCTGCTCCAATTGGTAGTCCAGCAGGGCCAGCGATTCCTCGTGCGAGCGGATCTCGCGCAGCTTCATGTCGACCTCGATCTCCCGGCGGTCGAACTCCCGGGTGAGCTCGGCCCGCTTCACGGCGATCTCCTCCTCGGCCCTGTTCTTGATTTCCTGGGCGATCGCCGCCGCCTCGCGTTTGGCGACTTCGATGAGCTCCGAGGCATTCTCGCGAGCACTGCGACGTGTGTGGCGCGTGAGCGCCCACACACCGAAATAGCCCGCGCATCCGCCCAGCATAAGGCTAAATAAAATACCCACCGCGAGCGGCCACTCCACAGGACCACTCCCGGCGAACAACAACGCTAAGTCGGCTGCGTTAAAGCTCGTCAAGGGGCCTGCACGGTAGCCCGGACGAATGAAAGCTCAAGCCTTTAGACGGGGGCGGAGAGGCCTCCCCTCCCTCTGGGCCGACGCACTCCGGACGCGAGCGTTCCGGGTCGGCTTGTCTTCCGACCTACCGCCGTACTTTGTTGCGCGCCTTGCGACCGCGAACGTCCAGTTTCTCCTCCCAAAGGCTTCTCGTGCTCGAGTTGTGGGGCCTCGGGGACACCGTGCTCGCCCTGCCCTTCCTGCGCGCCGCCGCGGCCCGCCACCAGGTCACCCTTCTCGCACCGGCGCGCTCCCTCTCCCTGCTGCGCCGTTTCGCACCCAGCATCGACTGCATCCCCTTCCGCGCCCCGTGGACGTCCGCCCGCGACCGTTACCGCCTGGCCGGCTGGCCCTGGCGCAACCTCTGGAGGGTCACCGCCGAATTGAGAACACGCGACTTCGACGTCGCGTTCTCCGCCCGCAGCGACCCGCGCGACCACCTCTGGCTGCGCCTCAGCGGGGCCCGACGACGCGTCAGCGCCACCCACCCCGCGTCCGCCCGGTTGCTCACCGACCCGCTCACACTCCCAGCGCGCACTCATCGCGCCGACGCCTGGACTGCCCTCAGTGCCACCCTCGGCCTCGACCCGCTCCCCTCGCCCGGCCGTCTGCGCCCCCCACAGGACCGCCTGATCGTGGCGCACCTCGGCGCAGGCAGCCCCCACGGCGCCTGGCCCAAGGAACGATGGACCGTCGTCATCGACCAGCTCCGGCGCCGCGGCTGGTCCGTCGTCGTCCTCGACGATTCCCTCGTCGATCTCGATCGCCTGATCGAGGCGCTGGCTCCCGCACGCGCGTTCCTCGGCAACGATTCAGGCCCCGGCCATCTCGCCGCCTTTCTGGGCGTGCCAACCTTTACCATCTTCGGTCCCGGAATCCCCGAGCTGGCCGCCCCACGCCACCCCTTCGCCGCCTGGCAACAGGGTGGCCCCTGCCCCCACAAGCCCTGCCGGAACGCCTGCCACTACGCACAGCCCCATTGCCTCCTCTCCATCGATCCCGAGCCCGCCCGCCACACAATCGAGGCCTGGCTCGCCACGCTCGCCGACCACCCCTGAGCCCCGCGCTCCACCAGCCCCCCAACCGCCACACCCTTGCAGATTCGCCCTCCAGTCCGTCCATCATTTTTGCGATAGGGTCTAGACCTTTGACCGATTGTGCCTTTGCTTCGGTGGCCTCCTCTCCCCGCAACGCCCCGTGAAGCTCGCCTCTCCGCTCGATCACGTCAGTGCCATAAAACTCGTCACCCGCGAGCGATGGGACATTTGGAACCCACTGGCCATGTTGGGCCTGGGAACGATCGGCGTCTTTTTCATCTACAGTGCGCAACTCTCCGAGCACGGCTCCAACTGGATCTCCCAGATCGTGTTCCTGACCCTCGGCGCCGTGGTTTACACCGCCGTTTCGCTTGTCGACTACCGCTTCTGGCTGAGCGTCACGCACTGGTTTTATATCGCCTGCCTGATCCCGCTGTTCCTCGTGCTCGTGCCGGGCATCGGTAGCACCCGCTTCGGCGCGCAACGCTGGCTGGACCTCGGCTTCATCTCATTTCAACCCTCTGAAACCGCGAAGGTTGCCATCCTCCTGATGGTCGCGAGCATCCTCATCCGGTCCGAGATCGGCACGATCCGACGATCGCTCGGTGTTTTGTGTAAGTTGGCACTTGCCGTGGGGTTGCCCATGCTCCTAATCCTGCTCCAGCCCGATCTGAAGTCCGCGATTGTGCTGCCTCCCGTGGTCCTCTCCATGCTTTACGTCTCCAAACTCTCCACACGTTTCTTCGTATTCGTGCTGGGGGTCACCTTGCTCATCGTGGGCATCGTGGGCGCGGATGTCTGGCGCTACGCCAACTACATGGACAGCCACCACTACTCGTTCCTCAGGGACCGCGGCAAATATGAGCCGCACTCCTGGTTGCCCTACCTCCACGATTACCAGCGCAACCGCATTCTTTCGTTCATCGCACCGGAGAAAATCGATTCCAAGGGGACCGGCAATCTCTGGAACCTCCGCCAATCCCTCATCTCCGTCGGCTCCGGCGGCCTCGAGGGAAAGGGCTGGACGCGCGGCACCCAGGCCCAGCTCGGCTACCTGCCCCGCGCGGTCGCGCACAACGACTTCATCTTCTCGGTCATCGCCGAGGAAAAAGGATTTTTGGGAAGCCTCTCGGTTCTCAGCTTGTTTGGCATAGTTCTGTTCAACGGAGTCCGCATCGCCAGTCTCGCAAGAGACCGGTTGGGCACGCTCATCGCCATCGGCGTGACCGTGCTCTTTTCGGTGCACATCTTCGTCAACATCGCCATGACCATCGGGCTGGTGCCCATCACGGGCATACCGCTTCCCTTTATCAGCTACGGTGGCTCCTTCGTGCTTAGTTGCTGCTTGCTGCAAGGACTGGTCCAAAGCGTCTATCGATTCCGAAAGGATTTCACATGAACTCCCCTTTCTTCGGTATTGACCGCTCTGCCGGAATTTCCTGCGCCGCGACTCGTGCTCAAGGACGCACCGGGCAAAACCCACACGCAACCCATGAGCAGAGACAACGCAACGCCCTCGGAGCCCGATCAATCCTCCGACGTCCCCTCCCACCTCGATGAGGAACTCGCCCTGCCACCCCGGCACGCCGACGAAGTCTCCATCGACCCCAACGAGCTGAAGTCGGAAGCCCAGGAGCGCGCCAAACAGCGCCCCATCCTCCAGAAGATCCTCTCCGTCTTCCAAAAGGCCAAGACCTCCTACCGAGAGCTCATCATCAATTCCGAGCCGCTCGAAAAGCGCGTCGCCCTCCTGGTCGACGGCCGCCTCGAGAAGTTCGAAATCGAACGCCAGTCCGACGACCGCATGGTCGGCGGCATCTTCAAGGGGCGTATCAAGAATCTCGATAACGGCCTCAAGGCCGCCTTCGTCGACATCGGTTACTCGAAAAACGCCTTCCTCCACTACTGGGACATGCTCCCCGCCGCCGCCGACTCGTCTATCGAGGTCGTCCGCGTCAACAAGAAGAAGGATGCCCAGCCCAAGAACGAGGTCACCGTCAGGGACATCCCCAACCTCTACCCCCCCGGCACCGAAATCGTCATCCAGGTGACCAAGGGCCCCATCGGCACCAAGGGCCCCCGCACCACCGCCAATCTGTCAATCCCAGGCCGCTACCTCATCCTCACCCCGTTCTCCGACGGCTGCGGCATCTCCCGCAAGATCGAGGACCACGCCGAACGCAAGCGCCTCAAGCAGCTCATCAACGAGCTCACCATCCCCCCTGGCATGGGCGTCATCGTCCGCACCGCCGGCGAGGGCAAGAAGTCCCGCTATTTCGTGCGCGATCTCCACATTCTCCTCAAGAAGTGGGAGGACATCCAACACCACATGCAGGCTGATCGCGCCCCCTCCTGCCTCTACCAGGAGCCCGATCTGGTCGAACGCACCGTGCGCGACTTCCTCACCGAGGAGGTCGACCGCGTGCTCATCGACAGCAAGGACGACTACGCCCGCACCGCCGACCTCGTCGGCCAGATCTCCCAGCGCTCCCGCTCCAAGATCGCCCTCTACAAGGACTCCATCCCGATCTTCGAACGCTTCAACATCGAGCGCCAGATCGAGCAGACCTTCCAGCGCAAGGTCACCCTCCCCTCGGGCGGCGAAATCGTCATCGACGAGACCGAGGCCCTCATCGCCATCGACGTCAACACCGGCTCCCACAAGAACCGCTCCGGCGACGAGAAGAACACCATCTACGCCGTCAACCTCGAGGCCGCCGACGAGATCGCGCGCCAGATCCGCCTGCGCAACCTCGGCGGTCTGATCGTGATGGACTTCATCGACATGAAGGAGCGGCGCCACCGCAACGCCATCTACGACAAGATGGTCGAGCTCATGTCCGAGGACAAGGCGAAGACCCACATCCTCCCCATCTCGCAGCTGGGCATCATGCAGATGACCCGCCAGCGCCAGCAGGAGTCGCTGTCGTCCAACTTGTATACGGATTGCCCCTACTGCCACGGACGCGGCATCGTGAAGAGCGCCACCACCATGTCGGTGGAGCTCCAGCGGCGCCTGTCCTCGGTGGTGCGCCGCCTCACGATCCGCAACGACGGCAAGGAGTACTCGCTGCGCGTGATGGTGCACCCGGGCATCCTCGAGCGCCTCCGCAGCGAGGACGCCGACCTGCTCGTGCGCATGGAGAAGAACTACGGCGTGAAACTCGCGTTCCGCGCGGACCCGAACTACCACGTCGAGAACTTCAAGATCGTCAACGCCAACACCGGCGAGGAGTACCGCTGAGAGAGGCCCCGCGCACCCTCCCGCTTTCAAGACCCGGCCCGCAAGGCCGGGTCTTTTTGTCGAACCACTGGCACAGAGGACACGGAGCGGGAGTTCTGGAAACCGGAGCGGTCTCCAGGCTCACCTCATAGGTGAAGAGTTCCCCTCCAGATTTCCTCCTGTAACCCGTTTTCTCTGTGACCTCGGTGTCCGTGGTTTCAATACAACTGTGTCATGCACGAGCAATTCGAGCGTCGGCGATGATGGCTTGACGAAGCCTGCAACACCAACCCGCTCCGCACGCGGAGCGCAGAATCGGGCAATGATCGGGCCTGCCGCCGACTAGTGGGCCCGGTGGGGGCGGACCATCCCCTGGAGCGGCTTTGGCATGATGCGTTTCATGAACTCGTCGAACAGCGGCACAGTGAAAGCAGTATCCCCGTGCTGGGGACTGTAGATCATTCCCTTGCCGATCAGGCCACCGCGCAACGGGGCGACACTTTCGGATTTTACCCCGAGCATTTGCGCGATCTCTCCGGAACGCTGAGGATTGTTTCCCAATTCCGCTAGGGCGCGGAGGTATTCTTTTTCACGCGGCGTCAGCCGGTCGAAACGCACTCGGAAAAAGCTCTGATCCAGGTTGGCGATCGCCGTGGCGCTCGCCGCCGTCACGATGTCCACATCGATGGGTGACTGTTGCGCTGTGTTCCACGCCTGGGAGCCCCATTCCTGGAGAAAATAGGGATAACCCTTGGTCTGGCGGTAAATCTCCGCGAGGGCCGCGTCGGTGAAAATCGCTCCCTCCGTCCGCACCGGTTCCTGGAGCGCAAGGTCGGAATCTTCGCGGCTTAACGCACCGACCGGAGGAAACACAAAAAGGCGTTCCGCATAGGATTTCGCCCGACCGGTGTTGCCCGCGAGCTGGGGCAGACCGGCACCAATCAGGATCACCGGCAGCTTTTCCTGTGAAATCGTATGTACCGCCATGATCAGCGCACTGAGTTCCAGTTCGCTAAGGTATTGCATCTCGTCGATGACGACGGCCACTGCGTTGCCAGCTTCGGCCGCAGCTTCTCCGATCGCGACAAATACATCCGCGAGATCCGAGTCGAGTTGGCCGCTGTCCGCCGCACCGACTTCCGCCGGGCTATCGAGACTGATTTCCACCTCTCCAACCGCAACCTTGATGCCGCTCAGGAAGCTCTTAAGCACTCGTAAACCGCGCTTCGCTTTTTCGCCCATGGCCCTCCCGGTATCGAGACTCAGCAACAGCTTGCGCAGCCCCGGCAGCAGAAGTTTGGGCAGGGGAATGTCCTCCCGGGCCTCTATCATCACCGTTTTGTAGCCGGCCGCCTCGGCCTTCTTGCGGATTTCAACCAGTAGGACGGTCTTACCTACCCCGCGCAGCCCGATCATGAGCGGACTGCGCTCCGACCGGCCGGCCTTGATCCGGGCCAGCGCCAGCAACGCCTGCCGGAGAATTTCATCGCGGCCAGCGAGTTCCGGCGGGCGATTGCCGGCACCAGGCGAAAATGGGTTTTTGACCGGATCCATGGTTTAGTTGGATCTTACGGCATCTTATCAACCTTATCCCAGCAAGCAGTAAGATTGGTAAGGCAACAAAAACTCTATCAAAGTCGCCCTCGTGAGATTCGTGTGAGCCTACCGGGGCCGCAAACAATACGGCCGGGCATCGATTCCTAGATGACATGAAATTCCTGTCAGCATGCCGATACGGATTCGAGGTCAGCACGGGTCACGGAACAGGTGCCATCTTGGTCTACGAGACCGCGCACACAGATTTATTGCCACCGAACATGAGCCTCACTCGCTTCACCCGCTTTTTCGGCCCCGGCCCGCCAGGCCGGGTCGCTTTTTAGCAATCTCGGGGCTCCGCTCCAGCAAGGCCCTCGGTCTCATCCGTCAGCCTCGCCCGTATTCCACCGGAGATCCAAGTCGCACTCCTATACAATGCGGTTGTATTTGAACCCCAGTGACGCAGAGAGCACAGAGAAAACTCGATCGAGAAGCATGGGAATCGGGTCCTGCCCCACGGGATTCAATGGCTCTCTGGTTCATTTGCTTTATTGGCGGTCATGTGGAAAGGTAAGGGCCTGCCCTACTGTTTTTTATGTAGCCATTCGCTCCTGCCAAGAACAAGCTGCGGCACGTGAATACCCCTCGCCCCATACTCATAGCAGTTTGCCTGCTTCTCTCCTCGATCGCGGCCGTCGCGGCCGCCATGACGAACGAAGACGTCATCAAGATGGTCGGCGCCAAAGTGGATCAGGGCGTCATCATGACGGCTGTCCGCAATTCGGAGTCCAAGTTCGATATCTCCTCCGACGGCTTGATCGCCCTGTCCAAGGCAGGCGTCCCCTCCGAACTGATCGACCTGATGATCCAGCGGGCCTCCGGACACGCGCAGGCCGGCAACCCGCCCGCCCAACCTGCGGCGCCTGCATCGACCGCCGCCGTATCCAACGACAACCGCCAGTCGCCCAGCGAGGTCCTGCTGCTCGACGGCTCCCGCACGGTTTCCATGAGGTACATCACTCCGCAGGTCCGCACCGCTGCCCGCGCCTTCGGTTTGGGAGGGATGGCCACCTACAGCGTTTTGAGCGGGTCCTCGGCGGCCACACGTATCCAAAATTCCAGGCCTTCATTCCTCGTGTCCGTTCCCGAGCAGGCACAACCCGAAAGCTATGTCACGATCGCCAACTTCGCCGTCCGACGCAACGACACGCGCGAGGTATTGATCGGAGGCGGCTACATGAGCTACTCGTCCGGGATCACGCGGGATCGTGTCGTGCCCTGCAGCGCCGAGAAGATACCCGACCAGTCCCGCGCGCAAAAGGGCTTCATCCTCTACAAAGTGACCCCGAAGCGGGACCTGAAACCCGGAGAATATGCGGTCATTCTCTACACCGGTGAGATGGCCCAGATGGTGTCGGCCTGGTTCTCCGGATCCGGCAACAGCTATTTCGACTTCGGCGTCGATCCCTGACTCCCAAACCGTGCTTGGATCCCGGAGCCGCAGAGAACGCAGAGATTTGGTTTATGTATCCTTCCGTCTGACACACAATTCCCGGCCTCTGCCCCGTGATTCGAACAAGTCGTATTGTTGCCCACGAGGAATCGCTGCAAGAAACGAAGCCCTCATGGGCTCCGGTGCAGGGCGGGTGCGTTTATGAGCGCGCCCTGATCCCCGCTGGCAGCCCGGGCACATCTTGTTTTTCGCCGACCCCTTCGATCTCCGTGTCCTCTGAGCCTCGTCCGGTGACCACCG
>JAJXVO010000094.1 GCA_021782105.1 bacterium
TGCGCAGGACATCAAGGCCCAGTGCGGTCTTGATGTCGCGGAAGTTCAGCTCCACCTGCCAGCGAAGCCGGAACAGCCCGGCGATAGCCGCGTCGGGATACTTCGCTTCGTCCAGAAGAGTAGTCACCACGGCGATGTGCTCGGTGCGGAACCCTGGGGTCTGAACCTGGAAGCGCACGACGCGCAGCGTGATGCTCGCGGGCAGTTCATCCCAAAGGTCCTTTTCCCACCGATCCTTGCGCTGGGGTTTGGACCATTGCACCCGACCGGTGCCGGTCTTGCGGGCTTGATGCAAGCGCATCACCACATCGACCCCCTTGCGCTGGAACAGGCTGATCAGTCCCCAATTGGAAAAGGCCCGGTCAGCCAGAAGCACCTCGCCCTCGTGCACCCATCCAACCAGTTGGCGGGTCAGCGGAGCCTCGTGCGCCTTCCAAGATGAGACCACGAACTTCACGAGGTGACCGGTGGCTAACGAAAACAGTCCGACCAACTGGCCGGTGGGAAACCCACAGCCCTGACGCTGGCCTCCCGCATACGGGAATACCTTCCGATTGGCCTTCGTGTCGGGCATCGATATGCCGCAGCCATCGACCACCTTGACCGTACGCCCCAGCCACCGGTCCTGCTTGCGAGTCCGCTCGTCGCAGCGCTGCACCAGCCGAGCAAAGGCCAGGCGCAAGACCTGCAATGGCAGACGGTGGCGAGCCTGACAGTACCCGCCGGTGCCATCATCGACGACGACATCGCTGCCCACAGCCAGATACCACGCTTGCACCCGACGCACCGCATCCCGGCAGCTTGCCCCACGTTGCAGCACCTGGCCAAGAAAGGCACAGAAGGTCGTCCACGGTGTGTACACACGGTCGCGTTCTCCCACGCCGTCGAACACACTGGCGGGAACAAACCGGGCTACCAGTGCCGCGAGTCCGTCGAGCTTGAGCGCGCGTTCGGCGAGGCCCCTGGCCACCCCTTGGGATCGCCGGCCACACAGGCGATGCGAAAAACCAGGCAAATATAAGACATTGACCTTCATTGGGTTGCAATGAAGAATTGATAATGTTCTATCAAGCTTATTATCAATCTTTTATGCAATTACCGCCCGCACACTAGCCCCCGCATCCCGTGCCTAACTAAGCGCCATTCGGGTCAGGCCGTTTTTTGTCATATTTTTCTACGGATTCCTCAAGCTGGAAAGACATTAGACCCTATCAAAACCGATAGCGGCCAACCTTACACAGAGCAAGCTGGATTCGGCAGTCGAATCCCATTCGGGAGAGTCGATTCCGCCTGTACCTCTGGGGACACCAAAACGGAGGATTTTAACAGGGATGAAGGGGATGAAAGGGATGGGGATCGGAAAAGGCTGAAAGGCTGAAAATGGAGCCAGGCCCGACGGCCGCCCGGAGGGTCAGCCCCGCCACGCGGCTGCGTTCGCGGGACAGCGCTAAACCCATTCTCGCTGCTCGCTCCTCGCTCCATTCAGCTTAACAAATGAAGGGAATGAAAGGGATGGGTAGAAAGTTGGGAGCTGGGAGCTGAAGACGGTTCGATTTTGGAGAAGTGCGAAATCTCCCGAAGGTCCCGAGCCTGCCGAACGGGGGCTCCGCTTTCGACGGGCGGGCTCGACCGCATGCAGAGGAGGTTTCGGATTCCGAAACCTCCAAAAACCCAAAAAGGCCGCACACCAAGGTGTGGTTGGCTCACGACGATGTAATTTCGACACCTGTCGGGCGCTGCTGGATACCGTCGCAAACGGTCAGGCCAGGTTTTTTTTCCAGCGGATGATCTGGCGCTTGATCTGCGCGGGGCTGGGCATGCCTGTGCCCGCACGCTTCGCCATCGCGCGGCGCAGGTCGAACACGGACTTCCAGTCGGCGTGGAACGAGGGGTGCGCGGATCGGACGATGTCGTCGGGCAGTCTGTTCAAGGCAACCTTGTTCTCCTCGGCGAGCTTCACAACCCGGCCGACGGCGTGGTGCGCCTCGCGGAAGGGAACGCCCTTGGTGACGAGGTAGTCAGCGAGATCGGTGGCCAGCAGCGCGGGATCGGCCACGGCCGCAGCGCAGCGCTCGCGGTTGATCTTCATGCCGCCGAGCGTACCGGCGAGCACGTCGGCGCAAAGGGCGGTCTGGTCGAAGCTGTCGAACACCGGCGGCTTGTCCTCCTGAAGATCGCGGTTGTAGGTGAGCGGGAGGCCCTTCGTGAGCGTGAGCAGCGTGTGGAGGTTCCCTTGAAGCCGGGCCGATTTGCCACGGAGGAGCTCGCAGGAATCGGGGTTCTTCTTCTGCGGCATAAGCGACGACCCCGTGCAGAAGGCGTCGGGGAGGCTGACGTAGGAGAATTCGGTGCTGGACCAGAGGATGAGATCCTCGGCGATGCGGGAGAAGTGCACGCCGGCGATGGCGCAGGCGGCGGCGAATTCGATGAACACGTCGCGGTCAGCGACCGTGTCCATGGAGTTCTGCGTGACGCGCGGCCGGCCCTTGGCGTCGACGAAGCCCAGCTTGACGGCGGTGAACTCGCGGTCGATGGGCAGCGTGGTGCCGGCGATGGCGCCGGATCCGAGCGGACACCAGTTGGCGTGGTCGAGCACGACATCGAAGCGCTGACGGTCGCGCTCGAGCATTTCCAGCCATGCGAAGAGGAGGTGCGCGAGGGAGACGGGCTGGGCGCGCTGGAGGTGGGTGTAGCCGGGGATGAGCACCTCACGGTGGCGCTCCGCGAGCGCGAGCAGCGTGCGCTGGGTTCCGACGAGCTTTTCGCCGAGCGCGGCACTGGCGTACTTGAAGAACAGGCGCATGTCGGTTGCGACCTGATCGTTGCGGCTTCGCGCGGTGTGCAGGCGGGCTGCCGCGGGGACGCGTGCCGTGAGCGCCTGCTCGATGTTCATGTGAACGTCCTCGAACTCCGTCTTCCACTCGAAGGCGCCCGCGCGGATCTCGTGGAGAATCTGCCCCAGGCCCTTTTGGATTTCGCGGCATTCCCTGCGCGAGATCAGGCCTACGTGCGCGAGCATGGCGGCGTGCGCCTTGCTGCCCTGAATGTCGAAGGGCGCCAGGCGGCGATCGAACGAGACGGACTCGCTGAATTTCAGCATCATCTCGGCGGGACCGGCGGAAAAACGCCCTCCCCAGGTTGCCTGTGCGGATGTGTGGCTCATGGATTTGAGAACACCGCGGAGCCCTGTTTTCGGCAACGAGAAAGCGAGCATTGCTCGCACCTTGCGTTCCTCGCATCGCGGGGTTTGCTACCCCTCCCGGCGCCATGCTGCGTTTTGCCTTTCTCATCCCGAGCCTTTTTCTCGCGCTAGTGGCCGCGACGCCCCTGGTGCGCGCGGCCGATCCCGCGGCGGATCCCGCCTACCAGTCGGTGGAGATCGCGCCGACCAGGACGTCGATCTTCATCGGGTCGGTGCGGATCTCATTCACGCGGTTCACACGGTCGAAGGGCGTCTATGAGGGCGACTACCAGGTGCGGGTATTCCCGTTTTTCTACCGGGAATCGGGGCACCTGCGGATCGAATTCAGTGACGCCCAAATCCGGCGCCTGCATCGGGGCGAGACGGTGCCGTTTGTCGGTTCCGGGTTAAGCCGTGCCGGAGCGCGCCGGGGCGTCGTCGGGAAGGCGGTGCCCGAGGGGCTCCAGACGGGGCGACTGACGGTGGACGTGTACGTCACACACAAGATCAAACTCGTTTTTCACACGACCTACCGACTGCCGTACCCGCCGCGTCCCTGACCCGGGAAGCTCAGTCTTTTATGACGACGACATCACCCGGCACTAAGGGGGTGGTGATCCAGTGCGATCGCGGGATCTCATAAGTGCGCCGATCCCGGACCAGGACGGCTTTCTCGACCCGGACGTGGGCGGCACCAAGCGCCTCGGCCATCGAGAGCCGGTCGTCGGTTCCAAGCGGCATTTTCCAGGCCAGGCCGCTCCTGGGTTGATAGACGACGACGACACCCGGCTGGGAGAGCCGCCAGGTCGCATTGGGTCCATCCCCTGCAATATCGGCGCCGACCCGGACGGTGGTGACCACCACGCGGCTGGTGACCTTCACGGCATCGACGGCGACGTGTCCGGCCACATCGACGGCGTCGACGGCGAGACACCCGCCGTTGGCGAGCGTGCAGGCGAGCAGGAAGAGGGTGATGGCCAGGCGAAAGAGGGGGACAGGTCTCTCATCCATTCCGACACTGTTTTGCAGAACATCGCGCAAGGGCAAGACTGGTTCGGTCCGGGCGGAGGCGACGTATCCGTGTTCGCATGGACACGGCGGAGAGCGGCGGTCGGGGGGCGCGTCGAATTCCCACAAAAAATTCCTAGCGTGTGCGCCGTGGCGGCGCTAGCGTCCAAGCCAGCCCGCCGGGCCAACCCCTTGCCACCCGCCTGTCCGTCCCGATTTGAGCGCCCGGCGCGATTCGAACGGCGGCAGGCACCCAACCAGAGTCACCTCTCAAGCGACTATCATGAAGGAATACTCCGCCAAAGACCTTCGCAGCTTCGCTGTCGTTGGTCATGCCTCATCCGGAAAAACCATGCTCTGCGAGGCGATGCTCGCCTGCTCCGGCCGCATAGGCCGCATGGGAAGCATCGCTGCCGGCTCGACCGTCAGCGATTATCACCCCAGCGAGAAAGCGCATCAGATCTCGGTGCACGCGACGCTCCTGAACACCGAGTGGATGGGGCGAAAATTCAACATCATCGACACCCCTGGATGTGCCGACTTCATCAGCGAGGGTCTGGGGGCGCTGCGGGTGGGCGACTTCGCCGTGGTCGTGATCCATGCGGCGCACGGCCTGGGTTACGGCACCGACGCGGTCTGGGAATATGCGTCCGAGTTCGGGCTTCCGAAGATGATCGTCGTCAATGCGCTCGACAAACCGAACCTCGACTTCGAATCGGTCGTGAATTCCGCCCGCGAACATTTTGGCAAAAAGGTCTTCCCGCTCACGCTGCCGGTCAACCCGGGCCCAGGGTTCAACCAGGTGCTCGACGTGATGCGCAGCGAGGTGGTGACGTACAAGCCCGGCACGACGGGCGCCTACGAGGAGAAGCCCGCGGAGGGTGCGCTGCTCTCGCGGGTGCAGGAGCTTCATCGTCAGCTTGTGGAGAGCGTGGCGGAGTCGGACGACAAGCTGTTGGAGCACTATTTTGAGGAGGGCAGCCTCTCGGAGGAGGAGCTGCGCTCGTACCTGCACAAGGCCATCCAGGAGCAGGTGTTGATCCCGTTGTTCGCGGTATCGGCCGAGACGAATGTGGGGGTCGCGCGGATGATGGACTTGATTGCAAAGTATGGGTCGTCGCCGCTGGACCGGGCGGAGGTGCCAGCGAAGGGGGCCGACGGCGAGGACCTGACGGTGCCGCTCGATAAGCCCGAGCCGGTCGTCTACGTGTTCAAGACGATGAACGAGCAGGGATTTGGGGAACTGTCGATGTTCCGGGTGTACTCGGGCCGCATCAAGAGCGGCGACGAGCTGTACAACCCCGCGCGTCAGGTGAGCGAGCGCATCAGCCAGATCTATCTGCTCGACGGACAGGAGCGCACGCCCGTGCCCTGGCTGGGAGCCGGCGACATCGGCGCGGTGGTGAAGCTCCGCGACACGCGCACGGGGGACACGCTGTGCAGCCCGCGCTTTCAGGTGGAGCTGTCGAAGGTCGTGTATCCGCGGCCCAACATACACGGCTCCCTCAAGCTCAAGTCGAAGGGCGACGAGGACAAGCTGGCGGCGGGCCTGGCGACGCTCCACGCGGAGGATCCGACCTTCCTGTACCGGGTGGACGACGAGATCCACCAGACCATTGTTTCGGGCCAGGGGGAGATCCATCTCCAGATCATCGTCGAGCGGCTGATGCGACGCTTCGGGGTGGCGGTCGAGCTCGAGGAGCCGCGCATTCCGTACCGGGAGACGATCCGGACCAAGGCGGACTCGAAGTACCGGCACAAGAAACAAACGGGGGGTGCGGGCCAGTTTGCCGAGGTCTGCATGCGGCTTGAACCTGCGGCGCGCGACTCCGGACTGCAGTTCATCCAGTCGCTGGTCGGCACGAATGTCGACCGGGTCTTCGTACCGTCCGTTGAGAAGGGTGTGAAGACCGCCTGCACCGAGGGCGTCTATGCGGGCTACCGGGTGGTCGATGTGAAGGCGGAATTCTACGACGGGAAGATGCATCCGGTGGACTCGAAGGACATCGCCTTCCAGATCGCGGGCTACTTTGCGTTCAAGGAGGGTTTCATGAACGCGCAGCCGAGGCTGCTGGAGCCGATCTACACGGTGACGATCACCGTGCCCGAGGAATACATGGGCGACATCATGGGCGACATCTCGTCGAGGCGGGGGAAGATCCTGGGCGTGGACAACGACGGCCGCTTTCAGGTCGTGAAGGCGCTCATGCCGCAGAAGGAGCTTTACCACTACAGCAGTATCGTGCGTTCCATTACGAGCGGCAGGGGCCGGCATGCGGAGGAATTTTCGCATTACGAGGAGGTTCCGCCGGACCTCGAGAAGAAGCTTGTGGACGAGGCCCATGCCCGCCGCGAGGCGGCGCACGCCAACCACCATTGATTCTAAACGACGCAGTTGTATTTGAACCACAGAGAGATCACAGAGAAAACGGGTTCTGGAAGCACAGTCGGGTACTGCCACGCGCCTGCGTTCGCGGGACAGTGCTAAAATCATTCTCGCTGCTCACTCCTCGCTTCTTTCAGCTTATCAGCGATGAAGGGGATGGAGAGGGCGGGAATGACGGACTGCTCTGAGGAGTGAATGGCGCGAGTCGGGCCTCGCGTCCAAGAGCGGTGTCGGGCCACCGCACTCCACATCGACCCGAGACTTTCGACGCAATCGCGTGCGCGACACTTTCCATTTCGGCGTGTATCCGATCCCTGCGTACGGCACTACCCCTTTTTGAGCAGAGCGGAATCTTGATTCCGTCCCGCATGGGCGGGGGAACGGGGAGACTCGACTCCCCGCGAGATCGCGGCGGGGCGGAGCGCGGTCGTTCAGCCCACGAAGCGGTACTTCTGGGGGGGGATCTTGAAGCGGTGGCCCGAATCGAGATCGGTGAAAATGTGCCAGTGGGGATCCACCGTGCTGTGAATGGCCACTTCGAGTTTCTGACCGATCTCGTAGTGGTATTCCTCGGCTTCGATGATATGATCCTCGTGCTGGATCGCCTCGCCGATCTCCCCACTGTGGGGTTCCAGAATTTCGATCTTGTGCGTCATGGGCGTTACTTCGGGGTTGGCACCGCGGAATCGGACCGATTCGTCCGTTGCGGCGCATGGATTTTGGTTGAAAGCAAAGCTGTGCCTTGCGGCGGCACGCCCAGTTTGCGAAGCGGCTTAGGTGGGTCAACCAGAGACTCGAATTGAAACATCAAAACCGCGTTGCGGGGGCTTTACTTCCGGGCGTTCATCGCCATGACGGACCTACCCCTCGCGATGTCCGCCCCTGAACCCGAATCCGCCGCGTGCCCGAGCCTTGTGCTGATGGGGGTGGCGGGCTGCGGCAAGACGACCCTTGGGGAGCTGCTGGCGCACGAGTTGGGAGCGGCGTTTGTGGAAGGGGATACGTTTCACCCGGCGGCGAACATTGCGAAGATGGCGGCGGGGCAGCCTCTGACGGATGAGGACCGGGCGGGCTGGCTGGAGGCGCTTGCCGGGCGGCTTCGGGAGGCGCGGATAGGGCATGAGCCTGTCGTGCTTGCGTGCTCGGCGCTCAAGCGTCGCTACCGTGAGGTCCTGCGGTCGGGTGATCCCGGGCTGAAGCTGGTGTTCCTCAAGGGCGAGCGTGGGCTGATCGCGGAGCGGCTGGGAGGGCGCACGGGGCACTTCATGCCTGCGAGCCTGCAGGACAGCCAGTTTCGCGATCTCGAGGAGCCGGCGGCCGATGAAGACTGCCTGACCTGCGATCCGGCGCGACCGCCGCAGGACAACGTGCGGCGGGTGGCTGACTGGCTGACCGGGGGCTCATACAATGAACCGAGATCTGGAAACTGAAACGCGGACCGCGTGCCTGTCTCCGACGGGATTCCGATTCTCAGGAATCAGGGAATTCTCCACGTGGGCACTGTGTCTGTGAATCACCTACGACGTCCGAAAATGGAATGAAACCTGACTCCTCTCCCCTCCCCGGCCGCCGGTGGCTGATAGGTGTCCTGCTGGGTGCGGGGGTGTTGGTGAACTATTTCGACCGGATCAACCTATCCGTGGCGGCTCCGCAGCTGCAGGCCGAATTTGGGTTGGGACCGGTGGAGATTGGAGTGCTGTTCAGCGCGTTTTTCTGGACCTATGCGGTCTTGCAGATCCCTGCGGGAATCGTGCTCGATCGCCTGGGGGTGACGAAGGTGGGGCGTTGGGGGAGTTTTCTGTGGTTTGCGGCATCGGCGATGACTGCGTGCGCCGGGGGATTTGGAGGAATCCTGGTCGCGCGCATGATGCTGGGCGCCGCGGAGTCGCCTGGTTTTCCGGCGAATGCGAAGGCCGTGGGCTACTGGTTTCCGCGGCGCGAACGCTCGCTGGCCACGGCGCTGTTCGACGCGGCCGCGAAGGCCTCGAGTGTCCTGGGGGTGCCGCTGATCGCGCTGGTGGTGGTTCGCGCGGGCTGGCGATGGGGCTTCGTTGCGACTGCGGTGATGAGCCTCGCCTACTTCGCGGCCTTTGCGCGCCTCTATCGCGACCCGCAGGCCGACCCGAAACTCAGCGACGCGGAGCGCAATTACATCGCCGCAGGGGGGGCCAATGTGGAGGGAACCTCGAAAGTGGCGACTTGGGCGATGCTCGGCCATCTGTTGCGCCAGCGAAAAGTCTGGGGGCTGAGCCTGGGTTTCGCGGCCTACGGGTATGCGTTCTACCTGTTTCTCACCTGGCTGCCAGCGTACCTCGTGCAGACGGCGCACATGGGCATCCTGAGGTCGGCCTCCTATGCCGCGATTCCGTGGATGTGCGCCACGCTGGCCGACCTGATGGTGGGCGGGTGGCTGATCGACCACCTCGTGTCGCGAGGGCACGACGAGACACGCGTACGCAAGACGGTGCTGCTCTCGGGCATGGGCCTGGGCGTCGCGGTGATTGGGGCGGTGTTCACCACCAACCCGATCATCGCCATCGTGTGGATATCGATCGCGTTATCGGGCCTGGCTGCGGCCGCTCCGGTGGGCTGGTCGCTGCCCGCGCTCATAGCGCCCAGGGGAGCGGCGGGCACGGTGGGAGGAATCATGAACTTCGCCAACAACCTGATGGGCGCAGTGGCCCCGATCGTCACGGGGGTGATCGTCGGACTGACCCATTCCTTTGCGCCGGCCTTTGCGGTTGCAGGGGTTGTCCTCCTCGGAGGGATGGCGTCGTTCATCTTCCTGCTCGGACGGATCGCGGCAGTCCCCGAGCCGTGAGGCGGGGTGCCGCCCTCGGGGGGGGAGGGCGTCCCGGACTCGGGGCATCATTCGGTCCAGTCGAACACGACACCGACGTAATCGTCCTTGTGGTCGCGCAGGCCCGCGTAGGCTTCGGGAGCCTTGGAGGGAGGAAGGCGGTGGGTGTAGAGGGGTTCGATGCGTAGCCGGCCCGAGGCAAGGAGCGCCATGATGATCTCGGAATTGCGCTCGACGGAGTGTTTCACGAATTCGTCGCGGTAGGACGGAAAGCGCCATTCGAGGGCGCCTTTCCACTCGACGAAGGGAGGAAGATGGGTGCGGCGGAGAAACGCGGTGAGATCGGTCGGGTGGGGAGCGCGGGGGCTGCCCAGGAGAATCGCCTCGCCGTTGTTCGCGAGCACGGAGGACGCGTCTTCGATCACGGTCGAGAGGCCGGTCGCATCGATCAGGGTGGTCACGCCGTTGCGTCCGGCCAGGTCCCTGACCTGGTCCTTCCAGCCCGGGGAGTCGGAATCGACCACGTGGGCGATGCCGCACGCGAGGGCGGTCTCGCGACGTCGCGCGCTGACGTCGGCGGCGATCACGTTGGCTCCCTGGAGACCGGCGAGCTGGGCCGCAAGATTGCCGACGAGTCCGAGGCCCATCACGAGCACCGAATCGCCGACCTCGATGTGCGAGACGCGCACGGAGGTCATGGCGATGCTCGCCATGCGGGTGAACGGCGCGAAGTCGGGGCGAAGTGTCGCGGGCACACGGATACACATGCCGCCCCAGCGGTTGGTGACGTCGATCTTGAAGAGGCTGGCGTGGGGACCGTAGGTGAAGACGAGGTCGCCCTCGGCGGCCTGTGTGACCGCGGAGCCCTTGGCGAGGACCTCGCCGACGGCAATGTAGCCGGGGGTTCCGGGAAGCACGAACCACGACTCCATGCCGGACAGGCAGGCGAGTTCGGTGCCGGCGCTGACCAGGGAGAAGCGGTTTTTCACGACGACCTCGGAGGGCGAGGCGACGACCGGATCGGAGGACACGGACTCGAGGTCGACGAGGCCGGGTTGACGAAAGACGAGCTGGCGATGGGACATGGGAGGCGGGGGAAACGGCGGTGATAGGCCAGTGGGACGGGCGGTGCAACACCGGGGTGAGCGTCGGAGCGGGGCGTGAGGGCCTGCATCCTTTTGCGTGGCCAAGCCCGGGTGGGATGGTTTCGCTGCCCCTTCGCCGGCGCGGGCACCCTCGGCCTACGCTCTACGGCGCCTCGGCCGGCACACACACTTCCCCCAAGCATGAAAACACTTCGCATTGGCATGGTCGGCATGGGCTTCATCGCCGACTGGCACCACAGGGGATTCTCCGGACTGCCCGACGTTGAGTTTGCGGGCCTGTGCCAGGACTTCCACGGCGGCCCTGAGGCGATCGCGCCCAAGCGCGCAGCCCTTGAAAAGAAGGCGCGCGAATTGGGTACGCGGGCCTACGGGTCGTTTGACGAGATGGTCGCCGATCCCGGGCTGGACGCGCTCATCATCGGCAGCATCAACCCCTATCATTTCGACCAGATCCGTCGGGGGCTCGAGGCGGGCAAGCACCTGCTCGTCGAGAAACCCGTCGTCACCGACGTGGCGCAGGTTGGGGAGATCGCGCGCATCGCGCGGGCGGCGGGGCGGGTTGTCTTTCCCGCGCACAATTTCGTCTACCGTGGGGCGGTCCAGCAGGCGCGGGCGCTGATCGCCGACGGGCGTCTTGGGAAACGGGTGGCCTCGTCGTTTGTGGTCACGCACACGATCAGTCCCGAACATGCGGCGGGATGGCGCTCCAAGCGCGCGCTTGGCACGGGGGGCACGCTCATCGACAGCGGGCACCACCTGGTTTATCAGAGCCTGTACCTTCTCGGCAGGCCTGTGGCCCTCAGCGCCTTCACCTCGAAGCAGGTGCTCACGTCGATGGAATGCGAGGATACCGCCCAGGTGAGCCTCCAGTATCGGGACGGCTCGGTGGCCACGATCCTGCAGTCCTGGGCTTCCGGGCACGGGGATGGCATCAACGGCATCCGGATTTTCGGGGACAAGGGCAGCCTGGTCATCACCGACGCGCTCACATTCAACGGCGAAAGATTGAGCACGGACGTCGACTATGGGGCCTCGTTTCGAAACCAGGCCCGCGCCTTTGTCGACGCGATCGCCGGGCGTGCACAGCCCCTGTCGACGCTCGACGATGTGCGCGACACGCTGCGCATCACGTTTGCGGCGTATGAGAGTGCCGAGCGACGCGCCGTGATCGCGCTGTGACGCGTCCTTCGGTCGACTACCGATGAGTTCCGAATCGTACTCCGACGCCACGCCACGGCGCGCGAAGCGGCTGCTCTCGTCGGGGGTGAGTTCGGGGGCCTACCTGTTTGTCGATCTCACGCCGAGGGCGGGCCCTGGCGTGAAGATCGCATTTGGTGGACGCGAACTCTGCGGGGAGACCTATCGGGTGCAGCGACAAACCTACCCGTTCGTCACGCTCGAATACGTGGCGGAAGGCCTGGGCGAGGCGACATTCGGGAGCGGTGCCCCGCTCGCGTTGGGGCCCGGTACGCTGTTTGCATATGGGCTCGACATGCCCCACCGCATCGCGGTGGCGCGGGGATCAACGATGGTGAAGTATTTCCTTTGCCTGAGCGGTCGGGACGCAGCCCGCCGGCTGGAGTCCTGCGCTCCGGCCTTTGGGTCGACCGTGCAGGTGGCGGATCCGATCGAAATCCGGGAACTGTTCGAATGGATGTTGAGGGAGGGACACGAGCACACGGCGCTTGCCAGGCAGATATGCCAGGCGGTGCTCGACCTGCTCCTGCTCAAGCTCGAGCAGGCGGTGCGGGAGCGTCCGGGCCTCGTCAACCGCTCGCGCGAAACCTTTCTGCGGTGCAAGGCCCGGATCGACGACCAGAGCGGAACGATGGTCTCGCTCGAGGACCTGCTCGCAGCGCTTCGAATCGACCGCTCGACGCTCACGCGCCTGTTTCGCCGCTACCAGGGGGTGAGCCCGTACCGCTACCTGATCCGGCGCAAAATGAACCGGGCGGCGCTCGACCTGATCCGAACCGGCGGTCTGGTGAAAGAAGTGGCGGAGCGAGCGGGCTATCCCGATCCGTACCATTTTTCGCGCGTATTCAAATCGGTGCACGGAGTCTCGCCCGCCCGTTTTCGCTCCCTGTACGCAGGGGACCGCTGAGGAGCGGACGCCCTGCGGTGGCGCAGCCCGGAGGAGCATTCCCCAGAAAAAACAGGATGCGGGCCCGAGCCGTTCTCCCCTCATCTCAAATGACTGAATCCCGCCGCCGTTTCCTGCGAATTCAATTTAGCGCTACAACGGCCGCCCATCCCCTTCTCCGGCGTTTGCGCCGGCTTCGCTCCTCAAACCCTCGCTCCATGGCCTCGCCTTTCCCTCGAATCCTTTCCTCCGTCATCGCCACATTCTCATTGAGCTGCGCCCTGAGCGCCGCGACTCCCGTGAACCCCATCCGGCTGGACACCGTGGGCTACCTGCCCGAAGCCCAAAAACTGGCCTCGGTCGACGCACCGTGCTCGACATTCGACGTGATCGACACGGCCACCGGCGCCGTCGTCTTCACGGGCAAGGCCTCTGCTCCCGTGCTCGACCGCGACACCGGCGAGCGGTTGGCGCACGTGGATTTTTCCGCCGTCACGAAGGCCGGCGAGTACCGAGTCGAAATTCCCGGCGTCGGCAGCTCGGCTCCGTTCCAAGTCAGCAACGACGTCTACCGCGACCCGTTCATCCTCGTGACCCGGGCGATGTACCTGTGGCGCTGCGGCACGGCGGTCACCACCACGTACGAGGGTGTGACGTTTCATCAGGACGCCTGCCATCTCAACGACGCGTGGACCGACTACATCAACGGCAAACACGAGAAGCTGGACGGCACGGGTGGCTGGCATGACGCCGGCGACTACAACAAGTACGTCGTGAACGCGGGCGTGACTGTTGGAAGCATGCTGAGGGCATGGGAGGACTTCGGGCCGCGCATCGAAAAGATCGGCCTGGACCTGCCGGAATCCGGCGGCCGCATCCCCGA
>JAJXVO010000378.1 GCA_021782105.1 bacterium
CAGGGACTCCTCGGTCTCGATGCGCTCGGTGATGTCCTCCCGGAAGATCAGGATGCCTCCCACGCGGCCGTCGGCCTCGTGCCAGGGAAGGACCTCCCAGCGGAGCCACTGGACCGAGCCGTCTGGCCGGCGGACCTGTTCGCGTTCGCTTCGGAGCGTCTCGCCGGCGAGCGCGCGCCGGTGGATTTTCTTCCAGGGCTCCGGAATGTCGGGAAATAGGTCGTAATGCGGGCGTCCACGCAGGGGGCTGGAGTCCATCTGATGATCCTCGACCCAGCGCGTGCTCGCGGTGAGGTAGCGCATTTCGGTGTCGAACATCGCGAGGGCCGCGGGGACGTGGCGCACGAACAGCTGGAGACGCTCCTCGCTGGCGGCGAGCGAGCGGTTGGTCTCGAGCAGCTCCCGGGTGCGCTCGCGCACGGCGGTCTCAAGCCATTCCTTTTCGGAACGGAGGCCCTCCTCCGAATGGCGACGTTCCGCCTCGTCGACGCCGATCACGAACACGCCCATGACGAGCAGGCACGAGGCGAGCCCTCCGCCGAGCAGGACGACCGAGCGCGTGAAGGCATTGCGATCCTCGGCGCGACTGGCGCGCTCCTCGGCGTCGGACAGGGTCATCCACTCGATGCGTTCGATCAGGTCGTCGAGGTCGCCGGACTGGAGCTCGATGGGACGCGGCACCGGGGCGGAGGTGGCGGACGCGGCCTGGCTGGCGGACAGCAGTGTCCCCAGGCGTTTGCGCTCCTCGGTGACGGTGGCCCGAAGTGCGGTGAGGTCGGCGTTGCGCTCGGGGTCGGGTCCGAGCAGTTCGCCGAGCAGGTCGGCGGAGGCCTGCTCCTCGCGGAGACTTGCGCGGAGCGTGGCGGCGTGGGAGGCGTCGGGCGTGTGCGCGAAATCGCTGGCGTCCTGCTCGACGGCGGCGGAACGCTGGTGAAGCCCGTGGAGGGCCGCGACGAGACGGAGGATGCTGCGGTCCTGGCTGGCGCCCGTCGGCGGGGA
Source organism: bacterium (assembly GCA_021782105.1). Taxonomy (GTDB): domain Bacteria; phylum Verrucomicrobiota; class Verrucomicrobiia; order Opitutales; family Opitutaceae; genus MWDT01. The sequence goes on from JAJXVO010000378.1 coordinate 1,000, forward strand.
CTCGATGCTGCGGAACACTGCGACTGCCGTAACGATGGCGCAGGCGGCGGCGATGAACAGACCGCCGAGGAGCCGGCTCCGTCGATTGGCAGCGGCGTGTTCCTTGAGGCGCCCCGCCACGGAGCTGACGACCAGACCGGCCGCGAGGAGGGTCACGATCTCGAAGACGATCGATGGAGAGGTCTGGCCCGAGGCTGGAAACGTGAGGACGAGCGCGGCGGAGGCGAGGGTCGAGGCGACGCCCGGGCCGAAGCCGCCGATCCCTGCGCTCAGGAGGATGGGAAAGGCGAACAGCGCGGCCTCGAATGTCGGGTAGTGAAGAGTGCCGATCGCGAAGCGGAGGAGCAGCGTGGCGCCGGTGCAACCGAGGGCGAGCAGGTAGGCCTGCCAGGGCGGCCTCCGGCGTGAGGCCGCGAGTGAGGCGGCGCCCGGCTGGCCGGCTTGTTTCGGGTGGGGTAGGCTGGACATCGGCGGCGGTGACGCCCCGCCCGTCCGATGCGCAGCGGACGTCCGGAATCAGTCACTCCTTGCGTTGATCATCGACACGGCCGCGCTGCTGGTGAAAGCCGCGGGAAGTGTGTGCAAAGACTCAATACGGCGCGGGGGGCCATATCGAGAAGATTTTCCGCAATTTGGAAATCTTCACAAAGCCCCTGGGGCCGCGCGCCGTCAGAATTCGATTCCCAGCTGGGCTTTCACTCCGGCGCTGAAGGGGTGCTTGATCTCGCGCATTTCGGTCACGAGGTCCGCCGCGGACACGAGGGCCTCGGGCGCGCCGCGGCCGGTGATGACCACGTGGAGGTTGGGATTCCGGGTGGCGAGTGCCTCCAGGACCTCCGCGACGGGCAGGTAATCGTAGGCGAGCACGACGTTCAGTTCGTCGAGCAGCAGGAAGGACAGGTCGGGGGACTGGAGGTGGTCGCAGGCCAGTTTCCAGCCTGCCCGGCAGGAGGCGATGTCGGCGGCGCGGTTCTGGGTATCCCAGGTGAACCCGTCGCCGACGTGGTGCCAGGACAGGAGCGGACTCTGGAGCAGGCGGGCGACCGCGTCGTTGTGGCTTTTGACGAACTGCACCGCGGCGCAGCGGCGGGTGTGGGCGAGCATGCGTGTGAGCATGCCGAAGGCGGCGGTGGTCTTGCCCTTGCCGTTGCCGGTGTGAACGATCACCAGGCCGCGTTTCTCCTTTGCGGCACTGATCTTCCGGCGCATTTCGGCCTGCATGGCCTGCATCGCCTGGCGGTGGTCGGATTCGGAGGGCTGGGAGGAGTCGGGCATGGTGTCGCGTCGCGGTTGGGAGGCCAGGTTTCGGGTGGTTCTGGGAAACAAGCCGTATCGGCTCGAAGTGCAAGCGGGTCGCTCCTTGCCCTGCGGCGTCTGCCGGCTTTTGTGTCTGGCGCCCCCGCCCATGACCGCATCCGCCCCGCAGACCGCCCCCCGAATCAAGCCCTCCGGCCTCGTGCTCGGAGGAGTTCACAGCGGAGCGGGCAAGACGGCGGTTGCGTGCCTGATGCTTGCGGCGCTCCGTCGCAGGGGCGTGACCGTGCAGCCGTTCAAGGCGGGGCCGGATTACATCGACGCGAGCTACCACGAGCGATTCGCGGGCCGTCCGTCGCGCATGCTCGATACCTGGATGCTGGGTGCGGACGGGGTTGTCCGGGAGGTTCGGCATCACGGAGCCGGATCGGTCGGAGTGGTCGAGGGCGTCATGGGTCTGTTTGACGGAGGGACGCCGCATTCGGACGAGGGCAGCACGGCCGAGCTTGCGCGCATCCTGGGGTGGCCCGTGATCCTGGTGCTGCCTTGCGCCACCGCGGGGCGCTCGGTGATCGCAACCGTGCGCGGATTCATGAGCGAGGCGGGCGAGGGCAGGATCGCGGGTTTGATCCTCAAC
>JAJXVO010000379.1 GCA_021782105.1 bacterium
ACCACGTCGATCAGCTGCCAACCCTTCGGCGACTTGGCGCGGCCCCAATCGTTGTTGTTAAGCACATAGCCCGACACCACCCGCGACTTTCCCTGTGCGATCGGCCCGGCATCCCCGTCGGCCCGCGTTGCACGAGCGAACGGGAGTGCGCACAGGAGGAAGGCAGCCAGAAGGGAAACACGGGAGGAGCACATGGGAGAAAGTCACCCAGCCTCCGACCCCGCTGCGCGCGACTCAACGATTTTGCGCTAAACCATCAAAACTGATGACAAAAGCGACACCCACGGCGAGGGCTCAGGGCGAGTCTCCAATCCGCCCAAGATCCTCGATCAGGCTCGGGCCCGTCGGATGCCAGTTCAGCTTCCTTCGGGTCTTTTCGCTCGATGCCGCAATGTCGTGCCCGGCGAACATCGCGAACGTCCCGAAATAGGCCTGCGCCTCCTCGGGCGAAATGGATTTCACCGGCATCCTCAGCGCCGCACCAATAGCCTCGGCAATGTCCTTCTGCGTGACGCCTTCTTCGGCGACCGCATGATACGTCGCGCCGGCTTCATTGGCCTCCAGGGCCAGCCGGTAGAGTCGCGCCACATCCGATACATGCGCCGCCGCCCAGCGGTTCTGCCCAGCTCCGACGTACGCCATCGCCCCCTGCGCTTTTGCCAGCGCGACGAAATAGGTGACGAGCCCCTGCCTCCGGGTGTCGTGAACCTGGGGAAGCCTCACGACCGAGGCACGGACTCCCTTCGGGATCAGGGCAAACGCCGTCTGCTCCGACACACGCGGGAACGGATAATCGGGCGGGACTCCATGGTCCTCAGTCACCACCTGACCGGGCCAGGCCAACCCGGGGATCCCCGCCGTCACGAGCAGCAATTTGCCCGAGCCGGCCGTCGCCGCTCCGAGCTCCTCGATGGCACGCCGGTCGACGTCGCAGTTTTCCACGAACTTCGAGAAATCATGAATGAACGCCAGGTGGATGACGGCCTCCGTCGAAACCGCCCCCTCCCGCAGGACGCCGTGGTCGGCCAGCGAACCGCGCAAAACCTCCGCGCCCGCGGCCGCCAACACGGCCGCTCCTTCCTCCGACCGCGCCAGGCCAAGGACCCGATGGCCCGCCGCAAGCAGTTCTTTGACGACGGCCAGGCCGATGAATCCAGTGGCTCCGGTGACGAACACGCGCATGACAAAAGTCTCCTTTGAATGGTTTGTGATTTGAATTTTCTCCCGAGGGACCGTGCTCGTTATATACCTGATTCGAGCCGGGATGAAGTAGTGACCTTATACCGGTATACCAACTAACAGGCAGACGATGGCCACCAAGGACGACAACCCGCTGGGCAATTACCTGAAGTCGCGACGCGCGAAGCTCGACCCCGCCGCGTTTGGCTTTTCCGCGACACGCCGTCGCACGCCCGGACTCCGGCGCGAGGAGGTCGCTCAGCGCGCCCACGTCAGCGCGACGTGGTACACCTGGCTCGAGCAGGGCCGCGGCGGCGCTCCCTCCGCCGATGTGTTGGACCGTCTCTCCCGCGCGCTCATGCTCACCGAGGTCGAGCGCGAGCATCTCTTTCTCATCGCCCAGGGTCGTCCCCCGGAAGTGCGCTACCGCGCCGCCGAGCCCGTCGCGCCACGTCTGCAACGTGTGCTCGACGCGCTGGAATTTACCCCGGCGTTCGTGAAAACCGCGACCTGGGACATCCTCGCCTGGAATCGCGCCGCCGCCGCCGTGTTCACCGATTACGGCGAACTCGAGCCGCGCCAACGCAACATCCTGCGCCTCCTGTTCCGGGACGCACACCTGCGCTCGAAACAGGCCGACTGGCTCCATGTCGCGCGCTTCGTCGTCGCTGCGTTCCGCGCCGACGTCGCCCGCGCAGGAGCGATCAAGCAAGTCCAGGCCCTCGTTGAGGAACTCTGCGAGCACAGCGCCGAATTCAAGGCCCTGTGGCTCGAGCAGGACGTGCGCGCGCACGGCGCCGGGACGAAGCTCCTGCGTCATCCCACCGCGGGCCCGCTCTCGCTCGAATACTCGGCGTTCGCCGTCGACGGCCGTCCCGACCTCGGCTTGGTCATCTACTGCCCGGCAACCCCCGCCGACGCCCGCCGCATCCGAAACCTGGTGACTCGCCACTCGCGCACGTCCAAGCGCCCCGCCCGCACACCACGCCGCACAACCCGCTAGGGACAGGCTGATTTTCCCCTGTCCCCGAGTCGAACCGCCGCGCCAACGCAGTCACGGGCCGGCCAGGCGCCGGTACCTGCTTTGCCTGTCCCCTCCCGCCGTCGCTTTGGCGGACCGGAATGGGCAGACCTCGGCGATCGCGAATTCCGCCGGCAATACCATGGGCGGATCTGGAGAGTGCCTCGGAAATAGAATCGGCCTGTCCCTTCGCGAGCCCTCGGGACAGGCCGATTATTTGTTCCCAACCTGGATTGCATGACCGGCGACGAACGGGCGCGGGGAACCCACGCCAATGACTGCGTCCGCCTGTCGCCGAAACGGGGTCTGGCGGGGCGGGCCGGCCCGCGCCACCGGCAGCGGTCACTCAGAACGTATGCCCATAGGTGAGTCCGATGGTGAGACTCGGACTCGCGTCCGTGAATCCGTGCATGACGAACGCCTGGACATGATTCGCCGTATCGAGGTCGTGCTGGGCGAAGGCCATCAGCTCCACGCCCTCCTTGCCGCCGCGGACGGTTCGCTGACGCCAGTTGGCCGCTAGACCTCCCGTGGTGCCCGCCACGATCGGCGAGGCAAAACCCGCGGTCGCATAGAATCCGCTCTCCATCGGATAGGCGGCACTGCTTCCTAGATGCTGGTAGCCGAGCGTGACAAACGGCGTGGCGGCACGGCTGGGATGAAGCAAATTCACCTCGACGGATT
>JAJXVO010000095.1 GCA_021782105.1 bacterium
GCCGTCACCCTGCCGTTCGCCAACGCCTGAACGAGGCCCGGCAAATCGCTCCTGCTTAGCGGAAGGAGAAGGGGCGAACACCCCAAATTCTCCTTCCGCCCTGAAGCAAGGCCTTGAGGGCTCGCACTAAAGGTAGTGGGACCCGGAGGTTTGTCAAAATGCCCCTGACGATTCGGATCGACGTCAACTCCCGGACCTCCAATCCGGTGTTCCCGAGGCGCTGCGGAAGCCCGGTTCCCTGTCCCGACAAGTCGGTCCGTACGCTCCGGATTTTGCCCTCGCTCCGCCCCGGCCGGCTACCTAGGACAGCCCCATGCCTAGCAAACAGGTCTATCTTATCCTCGGCGCCGCCGGGTCGGGTCGCCGCGAGGTGCTCGCCGACCTCGTCTCCGACTGCCTCGACCGTCAGGAAACGGTCGCGACCTTCCTGTCCTCGGGCGAAGCGGCCTCGGAGCACGACTCCAAGCTCGGCCGGCTCGAACGCTGGACCTGGACCGCCGAACACCGGGTGGAGATCGACCTGCCCGAGGAGAGCTCCGCGGTCTTCTTCATGGTCGATGGCGCGCACAATCCGGTGGACCAGATCGAGGCCTTTCGCGCCTGGCTGTCGACCTCCGGCGCCGAGCTTGCCCGCATTTTCTGCATCGTCGACTGCCAGCTCGTCCACCGCCAACCACCCCTTCTGGCCTGGTACGACGCGTGTATCCATTTCGCGGACGTCGTGCTGCTCAACCATCGCCAGGGCGTGCCCAACAAGTGGATGAGCGACTTCGTCGATCACTACCGCTCGAAACACTACCCCTGCCTCGTCGAGTTTGTGAAGGACGGGAAGGTCAAGAATCCCCCGCTCCTGCTGCTACCCCAGGCGAGGCGCATGTCGCTGGCCTTCGACGAGGACGCCGTGATCCTGCCCGAAGGCGTCATCTTCGTGGATGAAACCGAGGACGAAGACGAGGACGACGAAGACGGTGAGCGCTCGCCCGACGACGGAGACGAGCTTCCGACGGAGGATCCGTACTTCCAGCGGCGGCTGGGCGGGCGACGCGTCAAGGATATCCCGGATATCACGAAATACCTCCCGCCTCGCGGAACGAGCGCCTGAGGCACGACGAGCAGCGGAGCGTGGGCCGGGGGGGCTTACCGGCCTCTCCCATCCGCCCGCATCACGGTCCCTGCGGAGCCTTCTCAAACCCGAGCCTCAGCTTGACGTAGTCCTTCACGAACGCGGGCAACGCCGAGCCCTGATAATAGACCTTGGTGCGCCCGTCGGCGAAGGTGATCGTGAAGCGATAAACCCTGAGCGCGTTGCCCTCGTAATTCAACCATGGCACCTGGTCGATGCTGGTCGGCTTGTATTCGAACGCATAACGCCAGCGGTGATCCGGGGCGAGTTTCGGATTGGTCTCGTCGGCGAGATTGTGAATCGGATCTTCGGTGACGTCGTCGACGATGATACGCTTCGGCGGAACGCCCTTTTTGAAGAAGACATCAAAAAGGTAGAGTAACTCCTTCTTTTTTGGCGGGACCGAAAAGGTCGCCAGCTCGATTCGAATATTGTCGTCATTCGTGAATGCCGGGCCGCCGGGGCCCAGCGGAACGTCGACTTTTTTACCACCCGCCGCCGTCCAAACCATGATGTACGAACCGCCGGCGCATCCGGCCAAAAGAAGTACGAGGGGTAACAAAAAGTGACGGAGACGATGCATGGAGGGAATAAGGCAAACCGAAACGCGTGGGGACAAGCGGTTTTTGCGCCGTTCGCGGATTTTCCTCCGCAAGCGTCCCGCCCGCCAAAAAAAAGGCAGGCCTCCGGGCTAACCGTCCCGGAGGCCTGCACTGTCAGCCATCACACCTAACCACCTAACCTAGATCAGAAGGCGATCCACGCTTCGGCGTAGAGGGTGTTGTTGGCGCTGGCATTGGTGCCCGCACCATCGTAATTGCTCCGCGCGCCCTCGAAGCGGTTGTACACCGTGTATTGGAGCGTCAGCTGCACGTTGCTGCGCGGCCAGAATTTCGGGCCGCCGTCCTTGTTGAAGGGCATGTAGTCGACCTGGAAGATGAAACCGTCGCTGTTGGGCGAGCCGTGCGGGTTGACCGTGTACAGGCCGGTATCCGCCGTGCCGTCGATGTTGAAGTACTGGACGGATCCGGCGTAGGTCTTGTCATACACGTCGTTCACCGTGAGCTTGAGCGTGTCGAGGCTGTCGCCGGGATTGGCGGTGTTGCCCAGGGCATAACTCGCCGACCACGACTGGCTCTCATGCACGTAGTTGGCCATCGCCGTGAGGTCGTTCTTCGAGAAGGAAATCTGGTACTCGGAATCGAGGCCGACATCCGTGAACTTGTCGGTGCCCATGGAGGAATCACGGCCGGGATACGTCATCGCAGTCATGCCGAAGGTGCCGAATTCGAGCCGGCCATCGCCGACCGAGGTCTCGTAGGCGAGGCGCCAATACGGGGCGGGATGTGCGATTTCGGCCTCACCGGTCGGATCGACGCCAAAGGTCCGCTGCATTCCGAAACCGAGGGTCTTGTACGCACCGACATCGACGTAGATGCTGTCGTCGACGAAGACGTAGGCACCCACACCGACCACCTGCGCCGCAAACGCGCCGTCGATGAAGGTACCCGCTGTCGGAGACGGAGCGAGGCCGGAGCCAACGTAGGGATAACCCCAGGCAGGAGTCGAATTCCACGGATCCTGAAGTGTGGGATTGTTGTTCGCGTACACGCCGTAAGTGACGTCGTGTTCGCCGACCGAGCCGGAATCCGCGAAGCGGATCTCGGTGTTGTCCCAGGACCAGGTTTTGGCCACGCCGTCATAGGTCATCTGCGAAAAGACGCCGACCTTGTTGAGCCACGAGGCGGCAGTGTCGCCGAACAGGCTCTTGGCATAGGGGCCGAAGAGGCGGCCACCGTAGAACAGGCTGGCCTGCGTGATCACGGTATTGTTGTTCTCGCTGAAGCCCGGAGCCGCGCCGCCCGCCTGGGCCGCCTGGGTGTGCGTGAACGAGGGCATCAGCATCACCGCGAACGGCGGCAGATTTGTCGTATCGGCGCTCTGGGTATAGCCGGTGAGCTTGAATTCGCGGCCAAACTGATTGAGCACAGGAAACTCGGTGTGGCAGGCGGAGCACTGCATGTTCATCTGCCTCGCGAAGCTCGGCAGAGCCAGGCTCGTGAGAGGCGCGCAGGCAAAGGCCCCTGCGGCCACCAGCAGCCCAAGGAAGGAAACCGACGCGCGTGGCGCACGGCATTCGTTCGTGTTGTTTTCGGATGGATGACAGTTCATGGGTTTATCGGTTTGGGTAAGCGTAACGCACTCTGGTCGTACTCAGAATCCAGTGTCGTCCTTCGGCTTGAGGCTGAAGAGGAAGGCAGCTAGGTCCTGATATTCGCCCGGCTTAATCTTGTCCCCCCAGGCCGGCATGTACAGCGGCGGGGCCGGTTTCTTGGGGTCGAGCGAAGCGATTTCGTGCTGACCGCGACGAATGAAGGCGATGAGTTCCTTCTTGGTATAGCCGTCACCGACGTGAATGAGGTCGGGCACGAGCTGGCCGGTCTTTGAATTTGGATTGGGCACGCCGCCCTTGCCGTCGGGCCCATGGCAGCCGGCGCAACCGTACTTGCGGAACACCGCGCGGCCACGTTCAACCGGGCTCATGAGCGACGGGATGCTCAGCGCGGCCTTCTGGTCGTTGAGGTGAAGGAGGAACTGCGTCAGCGCGCGGATCTGGGACTCCGTGAACCCGAACTTGGGCATCACGCTTCCCGGGGACACGCTGCGCGGGTCGCGGAAGTGCTGCATGATCCACTCGGGCGAGCGGCGCATGGCGACGTTGTCGAGCGCTGGCCCGATCTTGCCGCCGACACCGTTGAGCTGGTGGCAGGCGATGCAGCCCTTGGTCTCGAAGAGATGGCGGCCCTCCTCGGCGCTCGGGATCACCTTCATCGAGGTGTAGAAACCGCCCAGGCTCTCGCCGGTCTGGCTGAGCATGAACAGCGTGATGGCGTCGAGGTCGGGCTTGGAGAAATGCTGCGGGGGCATGCCGGAGTTGGGCGTGACCGACGCGGGATTGAGGAAGTGCCGCTTCAGCCAGTCGGCCGAACGGTGTTCGCCGACGTGGTCGAGCTCGGGACCGATGCTGCCGCCGGCGCCGTTGAGCTTGTGGCAGCCCACGCAGCCGACGGTGTAGAAGATCTGGGCACCGCGCGCCAGCATGGGGGCGGCGGGATTGTCCGCGGCCTCATGGCACTTGGCGCAAGACGCCTGGATGTACTTCATCGGCAGCAGCGGGTCGTCGCCGCCATGGGCGCCGCGCTCCGTCGTCGCGCGACCCTGGCCGCGGTGGCAGACGGTGCAGCCGAATTTCTCGAAAGGATGCTGGTCGTGGTTGGGATGATACGCCAGGGGCTGCGGATAGCCCGCGTAACTGGGATCCTCGACCGCCTGATGGCAGGTCGTGCAGCGGTCGACGCGATTGAGCTTAGGGAGGAGAATCTGGTGGATCTCGACCGGCGTCGCCTCGGCGATCGCCTTTTGTTGGGGTGTCGACGCGCGACGGATCTGATCCTGGATGTATTGCTTCTGATACACCTTCCAGGAGCGGAACTCGTCCTTGTAATAGGCGACGACGACGAGCACGCCCACCAGCAGGCTCAGAACGACGAACAGAATGCGGAGTTTACGGGGAGATTCGGAGTCCATGGCTCAATGCTCCTCAGAGACGGCTGCGGCCGGCGTTTTCCACGGCACCTGCCACGTCCAGCTGGGACCGCGGAAGAAACTGCCGATGAGGGTGAAGACGATCGCTGCAACCAGGCACAGCGAGAAGATTGTGTTGGCCACCGCCCGCTCGCGGGCGAACCAGCGGCCCACGCCCTTGCGGCTGCGGTCCAGGTAAGGGAGGAGCGCCAGCGCGGTCACCAGGCAGCCCGGAACCACCACACCACCCCAGAACGCGGAGTAGCTGACGAGTTCCTGCAGACCCAGGAAGTACCAGGGCGCCTTGGCGGGATTGGGCGGGTGAATCGGATTCGCAATGCCCTCGAGCGGGGCGTTGAAGAAGATGGCGAGGAAGAGCACCACCGCGACGACCGCGAGGAACAGCAGAAGCTCGCGGAAGATCAGGTGCGGCCACGAGAACACTTCGTCTTCCGGATCCCTGCCGACCTGGAGACTGGTGCCCTTGGCGAGTTCCATCAGGCCGTAGGTCTTGTTGGACGGCACGCTGCCCGTCTCGAGCGATTCGGTCAGATCGACCGGCATCTCCGGGGCGGCGAGCCCGCCGTCCTTGCGCACACGCCAGAGGTGGATGCCGAGGAGCAGGAAGGTGATGCCGGGCAGGACCATCACATGCAGGGCGTAGAACCGCGTGAGCGCGGACTGGCCCACCACATTTCCTCCAAGCAGCATGAACTTCAGCTTCGGCCCGATGATCGGGGCGTAGCTGGCGATGTTGGCGCCGACGGTGATCGCCCAGAAGGCGAGTTGGTCCCAGGGGAGCAGGTAGCCGGTGAAGCTCAGACCCAGCGTGAGCAGGAAAAGTCCCAGGCCGACGTTCCAGTTGAACTCGCGCGGCGCCTTGTACGCCCCCGTGAAAAACACGCGGCACAGGTGGAGCATCACGAACAGCACCATCAGGTGCGCGGCCCAGCGGTGCATGTTGCGCACCACCAGTCCCGCGGAGACGACGTACTGCAGGTCCTTCATGGTCGCGTACGCCTGGTCCGTGCCGGGGACGTAGTAGAACATCAGCAGCACGCCCGTCCCCACGAGAATGAGGAGCAGGAAAAGGGAGATGAGCCCGAGACCGAGCGTGGTCGTGGGCTTCAGGGCGCGGCGGCTGACCTTTGCCGGCTGCATGTGCAGCAGAAAACTGGATACCATCGCCCGGGCCTGCTCGAGGTTGCTGCCCGGAAGCCCGACCCGAAAGATCGATCGGCCCACACGGGTGTCCCGGAAGCCCTCCCAGGTGCGCTGGAGGAATGAAGGTTTCATATCACGAGGTATTTGTCGGCCGGAACGACCTGGTTCTTGTCGATGACGATGCGGCCGTCGGGGCTGAGCGTCACCAGGAACCACGAGAGAGGCTTCGGAGCGGGTCCGCTCACGTTTTTGCCCTGCTCGTCGAACACGCTGCCGTGGCAGGGGCAGTGGTAGCCGGTCTTCGTCTCGTTGACGGTGCAGCCGAGGTGGGTGCACACGGCGGACAGACAGCGGAAGGTGTTGCCCTTGCGCAGGAGGAAGACGCGCTCGGCGTCGAGGAAGGTGATGGACCCATCCGCGAACTCGTCGGGCTTGCCCGCCTTGAACCTGGCGCTCGGCTCGTAAAGAACGTTGGGCATCAGGAAGCGCACGGCGGCGGCTGAGGACGCGGCCACGGCGGCTGTCGCAGTGGTCCACCCCAGCGTGAGCTCGAGGAATCCGCGCCGGGTGGTTTTGTGGTCGTTGTTCTCTTCGGGAGTCATGACGGCAAATCAGGTTGTGAGCATTTCGACGCGTTCCATCGTGATCGCACCGGTCGGGCAGCGTTCGGCGCACAGGCCGCAGCGAATGCAGCGGGTCTCGTCCTTGATGATCGCGGCGTGCTCGCCGGGCTGCGGCACGCGCCCATAACGCGCCTCGAAGGCCGCGGTGAGCTTCTCGCTGCCGCGCAGCCGGGCCACGTCGACCAGGCGAAGGCAGGACTCGGGACAGACGTCGGCGCAGCCGCCGCACAGGATGCAGGCGTCGCCGTTGAACACGGGACTGACATGGCACTTCAGGCAGCGCAGGGCCTGCAGCCGGGCGTCGTGCTCGGGGAAGCGCTTTTCAACCTCCGCGATGCCGATGCGTCGCTCGAGCGGGAGCGTGGGCGGGCTGCGGCGGGCCAGCTTCTCGAAGTTCTCCGGCATTGAATAGGCCATCCGGTCGTAAATCGTCGTACGGGCCTGGACTGGCTCCGCGGGCACCTTGCCCGTCAAATAACGCGCGATGGACTTCGCGGCCTTCTTTCCCTCGGCCACCGCGGTGATGATGATGCGGGGCCCGAAGGCCACGTCGCCACCCGCGAACACGTCGGGCCGGGAGGTGGCCATCGTCTGCGGGTCGGTTTGGAGCGTGCCACGCGGGGTGACCTTGAGATCATCCTCGGGACGGATCCAGGAGAGGTCGGCGGACTGACCGATCGCGAGCACCACCGTATCGCACGGGACTGTCTCCTCGCTGCCCTCGATGAACTGGGGATTGAAACGGCGGTTGGCGTCAAACACGCGGGCGCACTTCACGAGCTCCACGCCGGTGACACGGCCGTCGGCGCCTATGACGCGGCGCGGGCCGTAACGGGTGTGAAGCTTGATGCCCTCGCGCTCCGCCTCCTCGATCTCCTCCCGCGCCGCGGGAAGTTCGTCGAGGCTCTCGAGGCAGTACATGTGGACCTCGGGCACGCCGCTTCGAATGGCCTCGCGGGCCACGTCGAGGGCGAGCCGCACCTCGTCCGGAGCCTCGCCCTCGCGCGAGGTCAGCTCCTCGAGCGCGCCGGCGGCCTGATGCAGCGCCGTGCGAAGCTCGGCCTCGGTCATGTTGGCGAAACGCTCGGCCTGGCGCACGACGGAGCGCGCCACGTCGAAGGCGACGTTGCCGCCGCCGATCACGACGACCTTGCTGCCCAGCTTGACGTTGTAGCCGAGGTTGACGTTGAGAAGAAAATCGATGGCGCGCAGAACGCCGTCGAGCATGACGCCCTCGATGGCGAGCTCGCGGCTCTTGTGCGCTCCGATGCCGAGGAACACGGACTCGAAGCCCTGGGCCTTGAGGTCGGAAAGCGTGAAATCGCGGCCGAGGCGGGCATTGTGGCGGATCTCCACACCGAGCGAGGCGATGGCGTCGATCTCGGACTGGACGATGTCGCGGGGGAGCCGGTACTCGGGGACGCCGAGGACGAGCATGCCGCCGGACTGCTGCTGCGCCTCGAAGACGGTCACTGCGAAGCCCATCAGAGCCAGCTCGTGCGCGCAGGACAGGCCCGCGGGGCCTCCGCCGATGACGGCGACCTTGCGGCCACCGCCGATGCGCTCGCGGCGCGGGTCGCGGAGTTCAGGATACACCTTGCCGAGGTCGAAGGTGTCGGACTCGACGCCAAAGGACTCGCACACGAAGCGCTTGAGAGCGCGGATGGAGACCGCGGCATCGATCGCTCCCCTGCGGCACTTGGCCTCGCAGGGCGCCGCGCAGACGCGGCCGCAGATGGAGGCGAAGGGATTGGGCCTGCGGGCGATGATGTAGGCATCCTCGAAGCGCCCCTCGGCGATCGCCTGCACGTACCCGCCCGAGTCGGTCCTCACCGGACAGCCCTCGCGGCAGAGCACCTGCCGGCCGAAGTAGGCCAGATCGGGAAGTTCGACTGCGTAGGGGGAAGCCATGGGAGGAAGGGAAACGGCGCCCGGATTACTTGCCCGCGTACTCCTGGTGGATGGCGTCGATCTTCGCGACCATCGCGTTGCGTTCGGCGGGGGCGAGCTTGGCGAGCTTCGCGTCGAGTTCGGCCTTCTTGCGGACGCTGGCGTCGAACACCAGGAACTCGTAGATCCTCTTGGCCGCCACCTTCGAAATGTTGGAACCCGGCTTGAACATCATGCGCTTCACATAGCGGGACCACTCGCTGGGCAGGACGTAGTCGGAATTGATCGGGCGGCTGAGCTTGTGGCAGAGCGTGCACTTCTCGCGGAACACCCGGTAGTCGGCCTGAATGCCCTTGGGATAAGCGGACACGTCGATCTTGTCCGGGCCCTTTTCGAAGAGGGCGATGCGGGCCTTGGTGGCCGCGTCGAGGTTCTCGTCGCCAGCGCCGGCATGGGCATAGGAGATCGGGAGGAGCAGGGTCGCGGCGAGGAGGGAGAGGAATTTGATTTTCATCGCAAGAGTTGAGTCGGAAAAGTCGTCCGGGATCACTTCGATCCACACGTGGAGGGGGGGAACGGACCCACCACGCCGACGGCAAGGATGTTTATACCACGCCGAGGTCCCGCTTCTCTACTTGCGGGTTGGGTTTCTCCTCTTGCCTTTTGCGGCCCCTTGCAGGCCGACCCCGCTAGGCGGGCAACTGGGGACGGGTTCCTTTGCGGTATTCGGACGGCGACATGCCCACGTAGCGCTTGAAGACGCTGTTGAAACGTGGCACCGAGCCGAAACCCGAGGCGAAGACGACGTCCGATATGCGGGACGTCGGATCCACCAGGAGCGTCTTCGCATGCTCAACGCGAACGCATGCGATATATTCCGTAAGGGTCAGGCCCGTGGCCTTCTTGAAAAGCTTGCAGAAATGGAAGCGGCTGAGGTGCACGTGATCCACCACCTGCGCGAGCGTGATGGGTTCCTCGAAGTGCAACTTCACGAATTCCTTCGCGCTCGTCACCGCCGACGGCTCGTCGACCTTGCCTGCCGTGGCAAACCGCGTGGCGAAATCGGCCAGATACTGCGCAAAAATCGTGAGCAGCTGGATGATCGCCTGAAAACGCTCCGAGGTGACCACTGGAGTAGCAAAGTACGCGTTGCGCGCCTTCCTCGCCCACTCGGGGTCCGTCCCGTCCACCATGCCCACCACCATCGCGAAATCGCGCTCCGTCGGTTTCCGTCGAAACACCTGGCCGCTCAACAGCGTGGCCACATGGTGCTCGCCCACGAGCACCGGCACCGCCACCTCCGTGAGTCCGGCAAAACACGAGATCTGGTGCGGCATGCGTTTCTGGGCGATCGATTTTTGCGCCTTCACCTGAAGCTCCAGACAGGCCTGGCACCCCGCCTGCGTGCTCGCCACGGACTGACAGAAAGGGTTCTCGCATTCGCCCAAACTCACGCGCTGGACCGGCGGTCCCGGCGGGACGACTTTGAGGGCAACGCCCGTGGCTTTCCGAAACGCGTCCTCATAAAAAGACACGACCGGCAACTTCGCCAACGACTCAAACTCCAAAAAGTCCACCGGTATAACTAGAATGCAATGCCCTTATAACCACAAGTCATTATACATTAGATGTTGTTTATCATTGTCTTAGGATCTACTCCGACCCAGCCCAAACCCTCGCCCGCCATATTGAATCCCGGTCTCAAATACTAGCTTCTTTCCGGTGGTGATTTCCGAGGCCCGACGAGACCCAATTTCGACCGCTCCGGCGACGGCCCCCGCCGTCCATTTCATGGTTCCTCCACGAACCTGCGCCGCATCAACGGTGCAGGCCACAGACACACCCGGCAACCGAGCTTCTCCGCCCCAACGACCGGGAGGCCGTGGGGCGAAAGAAGGAGGGGAACGGACCGCCGCGGGGGTTACTTGCCCACACTGTCCAGAAACGCGTAGCGCGCACGAGGAAGCGCCGTGCTCTCGGCGTGGCAGGTCACGTTGATTACCAGGCGCTCATCCTTCTTCAACTGCGGCCACTCGGTCAGCCCCGGGCCGTTCGGATTGAAGGTTTTGATGAAGTTCGCGAAGTAACTCTGCATCGTATGCGAGACGGCATAGTCGTCGCCCGTCCAGGCGTAGACCTTGTTTGTCGCGAGGTTTCCCAGGGCGTATTCGATCTCGGCGGAATGCACTGCGCCACGATCCCGCGGCGAAGGCGCCTGGTCGGGCTTCGGATTCTTGATCACGCCGCCCGCAAGGCCCGCAATCGCTTTGCCCATCTCGGGGCGCATCGCGGGTCGAGGCCGCGCAAAGAGGTAAAAGTACGTCGGCTCCCCACCCGTCTTCATGGAGAGGTCCGCCCAATTCCAGGTCGCATGGCGGATGAAACGGTCGCTCGCCAGATCCTGGGCCGCGTCGAGGACCTCCTCGTCGTTTGATGCCGGATACAGCTTGAACGCCGCGTCGGCCTTGTCGCCGAACACGCGCTCCAGCGACGCCCGGTAGTTTTCCACAGTCGGCTTCGCGCCCTTGAGGAACACGCCGGCATTCATCTCCTCGGAGTTCACGCCGGCAAGCAGCGGCACGCGGGCCTGTTTGCCCTCCTCGAAATACCTGCGTGGGGTTTCGGGCAGGAAGTAGCCGTCGACGTCGATATTGAACCACACCCCGTCGGCCTTGGCGGCCCGCTCGAGGAGCTGCTCCGCGGGCATCGCCCGGAGTTGCGCGAGCGTGAGAGGTTTGCCCGCGCCCAGGCCCGTGGAAACCTCCACTCCCTTTTGTTCAGCCTGCGCCAGGGTGACTGGCGACAGTTCGCTGAAGATGGCTCCGCTCTCGCCAATCGCCCCTGCAAACAAGTCCTTGGCCAGCGGCGAGGCCATCAGCGCGCTCACCGACATCGACCCCGCCGACTCACCCGCGATCGTGACATGCGCGGGATCGCCGCCAAACGCGGCGATATTCTGCCGCACCCACTGCAGCGCCGCGACCTGGTCGAGCAGGCCATAGTTGCCCGAGGCGTGATGCTGCGACTCGGCGGTCAGCTCCGGATGCGCAAAGAACCCGAAGATGCCCAGGCGGTAGTTGACCGTGACGGCGACGATGCCGCGGCGCGCCATGCTTTCACCATCGTATCGGTACTCCGACCCGTCGCCCGCCGCAAAGCCGCCGCCGTAGAAGTAGACCAGCACGGGCAGCGCGCCGACTTTCGCATGCGCAGGAGTCCAGACGTTGAGGTACAGGCAGTCCTCGCTCATGCCGTCGGATCGGAAATTCATGTCGCCGAAGAGAGGCAGCTGCATCGCTCGCGGCCCGAAGGCCTCGGCCTTGCGCACGCCCTCCCATGGCAGCACCGGTTGCGGCGCCCTCCAACGCAGGTCGCCGACGGGCGGAGCCGCATACGGGATGCCCTTGAACATCCGAATGCCTGTCGACGAATCGAGCGTGCCTTCGAGCATTCCGCTCTGGGTCTGGACGCGCAGCTGCGCCAGGGCAAGGGAGGGAAGAACCATCGCGATCATGAGGGTCGTGAGATAACCAAAGCTGAGGTATTTCATGAGTGTGCCTGTTTGACGAGTGATCCCCGACCGGGAGGAACAGCCCCGCAATCGACGCGGGAGCCGGGCAGGGGCAAAGACGTCGGTTATGCGCCTTGGTGGGCGGCTAGCGACTCCGAAAATCGATGACTCAACCTGCGGTTCGGGCACCGTCTTGTCGTAACACACGTCCCTCCTCTTCCAAACCCCGCGCAGACACGCGTACCGCCGGGTCCTTCTGTCGCCGGGAACCGTGAGTGCTTCAATCTTCGCAAATCTGCGGCGGGAATCCGGCCTTTCTGGTTGATTCCCCAGACGACCGTGCGAACGTGAGAAATCAGCACGCACGTCGACTGCCACAGCCGCCATGGATCGCAATTCCAGAACCAAGACCATTGATCGGTGGACACGTATTTTCAGTGTCGCATGGGTCGCCACGTTTATCGGCTCGTTCGTTTGGCAGTGGCGCGACGCACACCAGGACGCGATGGGATTCGCCGTCGCCGAGGCCCGTGCCGTATTCGACCGCGACAGCATCTTCCACCGCTGGGCCTCGCGTCACGGCGGCGTGCGCGTGCCGGAAATTTCGAAGGGCTCTCCTCCCGCCGGTTCCCCCACGCCCGCTCTGGAGCTCATCAATCCCTCGGAACTCATTCGCAGGATGCACTCGCTGAGCCTCCAAAAGCACGGCCCCGCGGCAAAGATCGTGAGCCTCACCCCGCTCGTGCCCGACAACCGCCCCGACGGATGGGAGAAGGTGGCACTCAGCCGGTTCGAATCCGGCCCCAACAACATGGAGATCTACGATCTCGAACGGGAAAACGGCCACGAGGTGCTCCGCTATATCCAGCCGCTCGTCGTGGGGCCGAGCTGTATCCAGTGCCACAGCAACCAAGGGTATCAGGTCGGTGGACACCACGGCGGTCTGAGCGTGACCCTGTCGATGGCTCCCTACGACCGGGTGGTGCGCAAGCGCGTGATCTCGACTGCGATTTTCCACCTGCTGTTCTGCACCGTCGGCCTCGTCGGCATCGCCTGGTCGTCCCGAAGGTTCCGACGTCATGCCAAAATGCATGAGCTGAGCGACCGGCGCTTCCGCCTCTTTTACGAAAACGCCCCGATCGCCTATCAGGCCCTCGACTCCGGGGGCCGCCTTCTTGAGGTCAACGGCGCCTGGTTGCAGATGCTCGGTTACGTCCGCTCCGAGGTCATCGGCTGTCCCCTGTCCTCCCTGGTCGAGCCCACCCAGCTCGATGCGCTCGCCCACTGGCTCGCCAACTGCCGCAATTCCGGACAGGTCGGCTTCGTCGAACTCAAGCTCCGCACCAAGATCGGCGTCTACGTGGAGGCCTCGCTCCAGTCCTGCGCCTGGCAGGGCCTCGACGATGCCTCCAGCGAGATCCACAGCGTCGTGCGCAGCCGCGACTCCGGGCCCCAGCCGTCCTCTTTAAAGCCCGAGGA
>JAJXVO010000380.1 GCA_021782105.1 bacterium
TGGATACCGAGGTCGACGCGATCGCCGCCACCGCGCGGCCCGGCCCCGCGCAGTCCATCGACTTCGCCGCCGTCGCCGGTGCGGCCGGCGCGCGCGTGGCCGTCAGCGGTTCCGGCATTCCCGCCCGGCGCTCCGGCACCCTCGCCTTCGATGCCGTCGTCGGCAACGGAGTCACCGCCCTCGTCTCGGGTCGCGTGCACAAGGACCTGTCGCGTTTCGTCGACTTCGCACAGCCCGGCCGCGCCGCCGGCACCGCAACCTTCCTGCCGGGAGGCAAGCTCCAGAGCGCGCAGGCCTGGGTCGACGCCCACGATCTCACCGCCCACGCCGTCCACCTCGACCGGGTCTTCGGCCACGTGTGGTTCGACGGGCATACGTTTCGCGCGGACCACGCCGTCGTGAGGCAGGGCGGCAACGTCGCGCGCGGGACCTACGAGATGGACGTGAAGACCCACGATTTCCGGTTCCTCCTGACCGGCTTTCTCCGCCCCCTCGACATCACCGGTTGGTTCAAACCCTGGTGGCCGAAGCTGTGGGCCAACTTCGCCTTCCCCACCACCACCCCCGCCGCGGACGTCGACGTGCAGGGCCGCTGGAAGTTTCCAGCGCTGACCCGCGTGTTTGCCGGCGTCGACGCGCCCGGCGCCG
This sequence comes from bacterium, assembly GCA_021782105.1. Taxonomy (GTDB): domain Bacteria; phylum Verrucomicrobiota; class Verrucomicrobiia; order Opitutales; family Opitutaceae; genus MWDT01. The sequence continues at coordinate 649 of JAJXVO010000380.1, forward strand.
TCGTTCGCAAGGTGCCTTTCAACGTGGTCCGCACCCGCGTCTATGTCGACGGGCACGTCACTCACGTCATTTCGGTCGACGCCCGGCGTCCTGAGGGGACGATCACCGGATGGTTCAAGACCACCGTGGACGCGGAAAAGCACCAGTGGGAGGCAGTCGATTTCGACATGACCACCCACGTCGACCTCGCGCAGTGCGCGGGGCTGCTGAAGAACGTGGCCCCGGAGATCCTGGCTCCGTACTCGTTTGAAAAGGCGCCCGCGCTGCATGCCCGGGGACACGTGACGAGCGCGATTGCGCCGGGCGGAAAGTCCGAGGATGTCGCATTCGACGTGACGGCGCCCGGCCGCTTCGCCTTCCGCGACTTCCCGCTCCACGACGTCGCCTTCTCCGGCCTCTATCACAACCGGCACATCGAGGTGCCCGATTTCACGGCAACCTACGCCGGCGGCCAGGCCCGGGCCGCCTTCTCCGTGGACCCGCATGGTACCCAACGGGCGGTGAAAATCCGCGCCTCGCTGGCCGGCGCCAAGCTCGGCGAGGTCGTCCAGAGCGTCGAGGCCTACGCCGCCAGGGTCAGAAAGCAGTCGGGACTTCCAAAGACTTCCAAGGAGGAGCGCATGTCCAACGCCCGGCTCGACGCGACCGTCGACGCCGACGGAATTCTCAACGACCCCACCAGCTTCCATGGCTCGGGAACGGCGGAGCTGTCGGGCCCCGAACTCGGGCACGTGCGCCTGCTGGGTGGGCTCTCGGAACTGCTGCGGTTCACGTCGCTGCGCTTCACCTCCGCCAAGACGCAATTCAAGCTCGCCGGGCCCTTGATCGATTTCCAGAGCGTGCGCGTGACCGGGCACAACTCCGCCATCGACGCACACGGCACCTATTCGCTGAAGACCAAGCAGCTCGATTTCAAGGCCCAGGTCTGGCCCTTCGAACAAAGCCAGGGCCTGGTGCGGGGCACCTTCGGGCTCGTCCTGTCCCCGCTCACGGTGTTTCTCGAGGTCAAGCTCGGCGGCACGCTCGCCGACCCGTCATGGAGTTTCCTCTACAGTCCGTTCCGCATGCTGACCGAGCCCGACACGAGCGACCTTCGCCCGCCGGCGGCCAAGCCGCCGATTCCGGACCCCGCCAAGCCAAAGATACCCTGAGCCCCCGGCACTCAGCACTTTCCGCACCCACTCGGATCGGAGTCGCCCTCGACACAAGCGAGTTCGGCTGACAAAAACCCTGTTGCCCCCGCCCGCTGCCTGGCGTTGCCTAGGGTGTTTTACCTATATGACCGAGCTCCCAACCATGCCTCGTCGCACACCGATCGAGACCGCCTCGATGGTGATGGCTGCGACGCTGGTCGGAATCGGCGTGCTGAGCTGGGCCGCCTGGGCCCTCCAACTCCGCGTCCTCCTGGAGCCCTTCGGCCCCCTCCCGCCAACCAAGGTCAACGAGGCCGTGTGCTGGGTGCTCATCGGGCTCGCCCTGCTCGGCGTGCACCTGCGGCTCCCGAAGTCCGCACTCATCGCGATCCCAGCGGCGGCCATCGGCGGTCTCACGCTCGCCGAGCACGTATTTCATCTCAACCTTCACATCGACCAGCTGCTGTCGCGCGACTTCCTGATGGTCGACCCCGACCAAGCCGGGCGGATGTCCACGATGAGCGCGGGCTGCATCCTGCTCAGCAGCGCCACCCTGCTGTGGCGGCTGACCGAGAAGGGCCAGCGGACGCGATTGTTCACGGAGGCGGTATGCGGCTCAGTGGTGTTTTCAGTCGGGTTCTCGACGCTGATGGGCTATGCCGTGAACCTGCCGGCCGTCTATCGGTGGGGCACGTCGACGCCCACCGCGGCCGTCAGCGCGATTGCGCTCCTGCTCGTCGGAGCGTCGCTCCTCGGAAACGCCTGGCGCGCGAGCTACCGCGCGGAGGGAGGCCCGCCCATCTGGTCAGCCATGCCGCCGGTGATCGCCTGCCTCACGATGACCGTGATCCTCTGGATAGGCATGCGTGAGCGCGAGTACCTGTACCTCAGCAACAACACGCAGAATGCGCTGAACACGATGACGTCGCTGGTGGATCTGGAGATGAAACAGATCGGCAACGACGTGGAGGAGCACCTCGCCGCGCCCTGGAGCGGGTCCGACACGCAGATGTCGGCCTCGTGGGAGGCGGATGCGGAGAGTTTCCTCGAGCTGCGCCGGGAGTTCGGGTGCGTGGCGGTCCTCTGGCTCGA
>JAJXVO010000381.1 GCA_021782105.1 bacterium
CCATCCGATCAGCCAGCGATGCAGGTCGAGCAGGGTCACGGGTGTGGCGACCGTCCGGCCTCCCGGGGCGAATGTTTCGGGAAACCGCGCGATCAGCGGCACGCGCAGGCTCTCCTCGTGGGGCCAGCCCTTCCGGAAGAGGCCGTGCGCGCCGTGCATGTCGCCGTGCACTGAGGTGACGACGCGGACGGCGTCGGCGAGCTCGGGCAGCGCCAGCAGCCTGCCGAGCGCCCGGTCCGTGGCTTCGATGTGCGCGTAATAACCCGCCAGCTCGGCGCGGGCCTTCTGCTCGACCTCGCCGCCGAGGGGCACGTTGGCCGGCAGCACGAGCGAAGCCGAGTCGCGGGGCGCGATGCCGGCGGCCGGCGCGGAATACGGCGGATGGGGAGGCTCGAGGCTGAGGACACACAGGCGGGGGCGTTGCCGCGGCCGCGAAAACCACTCGGCCGCGAGTTCTGCGAGCACGTCGCTTTGGTACCCGCCCGCGCGGCGCGGCGTGTCGGAGTCTCCTCCCTGCAGCCAGGGATCGTTCAGTTGGAATCCCCCCTCGAAGCCCTGCCACACCTCGAAACCGCCCCGGTCCGCCGGTTCGACGATCTGTCGTGCGTGTGCCTCGCCGACGAGCGGGGCCTGCCGGTCCTTCGGGGCAAGGTGCCATTTCCCAAAGAACGCGGTCTGGTAGCCCCGCGCCGCCAGCGTCCGGGCCAGCGTCGTGGCGTTGCGGGGAAGGGGATCGTAGTAATCGCGCAGCCCGTTCGCGGGCGAAGGCACGCCCGTGAGAAAAGCGGCGCGGGCGAAGGGGCCGAACGGATGTGGTGTAAGGGCGCGGGTGAATACGACACCCTCGTGTGCCAGCGAATCCAGCGCGGGCGTCCGTGCGTTGGGATCGCCCGCGACACCCAGCGCCTGCCCGCGCCACTGGGTGGTGAGGACGACGAGGAGATCGGGCGGGCCGCGCATGGATGACAACCTCAGCGGATCGGCCCGCGCTTCGCAATCCTCCGTCCGCCGCAGGGCGCCCTTGAGTTTTCCGCGGCGCTTGGCATCCGTGGAGGCGTGAATCCGAACCTCGGCCAGTTCCGCCTCACCGCGATCGGCGCCACGCTGCGCATGGTGCAGATTTTTGCCGGTCTTCCCCCGGCCGACCTGGAGGAGATCGCCGGCTTCGCCGTGCTCAAGTCGCTCGAGCGCGACGCCTACCTGTTTCGCGAAGGCGAGCCGCCGGAGGGCTTTTACGTCGTCCAGCGAGGCGCCATCAACGTCCACCGCGTCAGCCCCTCGGGCAAGGAGCAGGTGATCGCCATCTTCCGAGCCGGCGCCTCGTTCGCCGAGGTCGCCCTGGTTTCCGCGGGTGGCTATCCCGCCGACGCGCGGGCCGTGGAGGATTCGACGGTGATCCTGATTCCCAAGGCGCCCTTCGTCGCGCTACTGGGCCGCCGCACCGACCTGGGCCTTCGCATGCTCGCCGCGATGAGCGCGCATCTGCGCGTGCTCGTGAATCTCGTCGAGGACATGACCCTCAAGGACGTCGAGACCCGCCTCATCAACTGGATCCTTAAACGCTGCCCGGCGGGATCGACCGGGCCCGTGGACATCGAACTCGACAGCACCAAGCGCGTGCTGGCCGCGGAGCTGAGCACGAGCAGCGAAACCCTGTCGCGGACCTTCGCGAGGCTGCGCGACGAGGACCTGCTCGAGGTGAAGGGCAGCACGCTTGCAGTGCCCAACCCCGACGCCCTGCGCGAGCGCTTCCGGCACCTGCTGGGCGAGTCCTGAGCCCTGCGCCGGCTCCCTGGCCGGCCGGGTTGCATCGGATTGCGATAAAAGAGTGCCGCGCGCCGGAGCGTGCGACGCGGGCTCGCAACGGTTGCACTCTGACGCCGTTGCCCGCACCGCGATTTTTCGGGAGCAAGGGGCCCCACTCCTCGCCTGGCTGCAGTGATCGTCATCATTCCTTCTGCGGCCGGGTCACCCCGCCCCCCCTCGCAGTGTCATCCATGCGATATTCCAAGGCGACGCATTGTTCGCTTCTTCGCGGAGCCCTATTCCTGGCTTCCGCCGTTCTTGGCGTAGTTGCCAGTACCCTACACACGCAGACCGCCGTGGTTCAGATCAACGCCGGCGGCGGCGACCCGTCGGACACGCCCAACGGCGGCGTCCCGGCCTTTGCCTTTGACGAGGTGCACTGGGTCCTGCCCACGGCGCTCAAGAGCGGTGACACGATCCGCATCCAGAGCACCGGCGGTCCGGTGGTCGGTTCGACCAGCAGCCCCATCAGCCAGCTGAACATCGTCGGCGCCGGCATCTGGTACACCAACATCCAGTTCACCAACCCGAACGTCGCCGGCGGCGGCTGCTCGATCCGCCTCGCTGCGACCGGAACGATGAACTGCGGCAACCTGTGCTTCAATTCGATGCTCCGCTCCCGCTACAACGAGAACGCGATCTACAAGTGCTTCATGGACAATTTCGGGGTGAACTCCGACTTCCATGACCTCTGGGAGGATCACTTCGAGTGCGGCTTCTGGGTCGCCGACTACGCGTACAACCCCTGCCAGGTGGCCACGAACCTCACCATCCAGAACTGCCGCATCCGCAACAACCTCGCGGACGGCGTCAACTTCTGCAACGGCACCTCCAACTCGACGGTCTCCAACTGCAACATCCGCAACGGGGGCGACGACGGCCTGGCGTGCTGGTCCAACAACTACAACAGCGCGCCGATGGAGACCAACGACACGTTCACGCACAACACCATCGAGTTCGAGTGGCGCTCCGCCGGCATCGCGCTCTACGGTGGGTCCGGGCACAAGGTCACCTACAACCTCGTCGAGGACACGTTCATGAGCGCGGGCTTCCGGGCGGACACCAAC
>JAJXVO010000096.1 GCA_021782105.1 bacterium
CTCTTCCTTCGCATCCAGCTTCAGTCTCGGTCGACGCATTAAATCTCTTTTACTTTATTGAGCCGCAACGTCAATCATTTTTGCCTTTTTTCCGCCTGTCCCTGTTGCTTGGGTTTCCGACCTCGATCCTCCGACGCGAAAAATAGAAATGCGCGGGGGCCACACCGAACCGCCGCCTCCAAAGGTCAGAGCGCCTCCAGGCGACTCCGCAGAACCGCATTGCGAGTGAGCGGCGCCAGGGCCGTTTTCGCTAATCGCTCCGCCGCTTCCCCAACCTGCGTCGGCTCCGGAGGCTGGCCGCCCGAACAGGCGCAGCCCCCTTCGTTGGCCGCAAGCAGCGCCGCAGCTGCGCGGATCGCCTCCTGCGAACTCGCTTCTCGAAGCGTTGCGGGGAGCTCCGCCAGTCCGCGATCTCCCGCCAGTTTCCAAATCTCCTCACGCGTCTCCGCATCCATCCCACGTTCACACGCCTCCAGCCAGGACGCGAGAGCCCCCAGCGCACCTCCATCGCCAGGAATTCGACGCCTCCACATCAGCCACCAATCGCGGTCGAAATAATTCCGTCGCGCCCTTCCTGCGTTGTCATCCCCCACTCATGCGCCAGGCACCCCTGACCGGCAAGCGCTTCGCCGGAATTGCACAGGCCTCCTCGTCCCAAAATCTCCGTTCGCACCCGTCCGCCCCGCCGTCGACCGGCTATGGCGAACTCAAGCCAACCGAAGGACTCGCCGTGGAACTCAGGCCCGCGGTCGACTCCCGGCCGCGGAGCGGATCGCCCACAGTGGCCTGCACATGAATTTGGTTTCGCGGGCCGTGGCGTAACCGCGGCAGCCGGGCCTGGAGACGCTGCCGCGGGCGTCCGTCGGGGGATTGAGGATCCTGTCGGCATCTTCGAAACCCGGGATCCCCGAACCACCGCACGTTTTCGCCTCAGCTGAATCCGAGCACCGGGTGCGGCACGTAGGGCGTCTCGAGGGCGGCGACCTCCTCGGGAGTCAGCCGAACGGAAAGCGCAGCGACGGCATCCTCAAGATGCTGCGGCTTGGTCGCCCCGACAATCGGGGCCGTGATGTACGGCTTCCCCAGCATCCACGCGAGCGCCACCTGTGCGCGCGGCAGGCTGCGTCGCTCCGCCACCTCGCCCAGCCGATTGACGACCGCACGGTCGTTGTCCTCAGTCCTTGCGTACATCGTGTTGCCAAAGCGGTCGGTTTCCGAACGTTTCGTGGACTCCGACTTCCACGCACGCGTGAGGCGTCCCCGGCCGAGCGGGCTCCACGGAATCACGCCGATCCCCTCTGCCTGGCAAAGCCCCATCATCTCGCGCTCCTCCTCGCGGTAAAGCAGGTTGTAGTGGTTTTGCATGGACACAAAGCGCGTCCAGCCGTTGAGGTCCGCCAGATACAGCGCCTTGGCAAACTGCCACGCATGCATCGACGAGGCGCCAAGGTATCGCACCTTGCCCGCCTTCACCACGTCGTGCAGCGCCTCGAGCGTTTCCTCGATGGGAGTCTCCGGGTCCCAGCGATGGATCTGGTAGAGATCGACGTAGTCGGTCCCCAGCCGCCGAAGGCTCTGGTCGAGTTCGTGGAGGATCGCCTTGCGCGAGAGTCCGCGTCCATTGGGCTCGTCACGCATGACTCCATGGACCTTGGTCGCGATGACGACCGACTCGCGGCGCACGCCGTCACTGAGGAAACGCCCAAGCACCTCCTCACTCGCGCCGCTGGAATAGACATTTGCGGTGTCGAAAAAATTGATACCCAGCTCGATAGCCTTCCTCAGGAAGGGCAGGCTGGCCTCCCCGTCGAGCGTCCATTGGTGGCGCCCCGGGGCAAGTTCACCGGTGGCAGTCCCGTAGGACATGCAGCCCAGGCACAGGCGTGACACTTTGAGGCCGGATTTTCCTAGATTGACGTAATCCATGAGATATTCGGGTTGGCTGTTTCCTAACGAAATTCCTTCCGAACCTGCCCCAGGTACCGCCGTTCCGCAAGCAGCCTCCCTGCGCGGATTGCACCGCGGCGCGTCCTGTGCAGAGTGGCCCATCATGTCCGATTCGCTCCCCCGCCTTTACGTCAAGACCGGCTGCCCCTGGTGCGCCGAGGCCATCGAGGTTCTTGATCAGAACAAAGTAAGCTACGATCAGCGCAACGTCACCACCGACCCAAGGGCCTACGATGAGATGGTAAAGCTTTCCGGCCAGTCCAAAGCCCCCACCCTCGACTGGCACGGCGAGATCCTCTCTGACTTCGGAGCCGTCGAACTCCGTCCCTTCCTCAAGAAACACGGCGCGCTACGCTGAGGCGCAGGGCTCCCGCCGTGGCGGCGCGGACAACCGCAGGATAGATCGCCGAAGGGCCGCCCCCATCTCCGTGCTTCTCTAAAATGTTTGAGGCATTTGAGCACGCGCAGAGCGCGCCTGCGCCAGACTATCGGGTTGATGCCCGCCGCGCCTGGACACAAAAGTGCAAGGCCCCCCGCAGACCAGCCCCATTCGGCTGAGCCTTTCCCAACCCCGCCTCGCGTCCCGAGCCTCCCCCCGATCGCCCCACCCCATGAAACAAGTCCACCTGTCGTCGTTGCTCGCCCTGTTCCTGTGTGCCGCTCCCCTTTGGCTTCCCGCCGCAACCCCCGAGGTGCCTGACTGGGCCTGGCCCGGCACCGCCACTCACGCCCAGGTGCCGCCGCCGGCGGACTTTCATCGTCCCACCACCACCTTCGCCCAGCCCGTCGGAATCTTCGAAGCTCAGTCCGACGTCGGCAGCGCGCTCGTCGCGGGCGCCGCCAGCTACGATGCGCTGACGGACACGTACACGATTCGTTCCGCCGGTTACAACATCTGGTACACCCGCGACGAGTTCCGCTATCTCTGGAAGAAGATGTCAGGCGACGTTTCGCTCGCGGCCACCATCACCTTCCCCAACCCGGCAGGCTACGGCGACCGCAAGGCGGTGCTGATCATCCGGCAGGACCTCGACGATAATTCTAAGGAGGTCATGACCGCCCTGCACGGCGCTGGCCTTATCCACCTTGCGCTCCGTCCCGAAAAAGATGCTGACATCAAGGAAGCTTGCCGCATCGAGGCCAGCGAGACCGCCCATCGCGGAGCAACCCCCATCCGCCTGGGCATCGAAAAACACGGCGACGTGTTCACGCTGTACGTAAGCCTGCACGGCGAACCCATGCATCCGTTCGGCACTACCGCCACTCTGCACTTCACTGCCCCGTTCTACGTCGGCATCGGGTTCTGCTCCCACCAGCCCGTCACAGTCGACTCGGCGGTGCTCTCGCACGTGGTGCTCGCGAACGCCGCGGGCGAAGTGCGTTGAAGCCCCCAGGTGTGCGATCTGAGGAGCGCCATCACAGCAATTGCATTTCGTCTCAAGTGCCCCATCTCGTGTCAGCAAAATCGGCTCCCAAGTATTTTGAATCGCCCGGCCAGTGGCGCGCCTGGCTCGAAAAGCATCACTCGCTCGAGTCGGAACTGCTCGTGGAATTCCACAAGGTCGGCAGCCGCCAGCCTTCGATGACCTGGCCGGAATCCGTCGATGAGGCGCTGTGTTTTGGCTGGATCGACGGCGTGCGCCGGTCGGTGGACGCGGAGCGCTACACCATCCGCTTTTCAGTACGGAAGCCCCGGAGCATTTGGAGCAGGATCAACATCGCGAAGGCGGAGGCGCTCATCGCCTCGGGCAGGATGCGCCCGGCGGGCCTCGCCGCCTTCTCGCGCCGTACGGAAGAGCGATCCGGCGTCTATTCGTTCGAACGCGCCGAAGCCCATTTCGACGAGGAGGCACGTGCCCGCTTCGAGGCGAACGCAGAAGCCTGGACCTTCTTTCAGGCACAGGCGCCGTCCTATCGCCGTACCGCAACGTGGTGGGTTGTGAGCGCGAAGCAAACCGCCACCCGCGAGCGACGTCTTGCGAAACTCATCGGGCACTCGGCAAAGCGGACTCGGCTGTTCTGAGCCCGGCCAACGAACACCCGAAACTATTTGGATGCCGGGTGAATCGCGACCAGCGTGCCGCGCCCCTGGCGCGCGACGATTCGCACGGCCGTCGTTCCGGGTTTGCCCGACGCCACGATCTCCGCCGCCACCGGGTGCGTCTTGCTCTTGTAGGTCCACGACGCCGACGCGACGGCCTTAACCCCGAGCGCGTCGGTCGGGAAGTCGACCGTCACACCCAGCGGTTCGAACCCGTAGTTCATCACCATCGCCGTGCACGCCCCGTCGGGCTCCACCGGTCCGATCTGGTCAAACAGGCGCCAGGGCTGCAGGACCTGCACCTTCACCGCGCCGCCGTCGACGGTGACCAGCAGGTAATGCTGAAAGCCGCCGTCCTGCGGCGAGCCGTCGCTCGGCGCTCCACCGCCACCCGTCACGATGTACCGCACGCCGTCGTGAACCGATGCATAGTAGAGGTGCTCGTGTCCCGAAAACACAGTGTTCACGCAGTAACGCACGAATAGCCGGTGCACCTCGTCGCGATTCGCCGGATCCGCGAAACCCGCCTTGGGATCGCTCGGATTAGGAAACAGGGGATGGTGCGAAAACACGAAGATGTGCTCCGCCCCCCGGTTCGCCTCGAGATCGCGCTTCAGCCACGTCAACTGCACCGAGCCGATGCCCGGCGCCCGATCGGCCTCCTCGGTGTCCAGCGCGATGAAATGCGAGCGGCCGTAGTCGAACGACCCATACAGGCGTCCCATGCAGGCCTCATACACCCGCTCGAGGTCACGGCGCCGGAAAATCTCGTGGTTGCCGGGTGCGTTGAACACGGGCGTCTGCGCGATTGCAGCCGACCCGAGGAAGTCGGCGTATTCACGCGCAGCCTCGCCCACCGTGTCATCCGAGCCGTAAATGCTGTCGCCCGTCCATAGCGCAAACGCAGGATGCAGCAATCGGGTCTCGGCAAAAATCTGCGCGGCTGTGGGCGGAGGCGGCACCCCGCGCCCCACGGCGCGATTGTCGCCCCCCACCACAAAGGTGAAATGCGCGGGATCTGGCGCCGCACCGAGCGACGTCTCGCCGGTGATCGGCAAGGGGGCCAGCAACCGGTCAGTTCCAGCAAAGGTGGTGGCAATACACGAGGCGGCAAGGGCGAGACGGAGCAGACGATGCATGGTGAAATCGGGTTCCCTGAAGCAACGAAGCACCGCACGCTCTCCTGCCCTCGCCGAACGCTCAACCGCCAGCGGTGACAATTTGGAAACATTTCCAACCTTCCTACGGGCAATTCCCCACGTCCTATTCCGCCTGTCCCTTTAGGAGGAATTGTCTCGCTAGAAAAGGGAAGGAACGCCTAGTTCATGGGCCGCCAGTCTGCCGCACCTTGTTGCGACAGAAATGAATGGGAAGCCGACTTTCCCAGCAGCCATCAGGACACCCCAGCACGCCGGCCCACTTCCGGTTTGCCCGCCGCGTCCGCCGCCACCTCCTCCACCCGCATGAAAACCAGGTTCTCCACGATCTGCACGTTTCTCCTCATTGGCCTCCTCGCCGGATGCTCCAAACCGGCGGTGCCTCCGGCAGCGCCCAAGGCGCCGCCCGCGCCCAAACCGGTGACCGTCACCGTCGTCCCCGAACTCGAGCGAAGCTCCCACTTCCTCGCCGTCCAGAAGCATCTCGATCTCGGCGGCCCGATCTACGCCTACGTGGACGTGGACGGCGACGCGCAAAAGCTGGCCACGAATCTTCAAACCACCTTCGACAACCTCGCCGCCAGCCAGCCTCAGGCGGCGCGATTTCTTAAGCAGGACTATCCGGCGCTGATGCGCACCCTCGGGCTCACGGACATCCGGGCTTTCGGCCTAAGTTCGATCCCGGACGGTACTGGCTTCTTCCAAAACAAGGTCTTCGTCTACATTCCCGGCCCTCGCCACGGCCTGCTCGCCGGTCTCGGCGGTGCGGCGGCGCCTTTCGCCCGCGTCAGCAAGGCGCCCGCAGACGCGGATCTCTATTTCGAGTCCGAAATGGACCTTCCCCAGGTGTACACCACCGTCAAGACGCTGGTGGCTCAGGTCGGCGGAGCCCAGGCCTCAGCCAAAATGGAAGGGCGCCTCACCAGCTTCGGTCAATCGGTCGCGTGGCCATTCCTCGACTTGATTCGGAGCTGGAAGGGCCACGTGTCGATGGTGCTCCGCTTCGATCGCACGAAGACGGTCCAGATTCCTCCAGGCTCGGGCGCGGTGATTCCCTCGCCCTCGCTGGTCTTGAGCGTCGAGGGCATCGGCCCGTTCGTCGAACAAGGTCTCGCGCATTCACCGTTCTTCACCTCGCACCAGGAGGGCGCATTGAAGGTCTTCGAGCCGAAACAAGCGTTACCCATGGACGGCCTGAAGCCGGTGATCGTGATCGACGGCACCACCGCGCATCTGGCGACGTCCCTTGCGTTTCTCCAGGAGTGCCTGGCCCCCAAGGCGAGCCTCGCGCAAAGCCCGGCGTTCAAGACCGCCCTCGCCCACCTGGGCTCGGAGGGCAACGCGCTCACCTACGTCAGCCCGAATTTCTTCAATCAGCTGCACCGCATCGAGAGTCTCAACCCCAACCTGCCCGAAGCCGGAAAACGTTCGCTGCGTTTCATGTTCATGCAGGTTCCCCATGTCGACCGTCCGCTCATCAGCATCCGCAGCAATCTCTCGGATGGCATCCTGATCCGCTCGTACTGGAATCGGTCCCTGAAACAGGACGTCGCGATGGCTGCGATGTACAATCCGGTCAGCATCGGATTCCTCGCCGCGATGGCGATTCCCGCCTTCCAGAAGGTGCGCCAGGCCTCCCAGGAAAAAGCGGTGTTGAACAACCTCCGCCAGCTCTCCGCCGCGTCGGACCAGTACTTCCTTGAACACGGCGTGAGCACCGCCACCTACGACGATCTCGTCGGACCGGACAAATACATCAAACGCCTCATTCCGGTCGCGGGCGAAAACTACCGCAGCCTGACCTTCCAGGAGGGTGTGCCCCTGCGCCTCCCCGTGCCGGGACTGAGGAAGATCGTCACGTACAGCCCGTGATCCCCTGGCGGCCGTCTCGGTCCCAATAAACGGAGCGCCCTTCACGGCGCTCTTTCATTCTGCCGCCCTTCCTTCCGCCTTCTCTCCGATTTCATCCACGATACGCCATCCCAAAAAACCCTTCCGCTCCCACCTCATGATCATCATCGGATTCATCATCGGCATCATCGTCGTCGCAGGCATTTCACTGCTCGTCGGCGTTTACACCATCGGCCCCACGCAACGGGGACTTCTCACCACTTTCGGACGCGTTCAGCGTCTGGGAAATCAAACTACGTCCGACGACGAGCGCCTGCGGTCCTCGTTGGAATCGGATGAGGAAGCCGCGCGTTACTGCTACCCCCTCGTACGGGTGATTCAACCAGGCGGCCCCTATTTCAAGTGGCCATGGCAGCGCCTGAAGACCATCGACATGACGATCCAGACAACCGACATCACATGGGATCCTGACAAGCAGCAGGACGCCATCGAGTCGGTCACCAAGGACAACCTCACCGTGAATCTGGGCGGCCAGATCCGCTGGCGGCCCTGCGAGCGCAATCTCTACGCCTTCTGTTTCGGGGTGTATCATCCGCAAGCCCACGTGATGGGTTATTTCGTGTCCGCCCTGCGCGACCGGATCGCGACGTTCAGCAAGGAAGGCGAGGCCGTCGGAGTTGAAGGCATTTCGATCAATGACCTGCGGCGCAATCTCTCCTCGATCAACCACTACATGGAAGAGGCGTGCCGGAAGACCGCCGCACGTTACGGGATAGAGTTCGATGCCGCACTGATCACCACGATCGACCCCCCCAAGGAAGTCGACGAGGCGCTCGCCTCCATCAACACGACCACCAACAACGTCGCCGCCGCAATTAGCCAGGCGAAGGCCGAGGCGGACCAGCGTCTCAAGCTGGCCGAGCAGGCAGTCGAGATTGCCGAAAACGAAGCCACGGCCCAAGCCACGCCCATTCTCGAACTCTCGGCCACCCTCGCGGAAATCAACCGCAACGGCGGTCGCGACGCCCTCGAGAGTTATGTGCGAAACGCCACGCTGCCCCTGCGCGAGAAAGCAGCCCAAACCGTCGTGCTCGTCTAACTGCTCCTCCTTCATTCATCATGAATCCCCAGACCATCCATTTTCTGATCTCCATCGGGGCCGGCATGTTCGCGGCCGCCGCCATCGTGCCGCTCCTTTTCGGCATTGGGAGCGCGCTGCAATTGTGGCGCGTCATCCCTGAGCGCACCGTGCAGGTCTATACCCTTTTCGGGAAAGTGATCGGCACGCTAGATCAGCCCGGAATCAATCTCCCCATCGCCCGCCTCGGGGCTCGCGCCCTGCTCGTCCCCCTGTTCGGGAAAGTCTACCCAGTGCACACCTGCATCTACCAACACTACCTCCGCGATCAGTTGGTCAATTCCGAGGAAGGCGCACCCATGGGCGTCGGCATCTGGTACGAGAAGATGGTCGTCAGTCCCGAGGACTATCTGTTCCGAAATTCCGACCCCTCCGGATCGCTCGCGGCCAATGTGTCCACCGCCGTCATCAAGCAGCTATCGAACCTGAAACTTGCCGTCCTGCTCGAGGACCGCAACGCGCTTTCCCGCAAGGTGCGTGAGGAGGTCTCACCCACCTCGCGCAACTGGGGGTATGCCTTGGGTTCAACCTACATCCGGAAAGTCGCGTTCCGGGACCAGGGGATGATCAAGGAGATCGAGCGCAAGGTCGTAAACCGCCTGCTACAGGTGACCGCCGGCATGCGCCAGGCAGGTGATAATCAGGTCGCGATCATTCGCTCCGATGCCGAAAAAAAGGCCGCGGAAAAGATGGGCAAGGCCCAGGCCGTCCGCCCGCGCATCGTCGGCGAAGCGCTCGCCAAGGTGCGCGAAAATCCAGACGTCGCAGACACCCTCTTCCGCCTGCTCGATTTGCAGGCGACTCTCAAGAGTCCCGGCAAAATCACACTGGTGCCTAAAGGCGGCACCGGCACAAATTTGCTGCTCTCCTCTTGAGGCCCACCACACCCTCTGTTTCTCCCCTCGGCTATGGGGAGTTTCCCTCTCCCCAGATCACACGGACGCCGTTTGACGGCACGCCGCCCGCAATCACTCTGAAAGGGTCCAGACCACAGCCATTCCAACTAAGAAAATGTCTCTCTCCATGAGCTCCTCCATCAAAGCCTACGCCGCCATTGCCAAAGGAAAGCCCCTCCAAGCTCACGAGTATAACCCCGGCCCGCTCGGCGCCGAGGACGTGGAAATCAAGGTCGAGTACTGCGGCATCTGCCACTCTGACCTGTCAATGCTCGATAACGAGTGGGGTCTGTCGAAATATCCCCTCGTCGCAGGTCATGAGGTGGTGGGCAAAGTGACCGCCATCGGTCCCCAGGCCAAACGCGTCAAGGTCGGCGACCGCGTCGGCCTCGGTTGGAATTCCGGCAGCTGTCACGCCTGCCCTCAGTGCCTCGCTGGCGATTTCAACCTGTGCACACAGGGCGAAGGCACGATCATCGGCCGCCACGGCGGTTTCGCCGAGCGTGTGCACTGCAACTGGATCTGGGCGGCGCCCATGCCCGCCGGCGTCGATTCCATCTCGGGCGGCCCGCTCCTGTGCGGCGGAATCACCGTCTTCAATCCGCTCGTCCAGTTCGATGTGCGCCCGACCCATCGCGTCGGCGTCGTCGGCATCGGAGGACTTGGCCATATGGCGATCAAGTTCCTCAATAAATGGGGCTGCGAGGTCACCGCCTTCACCTCCAGCGAGTCAAAACATGCCGAGGCCATGGGTATGGGCGCTCACCATGCAGTGAGTTCGACCGATAGTGAGGCGCTCAAACGCCTCGCCGGAAGCCTCGATTTCCTGCTCGTGACCGCAAACGTCACGCTCGATTGGTCGGCCTACATCGGCACTCTCGCCCCCCGAGGCCGTATCCACTTTGTAGGTGCCGTGCTGAAACCCGTCGAAGTCGGCGCCTTCAGCCTGATCATGGCCCAACGCTCTGTGTCCGGCTCCCCGTCGGGCAGCCCTTCGACGGTCGATCAAATGCTCGAGTTCTGCGCCCGCCATAAGATCAGCCCTATAATCGAGGAATTCCCCATGTCGAAGGTCAACGAGGCCCTCGATCACCTGCGCGCCGGAAAAGCCCGTTACCGCGTCGTCCTGAAAAACGACATCGCCTGACCGCCCTGCGGTCCGTGCACCCGCCGAGCGGACCAACCGCCTGGCGGACCAATCTCCCTAAGTCCAAAGGTATCGTCGGCGAACGGCTCTTCCCCCACGGCCCGCCGTGTTTGGTTCGAGCCTAGATGCAGGCCCCACCGAACTTCCACGATTGGGTCTTCAAAGGCTCTCCCGTCCCGTCCCCCGTCCGCTATAATGAGCGCGGAGCTGGGGCATCGCCGCCCTGGAGCCCGGAATTTCTATTGCATGCAGTCTCGATCGCCGTCGAACCGCGATTCGAATCGCTAGGAGCGCTGTTCCCCTTGCCCATGCGCGGCTGCCCGCGTCAGGCATTTGAATTTCTATCCCCCACATGCATCCCATTGAATCAAACCCTCGCCCCGCCAGCCCGTGTTCGCGGCTGCTCCGCGCCGCATCGCCCCGCTGGCTGTTGCCCCTGCTGCTTCCCGCCTTCGTGGCGATAGGCGCTTCCGCCACCGACACCGCATTCACCCGCGGGATCGGCGTCTATCCGGGCAGCCCCGCCGACTTCGACGGCCCGACGCTCGTCGCCGAGACGCAGACCTACCGGAATCTCGCGCTGCACCGGCCCGCGTACGCATCCAGCAACTACGACTACAATCTCACCGCCCAGCTGGTCACCGACGGGATCATCGACACCCACCTGCCCCACTGGCTAATCACCTCCTCCAGCACCCAGGGCGTGCTGCCCCGCGCCCAACGCGAGGATATCGTCGATCACGTGCCGTGGTCCGGCGTCGAACTTCCCGCAACCGGCGGCTGGGTCCAGCTCGAACAGGCCGGCGGAGCCCCACGCGCCATCGATCGCGTCGAGGTGACTGCCCTGCCGCGCTGCGATGATCGAAAGCCCCAGGTCTGGACCTGCACCCTGCTGGGCTCCACCAACGGCACCCAGTGGACCGAGTTGGGGCGCCAGACCGGCAACGAGGTACTCGACGGCGCCGTGTACACGAATCCCAAGCTGGTGAAGGCGAACTTCACCCTTCCCGCCGGAAGCAGCTCCCGGTTCTACCGCGTCCAAATCGGCGCGCCCTCCGTACAGGGGTGGTTGCTAAGCGAGGTCGATACTTTCAACGCCGGCAAATCTGTCGAACTGGGCGGACCCTATCAGTTCACGAGCGCCTGGAAAAGCGCCGGAGCCGGACGCCAATGGGTCGATGTCGACCTCGGCAACGCGTGCACCTTCGACCGCGTGACGCTGCATTGGATACGCCGCGCCGCCGCCGGTTCGCTCCAGGCCTCCGACGACGCCAAGTCCTGGCGCACCCTCGAGCCACTCGCTGCGAACCAGGATGACTATCGCCTCCCCAAGGCCACCACCGCCCGCTACGTCCGCGTGTTGCTCGACAAGGCCGCCACCCCCGACGGCTACATTCTCAGCGAACTCCAGGTCTTCGGCCGCGGCGGTCCGCTGCCGGTCGCCCAGTCGGCCGCCACGCCCAAGGCCGGCCAGCCCGAGAACCTCACACGCGGCGCCTGGCGCATTCAGCGCGATTCCCTGGTGAAACTCGACGGAGCCCAGCTCTCCGAGCCCGGCGTCGACTGCAGCGCCTGGCTGCCCGCTACCGTGCCCGGCACCGCCCTCGTCAGCTATCTCAACGCCGGCGCCCTGCCCGACCCGAATTACGGCGATAATCAACTGCAAATTTCGGATTCATTCTTCTACGCGAACTTCTGGTACCGCGACGAGTTCACGATCCCCGCCCCCGCGGCCGGCAAGAAAGTCTGGCTGAATTTCAACGGCATCAATTGGAAGGCCGACGTGTACTTCAACGGTGCGAAACTCGGCCGCATCGATGGCGCCTTCACCCGCGCCCGCTTCGACGTCACCGCCCTCGTGCATCCCGGCGCCCCTAACGCCCTGGCCGTGCTCATTCACAAGAACGCACACCCCGGCAGCGTGCACGAGAAGACTGCCGAGACGACCGGCATGAACGGTGGCCAGCTTGGAGCAGACAATCCGACATTCCACGCCTCCATCGGCTGGGACTGGATCCCGACCGTGCGCGGACGCGACATCGGCATCTGGTCCGACGTGTCGCTGACGACAACAGGACCGGTGACCATCGAAAATCCCTTTGCGACCTCGAGTCTTCCGCTGCCCCACACCAACTCCGCCGACGTGACCGTGCGCGCCACGCTGCAGAATCACACCTCCACCCCCGTCAGCGGCGTGCTCCGAGGGCATTTCGGGGACGCGACTTTCGAGCGGCCGGTCGTGGTTCCTCCGAACGCCTCCCTGAAGGTCACCTTCGATCCCTCGACAACCCCCGACTTGCATCTCGTGCACCCGCGCCTCTGGTGGCCCGTGGGCTACGGGAAGCCGAATCTCTACCCGGTCGGCCTCGCATTCGACACAGACAACGGCGCAGTCTCCGATACCACCACCTTCCACTCGGGCGTAAAGGAATTCACCTACGCCATGGATCACGGCGCACTGAAGATCTTCATCAACGGACGCCGCTTCATCGGCAAGGGCGGCAACTGGGGCTTCTCCGAATCGAACCTCCTGTACCGAGCCCGCGAGTACAACATTGCCGTGAAATACCACCGCGACATGGGTTTCACCATGATCCGCAACTGGGTGGGCCAGGTAGGCGACGACGCTTTCTACGACGCCTGCGACCGCTACGGCGTGGTCGTCTGGCAGGACTTCTGGCTCGCGAATCCCTACGACGGCCCGAACCCGGATGACGACGCGATGTTCCTCAAGAACGCGTCCGACTTCATCCTCCGCATCCGCAACCACGCGAGCGTGGGCCTGTTCTGCGGCCGCAACGAGGGCTATCCGCCTCCCACTATCGAGAAGGGCCTTCGCTCGCTCATCGCGAAGGACGACCCCGAGATTCACTACATCTCGCACTCCGCCGCCGACGGCGTGAGCGGCGGCGGGCCGTACCACCTGATGCCGATCAATTTCTACTTCGACCAGCGCGCCACCACCCACCTGCATAGCGAGCTCGGCATGCCCGTAATCCCGACGATGGACAGTCTCCGCCGGATGATGCCCTCGGCCAACCGCTGGCCGCAGGGCGCGGTCTGGGGCCTCCACGACTTCACCGCCCAGGGCGCACAGGTCGGAGATGC
>JAJXVO010000097.1 GCA_021782105.1 bacterium
CGGCCGCCGGTGCCGCCGCCGCTCCTGCAGCGGCTGGCGACAAGAAGGGCGCTGCCCCCGCCGCTGGCGACAAGAAGGCTGCCGCTCCCGCCGCTGGCGACAAGAAAGCCGCCGCTCCCGCCGCCGACAAGAAGGCAGCGCCCGCCAAGAAGTAAGTTTTTCCGCCTCGACCCGCCGACTGACCGCGGCGGGCCGAGACGATTGTTCTTTGAGTCATGTCCATCTCGATTGTCGCAGGCCTGGGAAACCCCGGTCGCGACTACGCGGATACCCGTCACAACTACGGCTGGATCGTGATCGACGCGCTTGCGCGCCGTCTCGGCCTGTCGTGGCGCGGGCAGGTCCGCTTCGAGGCCGAGGTCGCCCGTTGGGACCCGACGTCGAGCCGCACGGTGTGGCTCGTCAAGCCGCTCACGTTCATGAACGAAAGCGGCCGGTCGCTCGGAGCATTTGCCCGCTTTCACAAGGCTGAGCCGGCTGAGGTTGCGGTGGTCTACGATGACCTCACGATCGACCTTGGCCTGCGCAAGGTCTCGCATCTCGGAAGTGCCGGTGGCCACAACGGTGTGGCAAGCGTGCTCGAGCATCTTGGCCAGGGTTTTGCCCGGTACAGGCTCGGCATCGGCCCGAAGAATCCGCCTCAGATGGACCTCAAGGACTTCGTCCTGGGAAAATTCACCCCCGATCAACTCTCTCTCGTAAACTCCACTCTCGAAACAACGCTCGACGGCCTGGAGCTGCTCCTCAACCAGGGAGTCGCCCACGCCATGAACCAACTTAACCGTCGTAACTCATCATGAACTCCAACCAACGCACTTACCGCGCGACCTTCCTCCTCGACAATCGTGGCACGGAGGACTCCATCGAAACGATCATCGAGGAGGTAAAGGGCGAAATCACCGCGGTGAAAGGCGAAGTGACCGCGGTCGAAAATCTCGGGCGCCGCGACTTTGTTCGCGTGACCGACAAGAAGATCACGAACGCCGTCTACGTTCAGATGGACTTCAAGGCCGGCGCCGACTGCCCCGTGCAGCTGCGCGAACGCCTGCGTCTGAACCGCCGCGTCTTCCGCACGCTGGTGCAGTCGATCTAAGGCGCCCTCGGCGCACCGAACGCTTACCCCCATGGCCTATCTCAACAAGGTATTCCTCATCGGCAACCTGACGCGCGACCCGGAGCTTCGGGTGACGCCGAAGGGCACGTCCATCTGCCAGTTCGGACTCGCGGTCAACCGCCAGTTCAAGGACGAGTCGGGCGCCATGCGCGATGAGACGACCTTTGTCGATATCGAGGCCTGGGGCAAGCAGGGCGAACTCGTCTCCAAGTATCTGACCAAGGGGAGCCCCTGTTTTGTCGAAGGCCGTTTGCGCCTCGACCAGTGGGAAGACAAACAGAGTGGGCAGAAGCGCAGCCGCCTGAAGGTCGTTCTCGACAACGTCCAGTTCCTTGGACGAAGTGGCGGCTCGGGTGGTGGCGCTCCTGGAACCGCAGCTCCGGCGGCGGCCGGCGAGGATGCCGATCCGGCGTCCGAGCCCCGTTTCACCCCTCCTCCTTCCCGCGGCCCTGCCAAGCCGGCTCCGGCGGCAGAGTCCATGGACGAAGACGTTCCCTTCTGAGTCCATCGGTGCCCAACCCTCACTCCATCATACTTTAAACCAACACTACAATGGCTTATAGCGAAATCCTCCTCCTCAAACCCGTCGATGGTCTCGGCGGCGAGGGCGACCAGGTCAAAGTCCGCGCCGGTTACGCTCGAAACTATCTTCTTCCCCGCGGCTTTGGGGTTCCGCTCACCCGGGCGAACCGCAAGCAGGTCGAGTCTCTGAAGAAGCGTCGCGCCGAGCGCGAGGCTCACGAGCTCTCCGGCGCCCAGGAGCTCGCCAAGAGGCTCGAGAAGATCTCCCTGGCCTTCGTCGTCAAGACGGGCGAGGGTGGCAAAATGTTCGGTTCGATCACGGCCAATGATCTCCACGACAAGTTCGTCGAGGCCGGCGTGCAGATCGACAAGCGGAAGATCCATCTGGGCGCGCCGGTGAAGACCATCGGAAAGCACGACGTGAAGATCAAGCTGCACTCTGAGGTCACGATCGAGCTGGCCTTCGACGTCGTATCCGAAAATCCGATCGAGACCGCCGTCGAGGAAGTCGAGGCTCCCAAGAAGGAGCGTCGCGAGCGCAAGTCCAAGGACGCCGCGTCCGAGACCCAGGCTTCGGCCGAATAAGGCGCTGGCAGGATCCCTTTCAAGGACGCCGTCCCTAACCGGGCGGCGTCTTTTTTTGCGTGCGTGGCGGGCTGCCGCCGGGGCTCGAGCGGACGTGCTTGCAGCCTTGCTTTCCCCTGGGTGATTGCCGTTAGTCACGGGCGCCGATGAACATCTATCCGAGCCGTTCCGAGTTCCTCGCCCTTGCCTCCCGCGGAAACCTGATTCCCGTCTACACGGACCTCATGGCCGACTTCGAGACGCCGGTGTCGGCCTACGCGAAGCTCAAGCAGGCCGGCCCCTCGTTTCTTCTGGAATCGGTCGAGGGCGGAGAAAATCTTTCTCGTTACAGCTTCATCGGATGTCGTCCGCGAAAGGTGTTTTCCTGCGGCCCCGAGACGACGACGATCCGGGATGAGGGCGGGCGGGTGGAGCGAGTGCCCACGCCTCAGGATCCGCTGACGCTGATCGAGCGGGAGATGGCGGCGTACAAACCCGTGACGATCCCCGGGCTGCCGAGGTTCACGGGAGGTGCGGTGGGATTTGTTGGCTACGAGTACGTGACGCGGATCGAGCCGACAGTCCCTCCGGCCCGCAAGGACGAGTTGGGCATGCCGCTGTTGTATTTCATTCTGGTGGATTCGCTGCTCATTTTCGACCGAGCCAAGCAGACGATGCGGCTGTGCGTGAACGCCCACGTGGACGGCGATCCGGATGCGGCCTATGCGCGGGCCAGCGACACGCTGCGTGAGCTCTTCGAGATTCTGAAGGATCCCAGGGAGATCGCTCCGGCGGCCCTGGTGGAGCCGGGACGCATCGAAGTGCCTCCGGGCAACTTTACACGCCCCGAATTTGAGGCGGTCGTAGAGTCGACCAAGGAGTATATTCGTGCCGGCGACATCATTCAGGTCGTCCCGTCCCAGCGGTTCACCCGTGAGTTCGCCAAGAGCCCCCTGGACCTTTATCGGGCGCTGCGCACGGTGAATCCCTCGCCGTACATGTTCATCCTGGATGCGTTCGATTTTGCGATCGTGGGTGCGTCGCCAGAGGTGCACGTGCGGTTGACGGACGGCTTGGTGGAGATCCGCCCGATCGCCGGGACCCGCCATCGCGGGGCGACGGTGGCGGAGGATCAGGCGCTCGAAAAGGAGCTCCTGGCGGACGACAAGGAGAAGGCAGAGCACCTGATGCTCGTGGACTTGGCCCGCAACGACATTGGTCGTGTCTGCCGCTTTGGCTCGATACGCGTCCCGGAGTACATGGTAGTCGAGCGCTACTCACATGTCATGCACATCGTCTCCCAAGTGGAAGGCGACATCGCGCCCGGCAAGACGGCGTACGATCTGATGCGGTCGACGTTCCCAGCGGGAACGGTATCGGGCGCGCCGAAAATCCGCGCCATGCAGATCATAGCCGAGAAGGAGCCTACGCAACGTGGCATCTATGCCGGAGCGCTCGGTTATATCGGATACGATGGGAACATGGACACGTGTATCATGCTGCGCACGGCGCTTCTGAAAGACTGCAAGATCCACATTCAAGCGGGAGCCGGAATCGTGGCCGATTCTGTTCCTGCGTCCGAGTATCAGGAAACCGTCAATAAGGCGTCTGCCCTCTTCAAGGCGGTCGCGATGGCGGAACGGTTTTAGGTTTCCCTTGGGAATCCACCTTTTGTTCAGTGGGATAAGAGTGATTTAACTAATGAATAGTGAGCTACTTAGGTGATTGTTCACTCTGTGGATTAATCCAGATCGAGAAATGCTGATAAATTGCGATAACTTTTGGATTTTCCGAATGCATTGGTATAGAAGCACAAGAGTATGGCTGTAGGTCAGGTCGGTTAATTTGATGATTCGCGGCGAATAAGCAGAAGGCTTAACGGGGTCATGTTTGGGTAATAGCTCGATTTCTGCTGTCTTGATGCCAGAATCGATCCGTTATCAAGTTCTGACGTGAACTCTTTTATCTCCATTCCACGAGTCACTTAAGAACACAAACCTCGACCCTCTTCAAGAGTTGAGGTTTGCGAATAAATCTCATTCCCAATCGCTGCCATGACTGCCACGACGAAATATCTCCGAACCACTCTCCCGGATGGCGAATTTGAAGCGACGCCTCTGAGGACCGAGATTGCACAGGATGCACCGCCTTCGTTTCTCGAAAAGCCGGAGCCGCCGGTCCCGCAGGCGGAGCCGCTTGAGCGGTCCAATCTTCAGCTGTACCTCCAGGAGATTGCAAAGACGGCGCTCTTGACGATCGACGAGGAATTCAGTCTGGCCAAACGGATTCGCAGGGGAGACAAGGCGGCCCGCGACCACATGATCAAGGCCAACCTGCGCTTGGTGGTGAAGATCGCCATGGACTACAAGGATTTCGGCCTTCCGCTTTTGGATCTCATCAGCGAAGGCAACATTGGCCTGATCAAGGCGGTGGAGCGGTTTGATCCGCGCAAGGGCGGCAAGCTATCGACGTATGCAGCGTGGTGGATCAAGCAATCGATCAAGCGCGCGTTGGCGAACCAATCCAAGACCATCCGTCTGCCCGTCCATCTCGTGGACAAGATCGCCAAGATGCGTCGCACGGCGATGGCGCTTACCGAGGAGCTCGGGCGCGAGCCGACGGACGAGGAGGTCGCGATCGAGTTGGGGATCCCGACGAGCAAGGTCGCCCACCTCAAGTCGGTGTCGGTGCGTCCGGCCTCGCTCGATGCGCCCGTGGGCGAGGAGAGTGACTCGACGACCTTTGGCGAGATTGTGGGCGACGAGAACGCGGTGAGCCCGTTCGAGAGTCTGCGCGCGAAGAATCTCAATCTCGACCTTCACGCGATGATCGACTCTCTGGATCCTCGCGAAGCGGAGATCATCAAGCTTCGCTTTGGGCTGAGTGGACACGACGAACTCACGCTTGAGGAGGTGGGGCGGCGCTTCAAGGTGACCCGCGAACGCGTGCGCCAACTCCAGAATCTGGCGCTTTCGAAGATGCGTCGCGCGATGGCGGACCGCGAGAGCCAGCGCTCGACCGACCAGATCGAGGCCGAGAGGGTGGCGCAGCGCCGCATGGAAGTCATCCGCGAGTTCATCGAGCAGAAATCCCGGCGTTCCCCGCGCGCGTCCTGAGCTGACCTTGGACGCAGTCTATTTGCCGATCGGAAGCCGCCTGTGGAAGGCGGCTTCGTCGTTGATAGCGGGTTCTGGCTATTCAAAAATCTGCCATTGAACCGCAGATCACAGAGTCGGAAGTCTGAGACTCAGGTGATTTGGTCACGCATCTCGCGGGTGACGCGTTTTGGATGCGAATTCCTCCTGCGGTCTGCTTTCTCAGTGATCTTGTGGGGTTGAAAACTTCGGGCGCACGGGATTGAGCGTGCGCACGCGGCGTTCCCTCTAGAATCGCCGGTTCAATCGCCGAGGGACGTGCCGACGGCGCGTGCGGCCTGGAGCCAGGAGTGGTCTCGCGTCACGAGCTTGAGGCTGCCGGCGACTTCGGCGATCGGGACGGGTTTTACGCCGTCTCCCCTGGCGGCGACCATCACACCGCTGGCACCTTCGACGACCAGGCGGGCGCAGGCGGTGCCCAGGCGTGTGGCGAGGATGCGGTCGGCCGTGGAGGGGGTGCCGCCGCGCTGGACGTAGCCGAGGATGGTGACGCGGGACTCGAGTTTGGTGAGCTCCTCCAGGTGGCGGGCGAGGCGCAGGGTATTGCCCGAGTGTTTGGTGTCGAACTCGGTCATCCGGAGCTTGGCGTATTCCTTTTCCTCCTTGGTACGTGCGTTCTTGCGCTTGCGTTCGACCTCGGCGAACAGCGCGGCGTCCTCCAGCGACTTCGCACCCTCGGCGACGGCGACGATGCTGAAATTGGTTCCGTGGCGGGAGCGGCGGCGGATGGCGGCGGCGATTTTCTCGATATCGTAGGGGATTTCGGGAATGAGGATGACATCGGCGCCGCTGGCGATGCCGGCGCCCAGGGCGAGCCAGCCTGCGTTGTGGCCCATGATCTCGGCCACGACGATGCGATGATGGCTGTGGGCGGTGCTATGGAGGCGATCGATCGCCTCGGAAGCGATGCCGAGGGCGGTGTCGAATCCGATCGTCACATCGGTGCACGGGACGTCGTTGTCGATGGTTTTTGGAAGTGTAAGGACGCGCAGCCCCTGTTCGACGAGGCGCAGGGCATTCTTGTGGGTGCCGCCGCCGCCGATGCAGACGAGGGCGTCGAGTTTCAACCGGCGGTAATTGGCGGTGATGGTGCCGAGCATGTCGCGTTCGCGACCATTGATAATCATGCGGTGGGGCTTGTCGCGGCTCGTGCCCAGGAAAGTGCCGCCGAGGGTGAGGATGCCCGCGAGCTCGTTTTTTCCCAATTTGACGTAGCGGTTTTCGGCGAGTCCCAGAAAGCCATCGCGGAAACCGAGCATTTCCCATCCATACTCGCCGATCATGGCTTTGCCGGCGGCGCGAATCGCGGCGTTGAGGCCGGGGCTGTCGCCTCCCGCCGTGAGGATTCCGATGCGTTTGATGGGCTTCATGCTTTTGCGGGTTCGAGGGGAGAGCTAGGCAAGGTTGCGCGCCGAAGTGAAGCGGTCAGAGCAAAAAAACACAAATGTCACGTTCAGGTCCCCAGACGCGTGTAGTCTAGGCGGGTGAGGCTGATTTGCCCGGCGGCGAGTGCGGAGCGATCAGTTTCCAAATCGGGCGGAGAGAGATCTTCGCCGGCGCGAAAGATCATCCGATGTGCTCCATCGTGTCCCGCCGGGCCGAAGAGTCGGGGAACGACGACGCGTGCGGGCACGGTGCGCCGGACAGGGGTGTCGGGTCGGCATGGATACGGGAAATTGAGGTTGTGGACGACGAAGCTGCCCGGGGCGGTCCCGTTCACCAGACCGGGAGCCAGGGCCGCGGCGTGCCGGGCGGAGCATTCGAGCGTGGCGGTCATCGCCGCGTCGGGTCTGCCTCCGTTGAGCTTGAGCTCGTCGTAGATCTGGGTCGTCAGGTCCTGAGACGCCGCGATCGCAGGGAGGCCGTGCAGGGCGCCCTCGAATGCGCCCGCGACGGTGCCGCTCGCGAGGATGAAGCCGAGGCTGGCGTTGAGGCCGACGTTGATGCCGCTGATTACGGCGTCGGGCTGGAGCGTCTCCGGCACGAGGTGCTCGATGGCGATGTTCACGCAGTCGCTGGGGGTACCGTCGATGATCCAAGTGGGGCAGCCGAAGCCCTTGTCCGCGGAGCGCGACTCGACGGGGCGCAGGCGGGACTTGGCGGCGCCGACCCAACTTTGCTCAGTGCGCGGGGCGGCCACGACGAGGGCGTGGCCCTCGGCGGTGAGGGCGCGGATTAGACAATGAAGGAAGACGGAATCGATGCCGTCGTCGTTGGTGACGAGGAAACGCATGGTGCGGGTGTGTGCGTGCACAGGGAAACAGGGTGCGGGATGGTGCTGCAATCCCGCGTTGCAGTGTCGGGGACGGATTGGATACGGAGCCGTGTGGTTTTCAGGGATGGGCGGCCGTCGATGCACTCCTGTTCTTCGCGGCCCGGATGCGCCGGGAGGTCCCGAGGCCGAGGCTGTTGGGGGGCCTTGGATCCCGAAAAAATCGCCGCCAGTGCGAACGCTCTTGCATGCTTCGACGGCCTCGTGGATCTTGCGGACGAGAGCGCCGGAGATGCGAGCCACGGCCCGAGTCGAGAAAGCGCAAAAAAGCCATTGACGGAGGAGGGTGGGTGTGACCTATTCACGTCTTTTTCGCCGACAACCCATTTCCTTACGACATGTCCATCGAGATCAAAATCCGCAAAAACGAGCCTATCGATCGCGCCATCCGCCGCCTGAAAAAGAAGCTCGATCGCGAGAATATCATCAAGGGTGTTCGCGCGAAGCGTTACTACGAGAAGCCCTGTGAGAGGCGCCGTCGCAAGGAGAAGGTCCAGGCCTTCACCGCGATGCTTCGCCGCCGCCACGAGGGCTGAACGTTCACCGCGTCACTCGCAGTCATTTTCCTGAGCCGCATCCCACTCGGATGCGGCTCTTTGTTTTCATGCGCATGGCAGCGGGCACCTGGTTGTCGCAAGCGGCCCCTGTGGAGCGATTTCTGGAGACTGAAAATTCCAGTTTTGGTATATTTTCGCTTAGGAAAGGACTCGCCGGGATCGATATAAGCCACAATTCTGAATCGCCGTGAGTCCTGTCCTTTCACTGTCATCCTGCTGGCTGTCCCAGCGACATCAGGATGGCTATGCCATGATTCAAGAGATTGTCTCGATGGGGTTTACCCACGTCGAGTTGAGCCACGGAATTCGGATCACGTTGGTGCCCGGGATCTTAAAGGCAGTGGAGGAGGGGATGATCAGTGTCAGCTCCTGTCACAATTTTTGTCCACTTCCCGCTGGAGTGATCTATCCGGCTCCGAATTTGTACGAGCCGTCCTCGCAGGATCCGCGTGAGCGGGATCAGTGGGTGCGGGCGACGAAGCGGTCCATCGACTTTGCGGCTCAGGTGAAAGCGAAAGTGTTGGTATGCCACCTGGGGAGTGTGCGTTTCTTTTGGTTCAATCCTACGCGGAAACTTCGCCTATACCAGAAGACCAACCCGAAGGAGGCCTACGCGGATGACAAGGCGTACGGGATCGTGCGGGATGCCGCCATGGCCAAGCTGCGCAAACGCATGCCGCAGTACTGGGATCAGGTGACACGGAGCATTCTTACCGTGACCGATTATGCGAAGGAGAAGGGGGTCACGCTGGGGTTTGAGAACCGGGAGCGATTCGACGAACTGCCTGTGGACAACGATTTTGGGAGCCTGTTTTCGGTTTTGCCGCAGGGTGCTTCGGTGGGCTACTGGCATGATACGGGGCATGCGCATCTCAAGGAGCGCATGGGGTTGCTTGAGCACAGGGCTCATCTGGAGGGCAACGCTCCGCGCCTGTTGGGTTTTCATTTGCACGACGTGAGCGGGCATGGACAGGACCACCAGGCTGTGGGATCGGGCCGGATCGACTTCTCGATGGTGAGCGAATTCTGGCGACCGTACCACATCCTGGTGCTCGAATTGAGCCCCAGGCTGGCGCCCGATCAGGTCTCCGATTCGAAGAGGCGCATCGAGCGTCTGCTGGTATCGCGGAAGCTGTGGAGCGCCGAGTCGATCTGAGCGTTGAGGTGCGCGGGGTTTGAGATGGCGGCGGCGGCCGGTCGCGGACGAATTTTGAAGCCGTGAATCAGACGCATCGAACTCGCTTCTTTCATGAGCATTGCTGCTGGATTTTTGTTGCTCCGTCCTGAAGGGCGCTTCGTGTTTGTCGGGCTAGGCAGCGTTGGTCCGGTCCTTGAAAGAGGTCGTCTGTGAGTCACGAATTCCGTTCATAGTGAACCCTATTTCCCAGATCCCTGATCTATCGCCAGACGCCGGTCTTCCTTGCGAATGACCGGTCCGCTTGGTCGCCACCCCGCACCATTCACCGTCCGCAACCCTCGATTCACCATGAGTGTCAGTCCCGCACGTCTCAGTGCCATTTCGGCCGCGAACAACTTTCGCGTTACCAACACGCTGGCTTTCAAGGAAAGCCACTCTGCCGCGCTGTACGGCAAGAATGTCTTCAACGAAAAGGTCATGCAGTCGCGCCTGCCGAAGGCGGTCTACAAGGCTGTGAAGAAGACCATCGATACCGGTGCTCCGCTCGATCCGAGCACGGCCGACATCGTCGCCACAGCGATCAAGGATTGGGCTTTGGAGCGTGGTGCGACGCACTATGCGCACGTGTTTCAACCGCTCACGGGCCTGACGGCCGAGAAGCATGACAGTTTCTTGGAGCCCGACGGCAAGGGTGGAGCGATTGCCGAATTTTCCGGCAAGCAGCTCGCCCAGGGAGAGCCCGACGCCTCGTCGTTTCCCTCCGGCGGCATCCGTGCGACCTTCGAGGCGCGCGGCTACACCGCGTGGGATGTCACGAGTCCCTGCTATCTCATCGAGAACGCCAATGGCGTGACCCTCTGCATTCCGACGGCCTTCGTGTCGTGGACGGGGGAGATCCTCGACGTCAAGACGCCGGTCCTTCGCTCGATGAAGGCCCTCGACGTGCAGGCCCGCCGAATCCTGAAGCTTTTTGGTCACACCAATGTCGCGATGGTATCGGCCACCGCGGGACCGGAGCAGGAGTATTTCCTGATCGACCGCAATTTTTTCCTCGCGCGCCCGGACCTGCTTTCGTCGGGTCGGACGCTGTTTGGGGCGAAGCCGCCCAAGGGGCAGGAGTTTGAGGACCAGTATTTCGGTGTGATTCCGGAGCGGGTGCTGGCGTACATGCACGAGTGCGAGGCCGAGCTTTACAAACTGGGCATACCCGTGAAGACCCGGCACAACGAGGTTGCGCCGTCGCAATACGAGATCGCACCCATTTATGAGACGGCGAACGTGGCGGCCGACCACCAGCAGATGGTGATGATCACGCTGAAGCGAGTCGCCCGCAAATACGGCCTTGAGTGCCTGCTCCACGAGAAGCCGTTTGCGGGGATCAACGGATCCGGCAAGCACCTCAACTGGTCGCTGGGCAACTCCACGCAGGGCAATCTGCTGGAGCCGGGCCACACGCCCCACGATAACATGCAGTTCCTGGTGTTTTGCGCCGCGGTCGTGCGCGCCGTCCATCGCCATGGCGGTTTGCTTCGTGCGATGGTGGCCTCGGCTTCAAACGATCACCGGCTGGGTGCCAACGAAGCCCCTCCGGCGATCATCTCGGTTTATCTGGGCGACCAGCTGGCCGACGTTTTTGAGCAGCTCAAGAAGGGCAAAGCCAAGTCGTCGAAGAAGGGCGGATCGATGCATCTGGGCGTCGACGTGATCCCTCCGCTGATGAAGGACGCCGGCGACCGCAACCGCACCTCTCCATTCGCCTTTACGGGCAACAAGTTTGAGTTCCGCGCGGTCGCCTCGAATCAGTCGATCGGCGGCCCGCTTGCCGCGCTCAACACGATTGTCGCCGAGTCGCTCGATTACATCGCGACGAAGCTGGAGAAGATTCCCAAGAACAAGAAATTCGAGGATGCCGTCGCCGAGCTTCTCACCGAGATCGCCACCGAGCACAGCGCTGTCATTTTCAACGGCAACGGGTATTCCGAGGAATGGCACAAGGAAGCCGAGTTCAAGCGAGGACTCCTGAACCTTCGCACGACGATCGACGCCGCTCCGCAGATTGTGGCGAAGCAAACGGTGGCCGCCTACGAGAAGTACCAGGTGCTCAGCAAGCGCGAGCTCCAGGCCCGGCACGACATTCTGCTCGAGCAGTACTGCAAGGCCATCAACGTCGAGGCCAACCTTGTCGCCGAGATGGTGAGCACGAAGTACCTGCCTGCTGCGATCCGCTATCAGACCGAACTCGCCACCAATGTCGCCTCGCTCAAGGCCGCGGGAGTGAGGTCCGACACGGCCCAGCTCGAGAAGGTGTCCCGATTGATTGATGCGCTCCAGGCCGAGGCTGTGTTGCTCGCTGAGATTCGCGGCCACCATGCCGAGGGGCTGGTCGAGGAGGCGGAGCACTACAACAAGGAGGTGCTGCCGAAGCTCGTCGAGGTCCGCAAGGCGGTGGATGCGCTTGAGGAGGTGGTCGCCGACGATCTGTGGCCGGTGCCTACCTACGAGGAGATGCTTTTCATTCACTGAGTGTGAGTGGGGTGAGTCGCCGCCCTCGACTATTTCGAACCGCCCGGTGGAAGCCGGGCGGTTTTTTTACCCTCGATGGGCCCCAACGGTCGGGTCTCTCTCGTGCAGATGCCGGCCGAATTTGCGATTTGACGGAGATGGAGTTTCCTGCGGTCCGGGTGCTGCCACGCAACCTGCGGGCGGCGTCCGCCTCAACAATGGTCCCTCCGCATCAACTCCTGCTTTTCGCCCTCGCCGCCCTGGTCATGGTTCTCTCGCCGGGACCGAACATGCTCCACCTGGTTTCCCGGTCGCTCTGCCAGGGCAGTCGTGCGGCGACGATTGCGCTTGCGGGCGTGGGGCTTGGATTCGTCCTGCATCTGCTGCTGGCGGCGTACGGGCTGACCGCTTTCCTGCTCGCCGTGCCGGTTGCATACTCGGCGCTCAAGTATCTGGGGGCTGGATACCTGGTCTGGCTCGCGTGGCGCGCCTGTCGTCGCGGGGGAGGGAGTCTGTTCGAGCCGCGGGCGCTCGGCATGGAACCTCCCGCGAAGCTGTTCTGGATGGGATTCCTCACAAACGCGTTGAACCCGAAGATCGCGGTGTTCTACGTCTCGATTTTTACCCAATTCCTCGATCCCTCGAGGGGCTCGGTGCTGGCGCAGAGCCTCGAACTGGGATGCACGCAGATTGCGATCAGCATGACCGTGAATTTCCTGATCATCCGGTCGGCCGGATCGCTTTCGGGCTGGTTTCAGGGGAGGCCGTTCTGGTCTCGCGTGCAGCGGTGGCTGATGGCGGGAGTATTTGGAGGACTGGCCGTCAAACTGGCCCTGTCGAAGCGCAGGTGAAGGCCGGGTGGGGCGCAAAAGGAGCGCCGGCATCGAAGCCAGCACTTTTTGAATGCCAAAATAGGGGACAGACGATCGAAACGCAGCGGTGAGCCTTGTCGTAAGCGACCGTGCCATCTTTGAGTGCGAAAAGCGTCCAGTCGCGGCCTGTGCCAACGTTGTTGCAGGCGTGAAGCTTGGTGCCGCGCTGGCGGACGATGATTTTGTCGGCGATGACCTTCTCGCCGCCAAAGACCTTGACGCCGAGGCGCTGAAGGACGTTTGGAGGGACGGACGGATGACGGGCAGCCCTGAGACGGAATAACGGAGTGAATCGAGCCTCGCGTTCCCACTCACGCGGGACTGAGTCGAGGCCCGGCACGCCAAATGGAGAGGGGGCCAGGCAGGCGCATGATTAGGGAGGCACACAATTTTGGACTGCAGAATCTCGATTCCGCTTTGGATGGGACGACTCGACGTCCCGTCGATTTCTGGGAGAAGGGCCACGAGCCGAGGCTCAGCCCTCCAAAACGGAGCGGC
>JAJXVO010000098.1 GCA_021782105.1 bacterium
GTAGCGGCACTGCGGAGACTGGGAGCGATAGGAGGATTGGGATTGGAGGCATTATCCCTTTTATCCTGTTTATCCCTGTGAATACCGGTTCGTGGTATGGGAGACTTTCGATCCTTGTTTTAACAGACATGAAGGGGATGGAGGGGAAGGGGATCCGAAACACAGATACAGGAATTCGAATTCCCGTAGGGGTCCGATGACTTTATCCCTTTTATCCCGTTCATCCCTGTGAATACCGGTTGGTGGTATGGGAGACTTTCGATCCTTGTTTTAACAGACATGAAGGGGATGGAGGGGAAGGGCTGAAATTCTGAAAATCAGGAATTTTGAGAATTGGAAATTGGGGGGGACGGACGGGGTTAACAGGGATTGGCCGGGCTTCGTTGCGCTGGCGCACAGACTTTGGCCGGGGCGTTTTCGATTCGAAAACGCAGCTTCGAGGGGACAGGCAGGCTAAACTGCCAATGCAGTCTGACCCCGCGCGAGTCGGGCCTCGCGTCGAAGGGCGGTGTCGGGCCACCGCACTCCACATAGTTGGCGCTGGGTCGGGCAGAAAAAAGCCGGCGGCCTTGGACGGGGCGCCGGCTTGGAAGGGGTGTCGTACTACACGCTCAGGGGACTGCGGGCGGGAGCGGGACGTCGCGGGTGGTGATTTCCACGGTGACGGGCTTCAGGCCGGGGGACGTCGCGGTGAGGTGGAGGGTGCCGGGACGGCGGCGCGACTGGACTATGATCTCGGCCAGGCCGTTGAAGACGCTGCGCTTCCAGGTGACCGGCTTTGGCGGCTCCTGCAGGCGAAGGGCCACGCCGTTGGTAAGGCCGGCGTTCGCGCCGTAATTGTCGAGCGAGACGGCGACGGTGTTTTCACCCGGGTGAAGGAGGGCCTTCACGTCGTAGATCGACGCGGCGCGGGAGTCGCCGGTGGGGCCGATATTGCGGCCGTTGACATAGACGGAGCCGCCGCCGGAGATGCGGCCAAACCAGAGTTCCACGGCGGGCGAGGCGAGTTGGGATGCCGTGACGTTGAACTGCACGCGGAAGACGCCGTGCTCGCGGGGACCGAGCGGGCCGGTCGCGGCGTTGACATCGGTCGTCGCCCAGGAGGAATCGTCGAAATTGACGCCTTCCTCGGGCTGATTGGGGGTGTAGACGTCGACGCCCTTCTTCCAGCGCCAGCCGTTGATCGGCACGGAGCGCGAGAGGGAGACCGGCACGTAGACATCGGGCTCGTGGCAGCTCGGGTCGCCATTGCCCACGCCGATGATACGGCCAGGGCCGTCGAGGGCGAAGGTGACCAGGTTGTCGGCCACCGGGACCACGCGGCCCTCGGCGTCCTTCACAGAGACGGTGATCACCGAAACGTCCTGGCCGTCGGCGTTGATGGTGCCGCGGTCGGGGGTGAGCGCCACGGCGGCGGCGGGTCCGGTGGTCTCAACCTTCGTTTCGGCGATCTGGTTGCCGTCCCTGTAGCCGATGGCGGAGAGTACGCCGGGCTCGTAGGGGACCATCCACTTCAGCTCGGAATCCTTCTTCATGGTTTTCCGGCCAAGGCTCTTTCCGTTGAGGAACAGCTCGACCTCGTCGCAATTGCTGAGGGCGCGCACGTCGATGGGTTGGCCCTCCTTGCCGGGCCAGTTCCAGTGCGGGAGCAGGTGGAGGACAGTCGTGTTGCCCCACCAGGACTTGTAGTACCAGAAGTTGTCCTTCGGGAAGCCGCAGGTGTCCATGATGCCGAAGTGGGAGTTGATGCAGGGCCAGCCGTAGGGGGTGGGCTCGCCGCGGTAGTCGAAGCCGGTCCAGACGAAGCCGCCGGACAGCCAGGGGCGGGCGTCGAAGAAAGTCCACCAGGTCTCGGCGGTCTGGGCCCACTCGGGGGCGTTGTCGTCGTAGGCGCTCACGTAGCCGCGCACGGGATCGTTGGCGTAGATGCCGCGGGTGCTGACGGTGCTGCCCTGCTCGGTGCCGACCTCGGGCTGGTTGGGATGCGCCTTGTGGTAGGCGTCCATGTCGGGGCCGGGGTGATAATTCCAGCCGCGGACCTCGATGACGGAGTTGATGCCCGCGTATTCGTTGCCCACGGGAGCGGCGTAGGTGATTGGGCGGGTGGGATCGAGGCGGTGGACGGCGTCCTGCATTGTCGTCGCCACGCGAGCTCCCTGGGGCGTGCCCTGGACGGAGAACTCCTCGTTGGCGATGGACCAGATGGCCACGCTGGGGTGGTTGCGGTCGCGGCGGATTTGGGACTCCAGGCGGTTCATATTGGCCGCGTCGCTGCCCAGGAGGCGGTTCTCGTCCATGACGAGCATGCCGAGCCGGTCGCAAGCCTCGAGCAGCTCGGGCGTGGGGGCGTTGTGGGAGGTGCGATAGGCGTTGGAGCCCATCGCCTTCAGGCGGGCAATGCGGAAATACTGCAAGCGGTCGGGCAGCGCGGAGCCGACGCCGGCATGATCCTGATGATTGCAGGTGCCCTTGAGCTCGTAGGGCTGGCCGTTGAGCAGGAAGCCGCGGTTCGGGTCGAACGCGACGGTGCGGATGCCGAAGACGGTTTCGGTGCGGTCGACGGTTTCGCCGCCGGACATGACGGTGGTGACGAGCGTGTAGAGGGTTGGATGTTCGGGAGACCAGAGCTGTGGGTTGGTCACGTAAGCGACCTGTCGCACGCGGGCGGAGGAGGAGGCGGCGACCTCGGTGGCGGCGCTGGTCGCGGAGGCGACGGCGCTGCCGTCGGGGCCTAGGATTGTCCAAGACACGCTGGCTTCGGCGGGGGCATTGTTGGCGTTGGCGACGCGGGTCTGGAGATTGATCGTCGCGGGGCCGGCGGGCACGTTATCCTTAAAGCTGCTGGAGACGAAGACGCCGTCGGGGGCGACAGACACGGGGGCGGTCTCGACGAGCCAGACGTGGCGGTAGATACCGGCGCCCTCGTAGAACCAGCCCTCGGGCTGGGTCGCGTCGACGCGGACGGCGACGACGTTTTTGCCGCCGTAGTTGG
Organism: bacterium; assembly: GCA_021782105.1. Lineage (GTDB taxonomy): Bacteria > Verrucomicrobiota > Verrucomicrobiia > Opitutales > Opitutaceae > MWDT01. The sequence continues at coordinate 2,993 of JAJXVO010000098.1, forward strand.
CGACGTCGGTGATGTCGTAGCGGAAGCCCATGTATCCGCTATTATGATGCCCGACGATCCAGCCGTTCACGAAGACGTCGCAGTCGCGGTACACGCCGTCGAATTGCAGCCAGATGCGCTTGCCCTGGTCGTTTTTCGAAAGATCGAAGGTGCGGCGGTACCAGGCGATGCTGTTCTGGGGGAAGGCCTCGCCGATGGCCTTGAAGCCGTGCGACATGTCGGCACGTTTGTCGAAGGGGAGCTCGACGGCCCAGTCGTGGGGCAGGTTGACGGAGCGCCAGCTGGCGTCGCTGAAGGACATGCTCGCGGGCCCGAAGCCGGTGCCGGCTTTGGCGAGACTGACGCCGGGGCCCCAATCGTTTCCGAGGTGGAACTTCCAGCCGAAGTCCATCAGGAGGCGTTCCCTGGGGACTGAGTCCTCGGAACGCGCGGTGTTGGCGGCGAGTCCCAGCGCGAGCGTGCCGAGAAGGAGAAGGAGGCTATTTTGCAGGAATTTCATGGGTCTGTTACCAAGGCGCCGTTGCGCGGAGCCTCGGAGGGTTTAGGGGGAGAGACTAGAGGGAAGGAGTGACAGAAATGCTTCAGGGAACGGCGGCTCATGCAGTTCCGAGATTGCGGAGAACCCTTTTGATATCACAAATTGGTTCAACCGTAAATGGACCTCATCCCAAAAAACCTTTGTGAAATCCACCAGCTTGGGCCCGCCACGGGCGAGTGGCTGGTGGGGCAGCGGGAGGTGCCGGCGTTCAAGTTCACGCGAACGATCGTGGCGGGGTATTCGGACGCGCGTCCTGGGTATCGGTTTGTGCGACACAACCCGGCGTTCAGCCAGATTCTCGCGTGCATTGAGGGCGAAGGCGAAGTGCTTATTGAAGGACGCTGGAAACGTTGTCCGGCGGGTTTTGCCTATTTGAATGCTCCGGGGGTACTGTCGGCCTACCACGTCCCGGCGGGGGGGCACTGGCGGATCTGCTGGGTGCTGTACGAGGAGGAGGCGCGGATTACGACGCTGGAGAGAGGAGCCCCTGCTCGACTGATCCGCGCGAACGCGAGAGGCCTGCATTTGGGGATCGAGGGATTGTGCCACGAGGCGGGTTCGGATGCGGAGGATGCGTCGTTGGAATTCTGGGCGGCGCTGGTGCACCGGCAGGTGTTGCGCATGGTCCAGCCGGGCGAGGGCGAGCCGAGGCTGGCGCAGCTGTGGTCGGCGGTGAGACAAAACTTGGGCTCGCCCTGGAATCTCAAGCGCATGGCGAAGACGGCGGGAATGAGCCAGGAGAGTCTGCGAAGGCTTTGCCTGAAGCAGGTGGGCCGGCCGCCGCTGGCTCATATCACCCACTTGCGCATGTTTTTTGCCGCCGACCTGCTCGCGTGCACGCAGGAAAAGGTCATGTCGATAGCGACGCGCGTGGGATACGGAGACCCGTTTGCGTTCAGCAATGCGTTCAAGCGTGAGATGGGGCTTCCGCCAGCACAGTACCGTGCCCGGCAGAGGAGGGAGGAGGGAGGCGCGTGAACGGCGGAAACGAGGAAAGCTGAAAGAGGGGTTTAAGGGATGGAGGGGATGAAAGGGATGGGGATCGGAAAGGAGTTAGGAGTTAGGAGTTAGGATGAAGCCAGCGGCGTACTGCGTACGCGGGATGCTTGGTAGGGTCCGACCTCCGAGCGGACCGCGGTTGGTTGGGAGCGGCGGGAGCCGCGGTGGCAAACCTTGCGTTTCCGCCTGTCCCTTCAACCTCGCGAGCCGCTCTCGGCGGCGGCTGGAATCATTCTCGCTGCTCGCTCCTGGATTCTCGCTTCTTTGAAAGTAACCGGGCCTGGCGCAAGCGATGTCCGGTCCGCGGAGCCGCTCTTGGTGGCGCGAGGTCGTTTTGCGCGGCACAACGGAGTACGGCATCGGATGAAAGAGGGCCCGCGGTGCGCAGGATTTTGCATTGAGATTATTTTTCAGCGCTGCCACAAGGCTTCGCCCCCTAACGCCTGCAACCGTCTCACCCCAAGAAAGGTTGTCGTCATGAACTCCCCTACCCTCGGTCTCCGCGTGGCCAGCATTCTGTTTGGCCTCGCCGCACTCGGCCAACTCCTGCGCGTGCTCACCCGCCTGCATATCATGATTGGAACCTGTTACGTCCAACGCCGCTGGAGCTTGGTCGCGTTCGTGATCCTGGCTGCGTTGTGCGTCTGGATGTGGCGGCTCGCCTGCCAGCTGCAGGAATCGAAGACCGAACCGCCGAAGTCCTGATCGGTTGTCCCGGCGTTCCCCACCTCTGCGCCGGGACGCGCCCGCCAGCCACACCGGGCGGAAGGATTGTGCATGCCCTGTGCCATCCTTCCGCCCGAACTGGTTTGACTCCCGCGCTGGGCCGTTCGCAGCTGCCCCGTCTGGTCGGTTTGGTCTCTTGTTGTACCGGGAGGCATGCTTGTCTTCGCAGGGGCGCTCCGGCATCTCATGGGCACCATGGGCAAGATTCTCGTACTCTATTTTTCGAAGAGCGGAAACACGGCCAAAATGGCCGCTGAAGTTGCGGAAGGCGCGCGGCGGATTGAAGGAACGGAGGTACGCCTGCGCTCCGTCGCCGAGGCCGGAGTCGAGGATGTGCAGTGGTGCGACGGGATCGCGCTGGGCTCGCCCACGAACATGGGGACCGTGGCCTGGGAGATGAAGCAGTTTTGGGACGTGAAGATGCCCGACAGCTGGGGGAAGATCGACGGCAAGCTCGGGTGCGCGTTCAGCTCGCAGGGCGGCTGGGGCGGCGGCGCGGAACTCACCTGCCAAGCGCTCCAGACGATCCTGATGAACTTTGGGTTCCTGGTTTTTGGATTGCCCGACTACGTCGCGCACCAGTTCACGCTCCACTACGGTGCCACGCTCGCAGGTGAGCCGCGCGAGGAGCGCGAGGTCGAGGCCTGTCGCAGGCTCGGTCAGAGGCTGGCCGAGTGGGTGGCAGTCTGCGTGGACGGGCGCCGCGATCAGCACCCGCTGACCTCGGGACGCAAGCGATTCCCTTGGTAAGGGACCGGGGGGGCGGAGGGCGGCGGACGGAGGACGAAAACAAATCGTTTTTAACAGGGATGGAGGGGATGAAAGGGATGTCGGATCGGAGAAGGTGAAAATTTGAAATTCGGAAATTGGGGAGCTTAAGGCGGAAACACAGAATTTAACAGACATGAAGGGGATGGAGGGGATGCCGGAGGTGATGGGGCGGGCGGGATAGCAGTCTGCTCCCCGGCCAGGGCCACGAGCCGCGGCTCAGCACTCCAAAACGGAGGGACTGCCGCATAGGGTCAGGGGGCGGAAGCCAGAGGGCAGAAGTCAGAAACCAAAAGTCACGGGACAGAGGGTGGAGGACGGAAGTCGGAGGTCGGCGGGAGGGAGGATGGGGTGCGAATGGAACGGGAACCTCGGACCTTCGTTGCGAACTCCGCGTCTCGGTGATTCGAATACCCATTTCGGGACAGGCGGCCGCACTCCTTTTCCAAAGCGCGCCAAAGGTCGTGTTTGGGGTCGCCGCCCAGGGGTCCGAAGGCTTCAGGTTCCGGGGTCTCGTCCAACCTCAGCCCTGAACTTCACGGTCCGCGGCGGACCAAGCTTCGCCCCACCGGGTGCGCCTAGGGGCGCTCTCGACCTTATGGCGACTGCCCGGTGAAATCAGTGTTTCCCGTGGCGACGACTCCATCGCCTGTGCCGATCGAGGCGGCCACAGGAAGCTGCAGGGCCCCGATCCCTGGATCGGCGAGCTCCAGACTTTCCGAGCCGCCGCGTTCCTGTAGAAACATCGCATGACCTTCGAACATTTCGCCCTGAATGTCGCCGACGCCCGCGCCATGGCGGCTTGGTACGTCGCGCATCTTGGGTTCCGCATCGTACGGCAGATCGACACCGCACCGTTCACGCGGTTTTTGGCGGACGAAACGGGCCGGCCCGTGATCGAGATCTACACGAATCCGGGGGCGCCGATCCCGGAGCGCCGGAGCCAGCCGCCCTTGTGTTTCCATTTCGCCGTGACGAGTTCCGACGCTCGGGTGGACCGGACGCGCCTCGAAGCGGCCGGCGCGACGTACGAGATCGAGGAAGTCACCTCCGACGGCTCGGTCCTCGTCATGCTCCGCGACCCCTGGGGCGTCCCCCTCCAACTTTGCCAGCGCACTCGTCCGTTGGTTTGAGTTGGGACCATGCGTGGATATTAAAGCGCCACGCAAACTACGGATCTCCGCACTCACGATCCGGACGGACGATCATGGAACGGCCGATTTGAGCACACGCTTCGGGGGTCACGGGATGATCGGCCTGTTCGCTCGCCGGCTTGCGGTCGTCGGTCGGCCACCCTGAAAACCGAGCTTGCGCAGGGATGCGGCGTTGAGACCGAATGGGAGACGCCGTTACGCCGAACCCTCTCTCTTCCTCATGCCTCTTGCCGATTACCCCGAACTGCAAGCGCTCTCCGCCCACGAAAAACAGGAGTTTATCGACGAGCTCCGCTCCACGCTTCGTCCGAGACGGTCGTTCATCTTCGGCGTAGATCTCGACGGGGTCGTAATGGATTTCTACGGCGGGTTGCGTCCCATCGCGGCCACCTGGCTGGGACGGCCGGTGGAAGAACTGACCGAGCGTTTTACCTACGGCCTGAAGGAGTGGGGCCTGCTCGATCGCGCGGAGGGCTACGATCTCAGCTACGAGGCGCTGCACCGTCACGCGATCAATCAGCACGAGCTGTTCCTTTCCGGAACCCCCATCGAAGGAGCGGCCTACCAGCTCAGGCGTCTCTCGCGCCTGGGCGTCCACATCCGAATCATCACCCACCGGCTCTACGTCGGCGGGCTGCACGAGGTCACTGTGATGCAGACGGCCCAATGGCTTGAGAAACACGACATTCCCTACATCGACCTCTGCTTTGTGAAGGACAAGACGTCGATCAACGCGGATCTCTACATCGACGATTCGCCCACGAACATCAAAGCCTTCGCCGCGGCGCACAGACCCTGTATCGTCTTTGAGAATTCAACGAACCGGGATCTGAAGGCGGATCTCCGGGCACGAAACTGGGAAGAAGTCTACACGCTTGTGAAGCAACAGATGAGCCGCGCGGGAAACGGTCCGGCGGTCTCCTAGCCTCACCGTTACCGGACGCTTCATCGACCGCATTTCGGCGGAATCAAGATTCCGCTTTTGCCCTCAAGCCGCTCTCGGCGGCGGGGCGCTGCAGGCGCAATCCAAGCCAGGCGGGACGTCGAGTTGTCCCGTCACCAGGGTTTCGTCCGCCACTTGCGGGACTATGCCCGGTTGCTTTCGGATTCCGAAAGCAAAAGGTGGAGGCCCCGTTCGGCAGGCTCAGGGCCTTCGAGAGGCTCCGCAGTCCATATCGAATCGGGCGATCCGTCCGCCATCTGCGGCACTATTCCTCTGAATTTCCGGCGTAGCCTTGGCAAAGTCGGATGCCTCAGCGGTTCGATCCGACTGCGTTTCTAGACATCAAAGAGCGCCTGGGGGCGCAGGCGAGCAATTCGCCAGAGCTCCTGTCACTTCGTATCCTGTGGCCGATCAGTCCGAAGCTGCACCGCCACTCCGTGGTTCAATCCTGGCCCACCCTACTCTGCGCCAGCGCGGGCGAGCCAGGTGTCGAGGGTGTCGCCGGCGCGGAGCGCGGCCCAACCGACTTCGAACACGGCCTTGGGGGACATCGTCTCGCCGGCGGTCTTTGCCGCCTGACTGAGCTGGGCGACGCGTGTCGAGGCCGGCTGGGCGGCGTCCGCGGGGAACAGCGCCACCAGCAAGGCCCCTTTCCATCGCGCGCGCTGACGAAGGTCCGGCACTGCCGCTCGCAACGTCGCGGCCGCGACCTTGATCGCCTGATCGCCAGCGGCGAGCCCATGGGCCTGGTTGACCGCCCGCAGATTCGCCACCCTGAGGCTCACCAGAGCCGGCAATTTCCCGCTGTCCAGTCCCGACAGGCGTTCAATTTCCAGGGTCTCCATAAATGCGATACGATTGGACAGGCCTGTGAGCGGATCGCCGTGCATCGACCAATCCTGGTCTGCCTTGGCCCTGCGGAACTCCGCCTGATAGCGGTCGCTGATCTCCGCGATGCGCTTCAACCGCCGCTGAAGGCGCAGGTACTTGTGGAACAGCTCCGTGACGTCGCCATGCAGCGCCTTGTCCGCAAGCAAAGGATCGTTCACCACAGGGAGAAATCGGGCCACCACCGGATCCTTCAGGTCGATCTCTCCCGCGCGATCGCCGGCCTCGGCGGATGGCTCGGCCTCTTTCGCTGCGTCCTCGGTCGCCGGCACCTGCGGAATGAAATCCCCGTACAGGCGCTTGGCGCAGTCGGGACACATTCCGTGGCTGAACCGGGTGTCGGTGCGCTTGGCGATATACACATCGAGTGGCTGCCACTCCTCCGAGTCCGCGCTGATCTGCTTGCACGAGGAGCAGATGTGCATGACGCCCTTCATCGTGCGGATCTTCGCGAGCGCCTCCTTGAGCTCATCCACGAGCGACCGCACCTGGGTCTGGTAATTGTCGCTGATCCGCACGGTCCTCAGGAACCGCCGATTCAGCACGGCCAGCGTGGAGCACGCTGTCTTCAGTTGCTCGACCGGCACGGTGGATCCGGGCTCGGACGAGCGGAGCAACTGCTCCAGGTCCTCAATGACGTCCTCGACGCTTTGACGGCGGATGGGCATCGGGGTCAGGACGAAGCCTGGGCGTGGATCTTGAATGGCAACGTCACCTCGTCCTTGAACTCCTCGGCGTTGCTCAAAGCGCGGTCGTTTTCCACGTCGTAGAACCAGTTGATCTCGACCTTTTTCCCGGCCTTGTGGGCGTTCTCCAGCAGATCGAGGATGTCGATGAGGCTCTTGGTGCTGCCGGTGTTCAGGTAGCTGAGGTTCGCGTTGAAGATCACGAGGGACTCCGTGGAGTCCAGGTAGTCGGCGATCCAGGAGATGATCGGTCTGAAAAATGCGAATGAATTCTCCGGATACGACTCACCGCGCATAGCGAGGACGCCGGATGCCGGGTCAAAGGCGATCTCGGGCGTGGATTTGGTGGCGGGGATGCGAAGGCTTTCCATGGCGGACGGTTCAGATGGTGGCGCGCACGCTGAAAAACGAATACCGATCGTCCATGCGCCTGAGATGGTATTCCAGGGGAAGGGCTGATTTTCGGGCCATGTCGATGAGACCCAGGCCTGCGCCGGACTTGCCGGCAGTCGGTGCGATCCGTAGACGCTCCTTGTAGAGCGCCTTGAGCGCCGCCTTGTCCAGTGTGCGCAGGTGCTCGATCAGGGCGATGCACTCGCCGACGTCCCCGGTCTCGACCAGGTTGCCGGCGCTGATCAGATAATGGGCGGCGGATTTCCCGATGACCACGATGCCGTGGCTAAAATCGGGGTTGGCATCCCCTGCGGCGGCCTTGGCGACCGCGTAATTGCGCACATTTTGCGTCTGCTCAATGAAGATGGAGAACACGTCCATCATCGACGCCTTGCCCACCTGCTCCGTCTCGAGATAGCGGCGCACGGCGTTTCCGAGTTCCTCGATGATGCTGTGCGAGAAGGGGCCCGCGAAGCAGATCAGCGTGCCATCGCGTTGGAACGACTTCTTGATTTCAAAGAGGTCAAGGTTGGTCATGTGGTCGGCGCGTAGGATGGGCGATCGGTCCGGATCTTTTCAGAGGTTTCCCCACACGGAGTGCAACCCCGCAGGTTCATAAAACCCAAAAAATCTGAAATCGATCGTCCGAGGTGTAGCGCACCACCTGCGATTCGCAACACGTCTTTGCCCCCTGGCCGGAATCCGCCGCGCGGTGTCGACGGCGGATGGATACGTGTTGGCGGTCCCGCTCTTCACCGGGACCACGGTATGAAGGCGAGCACGGTAATGTCGTCGCGCTGGCATTCCGCGCCCTGGTAGGCCGCGAGTTCGGCCTCGAACCGACGCACCTGCGCGTCGAGGGGAAGCCCCGAGGCGGCGGCGAGCATGCTCACAAACCGACCCAGTCCGAAACACAGCGACTTGGGGCCGCCCGCCTGGTCCAGCCAGCCGTCGGTCGTGAGGTAAAAGACCGACTCCGGGTCCACCGCGATCTCCCGGTTGTGGTAGGCGTACTCCGGATCGTTCTTTGCATAACCGAGCCCCTGCCGGTCGCCCTTGATCTCCTCCACCCTCCCCGCGCGACCCCTGAACAGGCTGATGCGGCTGGAGGCGAAAATCATCCGGGAATCGCCCCTCCGACAGGTGCACAGGGCCGCTTCAAGTCCGTTGTCGACCTCGGCATTTCCGGACGCGCCCTGATGCAGCACCTTGCGAAGTTGCCGGTCGAGTTCGCCCAGAAGCAACGCGGGATCGCCGATGCCGTGCAGCGACACGAGTTGGCTCAGGACGGAGTTCGCCGTCATCGTCATCAATGCCCCGGGGACGCCATGCCCTGTGCAATCGCCGACTCCGATGAGGCACGCATCGCCGTCCACATAGAAAAGCCAAAAATCGCCGCCTACGAGATCGCGGGGTCGGTAGACGACGGCGTGGCCTCCGAGCATGCGCGCCACGTCAGACGACTTGGGCAGCACCGCATCCTGGATCATTTTGGCGTAGCGCAGGCTGTCCATGATCAGGCCGTTTGCCTCCTCCACCTTGCGCATCGACTGTGAGAGCTCGTCGGTTCTCTGGGCGACCTTGCGCTCCAGGTTTTCGGTGTGGTCCTTCACGGTCCTCGCCATTGCCGAGAACGCGCGGTTCACGACCCCGATCTCGTCGGTCCGAGTGGACTCGAGCTGCACCGAGTAGTCGCCGCCGGCCACCTGCTCTGCGGAGCGGGACAGCTGCCCGAGGGGGCGGATCACGCTGCGGTTCAGGTAGAGGCCGATTGCCAGGACGATCCCGAGCAGCGAGAGCACGCCGACGGCCATGACAGGCAGAAACACTGAGGAAGCTATGACCGACGCCTCGTCGACGAGCACGAGGTTGTACCAGTGGATTTCCGGGAGATACGCGAGCGCCGCGTAGTATCGGTGCCCGTGTTCCGAGATTACCGTGGTGGCGAACGAGTCACCCTGGGCAACCAGCCGATCGATGCAGGCCCGGATTTTCGCACGGCTGTCGGCGCTGGCGAGCGTGTCGAAGATGGTGATCGGTTTCTTGTGGGCGGACAGGTTGCTGTTGTGCTCGACGATCTTGTGGTCCTTGTCGGCCTCGATCACGCCCGACCTGTCGAAGAGAACCGTCTGGACGCCGGGCTCGGCGGAATTGACGAGCGGTTTTAGGAACTTGCTGATGTCCACTCCGCTCCCTCCCAGGCCGATTTTCCGGCCCTGGTTATCGAGGATGGCCACGTTGAACCAGACCTTCGTGACATTGAGGCCGCGATCGTAGTCGGCGTTGAGTTCAAGCGTCTCGGGCGACTGCCTGATCTTGAAATACCAGGCATCGCCCGGGTTCTTCTCGCTAAGCGTGTAACGCAGCGGGTTGGCCGCGAACTCACCCTTGGCGTCGTCGTAGTAGTAATGCAGGGACTTATCGACGATGAGGAAGTAGCTCTTGTCCTGGAACAGACGGCGGTAGCTTTCGAGTTCCTCGAACGCGAGTGTCTTCAGGGCGGGATTGTCCTCGTTCTGGATCCAGTGTCGCAGCAGCGGGGAATCAGCGAGTTTGAGGGAGAGCGCGAGATCGCGGCGGATGGCGGCAAGCACCTTGGTCTTCTCGTAGAGAGCCTGCTTGGCGGCGTAACGTTGGGTGAGGTCGGCCGTGACGCTGCGCGCCGCAGCGAGCAGGGCGAAGAACGCAGCGGCGCCTCCGACCAAGTACGCGAGCAGGACAAACAGGGCAAAACGTGTGCGAAGACTGCGGAGATTCATCGGCGAGGCGATATCGCTCACCATGGCGCCCCTCGCGCACTCGGCAATCCTTCCGATGGTGACGATTGGCGGACGTCGGATGTCGGAGGACAGGAGACAGAGGACGGAGGACGAAAACAAATCGTTTTTAACAGGGATGGAGGGGATGAAAGGGATGTCGGATCGGAGAAGGGGGAAATTCGGAAAAGCGGAAATTCGGAAATTGGGGAGCTTAAGGCGGAAACACAGAATTTAACAGACATGAAGGGGATGGAGGGGATGCATGAAAGGAGTTAGGAGCTAGGAGCTAGGAGTTAGAATGAAGCCAGCGGCGTACTGCGTACGCGGGATGC
>JAJXVO010000382.1 GCA_021782105.1 bacterium
GTGTTGCCGGAGAGCTGCTGCCCGGCGCTGGCGAGTTCCTCGGCGCTTGCGGCGAGCTCCGTGATCTTGGATTCAATCGAGTGGGTGGCGGACGATATCTGCTCGAGGCCCCGGCGCTGTTCCTCGTCGCGCTGGAGGATCTCGGCAACCATCTGGGAGGAGCGCCGCGAGCCCTGTTCCATCGCCTTGAGCGAGGCCGAGGTCTTGTCGGAGAGTCGCGTGCCATTCGTGATCGCGTGCTGGCTACGGGTGATGAACTCCTCATTGCCCTTGGCGGTGCGGGCGGAGCCCTCGGCGAGGGTCTTGACCTCCGAGGCCACCACGGCGAAGCCGGCGCCGGCCTCGCCCGCGCGCGCGGCCTCGATGGCCGCGTTGAGGGCGAGCAGGTTGGTCTGCATGGCGAGCTCCTGGGTGGAGTTGATGACCTTCTGGGTCTCGACGTTGGCCTGGGCGATCTCGGCGATGGCGCCGCTCATCTGGGTCATGACGGAGACCGACTGCTCGGCGTGGCTTTGGTTGGATTTCTCCTGCTGGAGGATGCTGTCGAGGTATTCGTTCCTGGACTTCGACATCGCGGTGATTTCCTCGACGGTGGCGGACATCTGCTCGATGCCGGCGGCCTGTTCGGAGGCGAGGGTGGAGAGCTGGGAGCTGGTCTCGGCGAGGTTGCGCGAGGCGCCGATGATGTTGTTCACGCCCTGCTCGAGGGTTTCGATGCCGCTGCGCAGCGTGCGGGTGATGTTGAAGTAGAACAGCACGCAGACGGCGGCGAAGAGCGCGCCGAAGCCGACGACCACGGAGATCAGCGTGACGAGGCTGCCGTGGCGCTGGGCGATGCGTGCCGCGGTGATTCCGGCCAGGCGCGCGCGCAGGGCGTCGATGGCCTGCTGGGTGCGGGCGATGCGGGTGGTGTCGAGTTCGCGGCTGAGCTCGGGCGTATAGAGCTTGTGGATATCATTGTTTCGCCAGTTGGCCCTGAGCCAGTCGCGGGCGTGTTCGCTGAGCGGGAAGGACTCGATGGAGAGGTCCCGCTTCATGATCGCGCGTTCGTCGTCGGTCGCGAGCGCCCAGGCGTTGTCGTACGCCTGCTGCTCGCGGTCCCACAGCGAGCGCAGCCACGCGAGCTCGTCACCCTGGAGGCCGTTGGGGCAGGCGCCGGGCTTGATGTAGTAGTAGGTGAGCGTGCACTCGCGCTCGGAGGTCGCCTGGAAGGTGAGCAGCTCAGCCTGCAGGATGATGCTGCGCGCGAGTTCCGCGTCGTCGGTCGCGCGGGCGGTGACCATCAACGTGGAGTTGAACGATTCGACCAGGCCCGTGTAGGCCTTCTCCTTGATGTAGTCCCAGAGGGTCTGCTCGAGGTAGCGGTCGGGGAGGGCGGGCTTGTAGCGCGCCAGCTGCGCCTGGTAGTAGGGGTCGTCGGTGATGGAAGGATCCAGGTCCTTGCCCACGGAGGTCACGGCAGCGCGCCAGAGCTTCAGCTTGGTGGCCTGTGCGAAGGCGTCCTCGATCTTTGCGCGCGTGACCGGGTCGAGTCCGACCTTGTCGACGCGTGCCCACTCGGCGCGGGCCTCAACGAGCATTGCGTCGGTGTGAGCTGCGGCGGCGGTGTACAGCTTGAGCGAGTCGGGAAGCTTCGCCTCGGTGTGGTTCACGTGGGTGAAGAGCACGTCCCACATGCCGGCGTTGGTCTCCTGCTCGAGGCTTCCTCCGATGGCGGAGAACTTGTTGGCCAGCGTCACGAGGTCGCGCACCCGCGAGAGCTGCCTGTAGTCGCGGTAGGTCCGGGCGATGAACACGGAGGCGAGCGCGACGATGACGACGAAGGACGGGATGGTGAGGATCGCCAGCTGCGTGCGCAGCGGGAGTTGAGTGAGTCGCTTGATCATGGGGCGGGGGGGCGGTCGTCCGGGTCTCGTAGGGAGCGAAACGCCGAGGCGCACCGGGGGTTCACGGAGCCAGTCTCAGGGGGCCTTCAGCCTGTGGCCCGCGGTCGGGGGTTCAATTCAAAACGGCCGGGGTGTTGTGCTCAAAATACGACTACACACCGGCGTGGGTGGCGCAGCCTCTCATGATTGAATGGATTCGCGTGCGGCGGCGCGCGGGCGCGCGCGCCGGGTTCAAGATGCTGGGGACGAGGCCGTAAAACGGCCCGGGGCGGCCGTCGGAGCCTCCCGGGAGGGTAAGCTCTCGCTTGATTTCACGATAAACGGCCGCTTCGGTACCGGCACCCCGCCATGAAGCGTCTCCTTGCCTTCCTGCTGCTCGCGGTGAGCGCGGCCTGCGCCGCCGCCCGCGCCGACTCAATCGCCTCGGTTCCCTACGCCTGGCGCAACGTGCGCATCGGAGGCGGCGGGTTCGTGACCGGCATCGTGTTTCATCCCAAGCAGCCCGGCCTGGTGTATGTGCGTACCGACGTGGGCGGCGCGTACCGCTGGGATGCCGGTCTGCACCGCTGGGTGCCGCTCACGGACTGGCTCGGGATGGCGGACGTGAACCTCATGGGCATCGAGAGCCTCGCGGTGGATCCGTCGGATCCGCGACGCGTCTATCTCGCGGCGGGGACGTACACGAATCCCAGGGTGGGCGACGGCGCGATCCTGTGTTCGTCGGACGAAGGCCGGACATTCCGGCGCGTGAACATGCCGTTCAAGATGGGGGGCAACGAGGCGGGCCGTGGCAACGGCGAGCGCCTGGCGGTGGATCCAAACCAGGGCTCGATCCTGCTTTTCGGTTCGCGAACGGCCGGCCTCTGGCGCAGTGCGGATCACGGCGCGACGTGGAGCCGGGTGAGCGGATTTCCGGCGGTGGCAACCTCGCCCGCGGCCTCGAT
>JAJXVO010000099.1 GCA_021782105.1 bacterium
AGGGCGCGCAGCGTGCGCTCGAGCAGGAGGCGGTTTTGAAAACAGCCCCCGGAAAGCGCGACGGTCTCCACGCCGACCCCGCGTGCAACCTCCGCGATGGCTCCGGCCAGACCGCTGTGGAACGCCGCCGCCAGCATCGAGGCATCGTGCGTCGGGTCGGCGTGAAGCAACTCCTCCACCGCCGGGCCCCAGTCGATGATGAGGCGTTCGGCGTCGCCCCCGGCACTGCGGCCGACGGGAAAACTCAGCGGAGCCGGCGATCCGGTCGCGGCTTCCGCCGCAGATTCCAGCGCCATCGCCGCCTGTCCTTCGAAGCGGTTGACCCTGGCCAGGCCCAGCAGCGCCGCCACGCCGTCGAAGAGCCGTCCAGCGCTCGTCGTGGCCGGCGCATACAGGCCCCTCGCCGCGAGGTTCCCGAGAAGATCCGCCTCGGTATCGGAGAATCCGAGACGCCGCGCCCAGGCCTCGCGTGCCGCGCCCCCGCGTCCGTCGAGCGCCTCGAGAAGCCCGAGCGCCGATCGCCGCGGCTCCCTCACGGCCGCCTCGCCGCCCGGAAGCCTGAAGGTCCGCAGGCTGCCCACCCGGCGTGCGGCACGGGCGCCGCGGTCGACCACGATGAATTCGCCGCCCCACACGGTCCCGTCGCAGCCGTCGCCCGTTCCGTCCCACGACACTCCCAAGATCCTGCCTGGACCGCCGCCGTGTTCGGCCAGGCACGCCAGCACGTGCGCCAGATGATGCTGGACGCGGGTCACGGGAACGCCGGAGGCCAGTGCGTGCCGCGTCGAGGCGTAGCCGGGGTGCGCGTCGCAGGCGATCCGCTGCGGATGCTCCCGCAGCAGCGACACGAGCAGTTCGATGGAGCGCCGAAACGCCTCCATCGCAGCCGTCCCGGAAAGGTCGCCGATGTGCGGCCCGAGCACGACCGAGGCGCCGGTGGCCAGGGCCACCGCGGACTTCATGTGGCCGCCGACGCACAGCAGCGGTTCGCCGTCGGAGGCGTCGTCGGGCAGACGGATGGTGCCCGGAGCCAAACCCCGGGCACGCCTCAGGACGATCGGGCCGACCGGGCCCGGGAGGAGGACCGAGTCGTCGACCGGCCGGGCGATCGGCCGGTTGTTGGCGAGAAAGACGTCGGCGATGCCGCGCAGTCGTTCCACCGCTTCTTCATCGCCGGTGCACAGGGGCTCCTCGGAGAGGTTTCCGCTTGTCGCAACGACCGGCCTCCCGAGGCGCGCAAGCAAAAGAGAGTGTACGGGCGAGTAGGGAAGCAGGGCGCCCACCCACGGGTTGCCGGGGGCGATCAGGTCGGAGAGGCCCGACCCGGGTATCCGGCGCACAAGGACAATCGGAGCGACCGGCCCGCGCAATAGCTCGAGCTCCCCGGGCCCCGCGTGTGTGTGCCTGGCGAGTTCGGTCGGGGAGGAGAACATCACGGCGAGCGGCTTTTCCTCTCGGTGCTTTCGGCGGCGAAGCTCGGCGACGGAGGCGTCGTTGCAGGCGTCGACGATCAGGTGATAGCCGCCCACGCCCTTGACGGCCGCGATGCCCCCGCCGGCGATGGCGGACGCGCAGCCTTCGAGGGCGGCTGCGCCCGTGGCGAGCGTCTCGCCCGAGGCGCCGAGCAGCCGCAGGACGGGCCCGCAGGCGGGGCAGGCGTTGGGCTGGGCATGGTAGCGCCGATCGAGGGGGTCCTGGTACTCGGAACTGCACGCGGGGCACAGGGTGAACCCGCGCATCGTCGTCTGGGGCCGGTCATAGGGAAGCTCCAGCAGGATCGAGTAACGCGGGCCGCAGTTGGTGCAGTTGATGAATGGATACCCATGGCGCCGGTCGGCGGGGGCGCCGAGTTCGGCACGGCACGCATCGCACAGGGCGAGATCCGGGGTTGGGGTCACCCGCGCGATGCCGTCGCCGTCGTCGCTGTCGAGAATGGCGAAACCGGCGGGCGCCGGCTGCGTGCCGGCAGGGTCCGGCTGCGACTCCAGCGCGGCGATGCGGGCCGCCGGCGGCGCCTCGGCGCGGAGCGACTGCTCGAAGGCGTCGATAGCCGTCGCGGGGGCCACGGCGAGGATCGTCACTCCGTCGAGGGTGTTGCGCACCCAGCCCGCGATCCCGAGCCGTGCGGCCAGCCGGGCAACAAAGGGACGAAAGCCGACGCCCTGGACGACGCCGCTCACCCTGACGAGCCTGCGGTCCGGCGCGGGCGGGCGTGGGGAATCCGGCATGGATCAAAGCAGCCCGCGCAGATAGGCGAGCCACGCGTCCATGCCCTCGCCCGTCTTGGCCGACACCTCGAAGACGGAGGCCTGGGGGGCGGCGCGCCGGATGTTTTGCAGGGCGAGCTTCCGGTCGAACTCCATCGCTCCGGCGACGTCGATCTTCGTGAGCAGCACGGCGTGCGCGCTGCTGAACATCGGAGGATACTTCAAGGGCTTGTCCTCGCCCTCGGTGCACGACACGAGCGTGATCCTGCGGTTTTCCCCCAAGTCGAAGGAGGCGGGACAGACGAGGTTGCCGACATTCTCGATGAACAGCAGCCGCACGCCATCCAGAGGGATAGCGTCCATGGCGCGCGCGACCATCGCGGCGTCGAGGTGGCAGGCGCCTCCCGTCGTGATCTGCGCCACCGGCACGCCGGGCCTGCGCAGGCGCCGCGCGTCGTTGGCCGTCTCGAGGTCGCCCACGAGCACGGCCGAGGAGACGTCCTCGCCGAGTGCGGCGAGGGTGTGCTGAAGGAGGGTCGTCTTCCCCGCTCCCGGGGAGGACACGAAGTTGAGGGCGCGAATGCCGAGGACCGCGAGACGGGCCCGGTTGACCTCCGCGCGCCGATCGTTCTCGTCGAGAATCCTCACGCTCACGTCGACGGTGCGGGTGCCTGCGATGCGGTCCCCCGGCGGCTCAGGAAGGGTGTCGGCAGGGTCGCGGACGTCGATGACGACGACATCCTCGGTTTCGGGAGCCGGGCTGGACGGCTGCTTCGGGGCGGAGGGACCGGGGGTATTCATGGAAAGGTTACGAAATCTCAAGGCGCGCGAGCTCGAGCTCGCGTCCCCGGAGGACGGTGGAGGCGAGGGCTCCGCAGTGCGGGCATTCGAACAGGAGCCCGTCGGATGGGCTGTATTCGTGGGAACAGGACCGGCAGCGGGCGAGCGCGGGCACGGGCTCGATCTCGAGCCCGGCGCCGTCGGCGATGCTCCCGGGAAGGAGCGTCTGCATCGCGAACTCCAGGGCCGTGGGCTCGACGCCTGACAGGGTCCCGACTCGCAGCACGATACGATGGATCCGGACGGCCCCGGCGCGCTGCGCCTGCTCCAGGGCCTGGTCCAGCGCGGCCTGCGCTATCCCGACTTCGTGCATGCCCAGACCCTTGCTCCAGCCCCTCTGACTGTCGAGCGGACTAAGTCCGGCAAAAACGATTTATTGCTTGCCGGTTACAGACAAAAACTTATGCAGATCATTAGATAGATAAGTACAGCTCTTATCGGTTATCAACCCCTTGCGCTTTGGGAAAGTTGATTTCGCCGAGGCGCGATCTCCAATGAATGCTCTTCCTTCTCCGACCCAGACCGGAGGTTCGACGCTCTGGGAAGAAATGCGTGCGCGCGGCGTGAGCCGGCGTGATTTTCTGTCGTTCTGTGCGTGGATGGGAGCCCTGATGGGGCTCGAGTCGAGCGGTGCGGCTCAGATCGCGAAGGCCTTGGAGACGAAGCGACGGCTGCCGATTGTATGGCTCCATTTTCAGGAGTGTACCTGCTGCAGCGAGTCGTTCATCCGCTCCTCGCATCCCATCGTGGCCGACATTCTGCTCGACAGGGTGTCCCTGGACTACACCGAGACGCTTCAGGCGGCGGCGGGCTTCCAAGCCGAGGAATGCATGCAGAGGACGATGAAGGAGAGTTATGGGAAATATCTGCTGATGGTCGAAGGATCGGTGCCGCTGGGCACTGACGGCGCCTACTGTTGTATCGGCGGACGGAGCGCGCATGAGATTCTCAAGGAGGCTGCGGCGGGTGCGATGGCGGTGGTAGCCTGGGGCAATTGTGCGAGCGCAGGTTGCGTTCAAGCCGCCCGTCCCAATCCCACTGAGGCCACGCCGATCCATAAACTTGTCGCGGGCAAGCCGGTCATCAACGTGCAGGGCTGTCCTCCGATCGCCGAGGTGATGGCGGGTGTGGTGGTCCACCTGCTCGCGTTTGATCGCATTCCCCAACTCGACTCTCTGGGCAGGCCCAAGGCCTTCTATTCGCGCCGGGTTCACGATACCTGCTATCGCCGGCCCAACTACGACGCGGGTCTGTTCGTCGAGTCCTTCGACGACGACAATGCCCGAAAGGGGTATTGCCTCTACAAGATGGGCTGCAAGGGCCCGACAACCTACAACTCCTGCGGCGTCATCCGTTGGAACAACGGCGTGAGCTACCCGATCCAGTCGGGGCACGGCTGTCTCGGTTGTTCCGAGGCCGGCTTCTGGGACGCGGGATCCTTCTACAACCGCCTGGCGAGTTTCCCGGGCTTTGGCATCGAAATGACGGCCGACAAGATCGGCCTCGCGGTGGGCGCGGCCGCAGTCGCCGGCGTCGCGGTCCACGCGGTCATGACCAACATCCGCAAGCATGGCGATATCGGCGAGCACCCGGGCGAGGCGCCCGACGATGTGGACCCGACGAACACCCCAAAACCCTGAGCCCTGATCCCACGCCATGAGCACGAGAATTGTTGTTGATCCCGTCACACGCATCGAGGGCCACCTCCGCATCGAAGCCGAGGTCAAGGACGGCCGCATCGTGGATGCCTGGAGCGCCGGCACGATGGTGCGCGGCATTGAAATCATCCTGAAGGGGCGCGATCCCCGCGACGCCTGGGCCTTCGCCGAGCGCGTCTGCGGCGTGTGCACCACCGTGCATGCGCTGGCGTCGGTGCGTTCGGTCGAGGACGCGCTCGGCACCGTCATTCCACCCAACGCCGAGTTGATCCGGAATCTGATGTTCTGCGCCCAGTACATGCAGGACCACGTGGTGCATTTTTACCACCTGCATGCGCTCGACTGGGTCGATGTCGTGAGCGCCCTCAAAGCCGACCCCGCGGAGGCTTCCCGCATCGCCCAGAGTCTCTCGGATTGGCCGAAGAGCTCGCCGGGCTATTTCAGCGACCTCCAAAAGCGGCTGACGACCTTCGTCGAGAGCGGACAGCTGGGCATATTCGCCAACGCGTATTGGGGGCATCCGGCCTACAAGCTGCCCCCCGCCGTCAACCTGATCGGAGTCGCCCATTATCTCGAGGCCCTCGAATGGCAAAAGGAGATGGTGAAGGTCCACACGATCTTCGGAGGAAAGAATCCGCATCCCAACTATCTGGTCGGCGGAGTCCCCTGCGCGATCAATATCGACGAGGCCAACGCCTTGAACGCGGAGCGCCTCGCCTTCGTGGGCCGGCTTTTCGAGCAGGGGAGGCGTTTCGTCGAGCAGGTCTATATCCCCGATCTGCTGGCCGTCGCCCCGTATTACCTCGACTGGACCGAGGTCGGCGGCGGCGTGAAAAACTACATGGCCTACGGCGATCTCCCGACCAACGGCTTCGCGGACGTGGCCCGCTTCAAATTTCCTCGGGGTGTGGTGCTCGATCGGGACCTCTCCAAGGTTCACCCCGTCGATCCCCACGATCCAGACGGGATCCGCGAGGAGGTCAGCCACTCGTGGTATTCCTACCGGGGAGGCGACGGCAAGGGCCTGCATCCCTGGGATGGAGAGACCGAGTTTAATTACACGGGCCCCAAGCCGCCCTACGAACACCTCACGGTCGACGGAAAATATTCCTGGCTCAAGACGCCCCGCTGGAAGGGGCACGCCATGGAGGTGGGCCCGCTCGCCCGGCTGCTCGTGGGTTATGCATCGGGAAACGGCGAGATCAAGGAGGCCGTCACCGAGACGCTCGCCGCGCTGAAGGCGCCGCCCTCCGTGCTCTTTTCCACGCTCGGCCGCACTGCTGCGCGCGGCATTGAGACCCGCCTGGTGGCCCGCTGGGCCACCGAATTCTACGACCAACTGATCGCGAATATCCGCAATGGTGATACGCGCACCTTTACGCGCACGAGTTGGGAGCCCTCGTCGTGGCCCTCGACCGCGCGCGGAGTCGGCGCAACGGAGGCGCCCCGCGGCGCGCTGGCTCACTGGCTTGTGATCAAGGACCGCCGGATCGAGAACTACCAGCTCGTCGTCCCGAGCACCTGGAACGCCTCGCCCCGCGACGCCAGCGGGCAGCGTTCTCCTTATGAGGCTTCGCTGATCGGGACGCCCGTGCACGATCCGAAGCAACCGCTGGAGATCCTGCGCACCATCCATTCGTTCGACCCCTGCCTCGCCTGCGCTGTCCATCTTTACGACGACAAGGGGCGGCCCCTCCAATCGGTCGACACCGCTCCGGCGGGCCAATGCGGAAGGTGAACCATGAAACCCTCCATGCCCCAGTCCCCGCTCCATACGTTCCGGCGCGTCTATGTCTGGGAGATTCCCGTCCGATTCTTTCACTGGATCAACGCGCTGTGCATCTTCGTGCTCGCCGCCACCGGCATGATCATCGCCCATCCGCCCGCCTTTGTGCAGGCCTCGGAGGCCTCCTTCAGCTATTGGTTCGGCGAGGTCCGTTTCATCCACTTCGTCACGGCCTACGTGTTCGTATTCAACTTTGCCGTCCGAATCTATTGGGGGTTCGTGGGAAACCGTTACGCGGACTGGAAGAATTTCCTCCCACTGCGGCGTGCCCAGTTCCGCGAGGTTGCCGCCGTCATGCGTGTGGATGTGTTGCAGGAAAGAGGCACGCCCGTCCACGCCGTCGGCCACAACGCCGTCGCCTACTTCACCTATTTCGCCATGTTCCTGGTCTTCCTCTTTCAGGTCGCCAGCGGCTTCGCGATGTACTCCGCGATGAGCACCTCGTGGTTTCCAAATTTGTTCGCTTGGATCACGCCGTTGTTTGGCGACGAATACGCGCTGCGCCAATGGCACTACGCCGCGACCTGGTTCTTCCTGATCTTCACGGTCGTCCACGTCTACCTCGTCTTCTATCACGATTATGTGGAGGGGCACGGGGTGATGTCCTCGATGGTCGGAGGCTGGAAATTCTTGGATTCCCGCGTCGATGAAACGGGCAGGCCCGCCGACGGGAAATCATGGTTCGGCGCCACTCGGCACACGCCTCCCCCCGATCATCCCTCCTGATATTTGTCTCGCCCCCAAGGCCCCCGACAGTCCGCACGCCCAGCCCAACACCCGATGAATAGCGACGCCCCTGACGGCGGACCAAACCTGCCGACGCCGATGCTCGTGCTCGGCGTCGGCAACGTTTTGATGGGCGACGAAGGCGCAGGCATTCACGCCGTCCGCATGCTGGAGGCCGAGGTCTGGCCCGACCACGTTGCGTTGATGGACGGTGGAACGGGCGGGTTTCAGTTGCTCGAGGCGTTCCGGAGCTATCCCCGGATGGTACTGATCGATGCGACCCGGGACGGGGAGCCGGCGGGCACGGTGCGCGTATTCCGTGCTCGGACACCCTCGGATTTTCCGTCCGCGCTTGGAGCCCACGACGTCGGCCTGCGCGATCTGCTGTCGGCCGCCGCCCTGCTCGGCCCGCTAGGGGAGATACAGGTCGTCACCATCTCGGTCGAGACGCTCGAACCGATGTGTCTGGAACTGTCCGCCCCGGTCAGAGCCGCCCTGCCTGAAGTCGCCAGGCGCGTGCGTCAGATCGTGCAGGGAGCGTCAGGCCGTTGACCCGGCCTTGTCGGTGTTCATGCTTCGAGCCGCCGCGCAAACTGAGATTGTCCCATGTCCGAATCATCTGTTTCGACTTTTTCATGTCCGATCCCCTCGGTGCGCACCGAGGAGATTCAGATCGCGCACGGCGGGGGAGGCCGGCTTACCCAGGATTTGATCGATCGCATTTTCGCAACGGCGTTCTCGAATCCTGCGCTCGACGCCCGTCACGACGGCGCGATCCTGCCGGTTGACGGTTCGACACGCCTGGCCTTTACCACCGATTCGCATGTGGTGAGTCCCCTGTTTTTTCAGGGAGGTGACATTGGCTGGCTGGCGGTTCACGGCACACTCAATGATCTGGCCATGTGTGGCGCCCGCCCGCGCTGGCTGAGCGCTGCGTTCATCCTCGAGGAGGGCCTTCCCATGGAGACGCTCGAGCGGGTCGTCGCTTCGATGGCGGCGGCCGCGCGCGAGGCCGGGGTTGCGATCGTGACCGGCGACACGAAGGTCGTGGAACGTGGAAAGGGCGACGGGCTGTACGTCGCCACGTCGGGCATCGGGACGGTTGAGCACGATCTCGTGGTGGCGCCGTCGTCGATCCGACCGGGCGATGTCCTTCTGCTTTCAGGCGACATCGGGAGGCATGGCATGGCGATTCTCGCGCAGCGCGAAGGGCTCGCGTTCGAATCGCCCATCGAGAGCGACTCGGCCCTGCTGTGGCCTTCGGTCGAGATTTTGCTTTCCGCCGGCATTGATGTGCACTGTCTGCGGGACCTGACTCGCGGAGGGCTCGCCACCGCAGTCATCGAGCTGGCCGAGTCCGCCGGCCTGTCCGCATGGATTGACGAGGAGCGCATTCCCGTCTCGGAATCGGTGCGTGGCGCCTGCGAGCTCCTGGGGCTCGATCCGTGTTACGTCGCCAACGAAGGCCGCTTTGTCGCCGTAGTGGGCGCGTCCGATGCGGACAGGGCTCTCGAGCTTCTTGGACGATGCGCACCCGGCGGACCCCCGGCCCGGATTGGCGAGTTCCGCGCGGGACTCCGCCAGGCCACGCTGCGAAGCGTCGTGGGTGTCGAACGCATCCTCGATCGTCTCAGCGGGGAGCAGCTTCCCCGAATCTGCTGAGCATCGCCCCGGCTTCGCGCGGCGGGATCAGGTTCCGGTAGGGGCTGACGCGCGCAAACGGTAGCGGTAGTACGCGGAGCATGCGCCCTCGGTGGACACCATCGGAGCTCCGAGCGGATGCTCGGGCGTGCACCGCGATCCGAAGGCCGGGCATTCGTGGGGTTTTTTCGCTCCGCGCATGATCAGACCGCTGATGCACTCGGAGGATTCGCGGCTGCCGCCTCCGCCCACGCCGAACCTCGTGGCGGCGTCGAAGGTTCGGAATTCCGGACGCAGCGCGTATCCGCTCGAAGGAATACAACCGATGCCACGCCAGTTGCGATCACACACCTCGAATACTTCGCGGATGACCGCCTGGGCGCGAAGGTTTCCCTCTGCGTGCACCGCCCGCGCATAGGCGTTGCCGACCTCGGCGCGGCCCGCCTCGAGCAGCCGCACGCACGCGAGCACGCCGCTCAGGATGTCGACGGGCTCGAAGCCCGTGACGACCATCGGCACCTTGAACCGATCGGCGAGGGGGCCGTATTCGGACATGCCCATCACTGTGCAAACGTGGCCCGCGGCCAGGAAACCCTGCACGCGGTTGTCGGGGGAGGAGAGTATGGCCGCGATCGCTGGTGGCACGAGCACGTGTGAGACCAGCAGCGAGAAATTGGAGAGTCCCAGTTTGCGCGCGTGCAGCACCGCAAGCGCGTTTGCGGGGGCGGTGGTTTCGAAGCCTACCGCAAAAAACACCACATGGCGGCCCGGATTGCGCGATGCCAGCTCGACCGCGTCGAGAGGGGAATACACCATGCGCACGTCGCCGCCCCTCGCGCGCGCCGTGAGCAGGTCGGCGCCGCTGCCGGGAACACGCAACATGTCCCCGAACGAGCAGAGCGTGATCCCTGGCCGCGCGGCCAGTTCCACGGCGGCGTCGATCAGCTCGATCGGAGTCACGCAGACCGGACATCCCGGACCGTGGACCAGCGTGAGGGTGGAAGGCAGCAATTCGTCGAGGCCGAATTTTACGATGCTGTGCGTCTGCCCGCCGCAAATCTCCATCAGCGTCCAGGGTCGCGTGACCTCGGCTGCGATTGCGCGGGCCAGGAGCCGCACCTTTTCGGCATCGCGATATTCGTCGACGTATTTCATGGACCCGGCCCGGCTCCCGGCTTGCCGGGCTCGAACTCCTCGAGGTCACCCATCGCCTTGAGGTACCCGAAGACTTCCGCGGCTTCGGCTTCGTCGACGACGCTCAAGGCCATGCCCACGTGCACCAGGACGTAATCGTCGATACGGGCTTCGGGCACGCAGGAAAGGCTCACCTGTTTGATGACGCCGCCAAAACTGACGCGGCCCGTGCGGAAAAGGGGATCGTCACCCTGGATGTCGAGAATCTTGCCGGGTACAGCGAGGCACATTGGGGTGTCGCGAGGCTGGCGGTCGGGCCCCTCCGTCGCAACGGCAAAAAGGGCCTGCGGATCGGCGTGGGGCCCGCCTATTCGTATTCCCTGCGCTCGACCCGGAATTGTCGTATTGCCTCCACTGCTCCGTCGAGCATGACGAAGGCGGTTGTCTCCTCGAGGTAGGCATGTTCGGGCGTCAGGATCTGGGTTTCGCCCGGGTGATAATCTCCGCCTTTCAATGGGTCCGAATACATCATCGTCGCATGCGTGGGGCGGGCCACGTAGTTGGTCCTTTGGTTGACCATGTACCGGTAGGTCCACACCTCCGCCTTGTGGTTTGGGACTGGGTAGGAACGAATTTCCGCCGGTTCGCCAAACCGTGCTCGCAATTCCTCGGGTTTGGTGCCGACTGCGACGGCCGCCATCTCCTGGGAAGTGCGACGACGGGATTCCTCCGGGCGCGGGGAACCTACTTCGGCGCAACCGGAGAAAAGGATCGCGAGGATCCCGCAGGACAGGGTTGAAAGCGCTGCACGTCGCATGGCATCCCATTGGAACACCGTCCGGCGCATGGTCCCTTCCACTTCAGCCCGTCACGTGTGGGGATGGCGATGGGTCAATAGGTGAGGCTTTTCCAATCCATGGGCGAGCATGAGAGGCTCGTCCGACAGAAGGTCGGCTGGTTGGCCAGACGCCACGATCCTGCCTCCGTCGATCAGCAGCACCCGCTGGCATAATTCCACGGCCAACTCGAGGTCGTGGGTCGCGATCACTTTCGCGCCCGGCAGGCGGTTCAGGAGGGCCTTGAGCTCCCGCCGGCCTCTTGGGTCGAGTCCCGCCGTGGGCTCGTCGAGGACGAGCACGGCGGGGTCGCAGGCCAGGAGTCCGGCGAGGCAGACGCGCTTCTTTTCGCCATGGCTCAGGCGGCTGGGTTCCCTCCGACCATATCCCTCGAGTCCAACCTGTCGCAGGCAGGCTTCGACCCGCTCCTTGAGGGGAGCCCCGTTCAGGCCGAGTTGGACGGGACCGAAGGCGACGTCGTCGAAGACCGTGGGCGCGACCAACTGATCGTCGGGATCCTGAAAGAGAAAGCCCACGCGGCGCCGGATGGTGGCAAGATTCGCTTCTGCCAGCGGAAGCCCCTCGACCAGGACCGACGGTTCCCCGGGCGGGCGGACGGGAAGGAGTCCGTTGAGGTGGAGAAGAAGCGTCGATTTTCCCGCCCCGTTCGGCCCGAGCAGCCCCACGCATTCCCCTGCGGCGACCTCAAACGACACGGCGTCGAGCGCTGGCGTGCCCTCGGGATAGGCGTAGGAGAGTCTCCGTACCTCGATCGCGGGCGTGCTCAATTCCACCCCCTTGCGCACATGGCGAGGTAGACGCGCTCGGCACGCGCCAGGCCGCGCAAAAAGAGCAGCGCCACCGCGTCTCCGAGCAGGCGCCAGCGCCGCCCCCGGGACGCCACAAAAGTCCGGCTCGCCCGCGCGCGCTGCAGGCGTCGCGACTCTTCCTGCATGAGCGGCAGATAGCGCCACATCAGCGCCAGCGTGTCCGCGGCCAGGGCCGGACACCCGAGCCTGCGCATCGCGGCGAGCAGGTCGGTTGCGGAGTATGCGCGGGTCAGCACGAAGACCGAGGCGAGGCAGAGATGGCTTTTGATCGCGGCGGCGAGAAAGGGAACCCTCAGTTCTGGCCGCGCCAGCGCGGCCAGGCCGAAGCCGACAAGGAGCACCTCGAGCGGGATGAAGCGCGGAACCGCCGCCCTGAGACCGACGCCGCTCCGTATCCACGCCAGGGCGACGAGGGCCGCGGGTGCGGCGGCGATCCACATCGAGTGGGCGGGAATCAGCAGCACTGCGGCCGAATACGTCGCAGCCAACGCGAGGCCGGCCTCGGCGCGCATCCGTGGGGAGGTGGGCATGGTCTCAGCCATTCGCGGTGTCATGTTTCGGACCTCCCGCGCTCCTGCGCGTCACGGCGCGGGCCAGGAGGTACGACAGGCCGAAGGCCAGCGCTGCACCCGCGAGGCCAGCGACGACCGCTGCCCAACCGGGGCTGAGTCCGGCGATCGTGTAGTCGGCAAACGGAGACAGGCCGGGCCCTCCGGACTCCCTTGCCGCAAACCCGAGGCGCCGGGCCACGGTCGCGAGCCCGTCGGGCAGGGGGCTCGCAAAGGGTGCGACAAACAGGGCCAGCGCGGCGCCCGCCGCCGCGAGATATCCGAAACCGCCGCGCTCCGCCGCACCGCCCGCCAGGAGGTCGGGGCGCAGCCGCGTCACCGCGCCCAGTGCGATGCCCGTGATCGCCGCCTCCCCGAGGCCGATCAGCATGTGCACCCCCGCCATCGCAGGAAACGCCAGCCTCCACGGCACCGTGCCGGCCATCGCAAGCTCCCCCGCGCAGGCCGTCGCTGCCGCGACCACGCCGCACCAGGCCCCAAAGCTCGCCGCCGTGATCTTCGCTCGCGCGCTACATCCCGGCAGAAGTCCCAGCACGCCACGGTACACGGCCCATCCCGCTATCGTGTCGATGATGCCCATGTTCAGCAGGTTCGCCCCGTACGCGGCGAGTCCGCCGTCTGCGAACATCAGCCCCTGCACCGCCAGCACGCAGGCCATCACCACGATCGCCGACGAAGGGCCGAGCAGCACGGCGCACAGCACGCCGCCAAGCAGATGCCCGGAGGTGCCTCCTGCCACCGGAAAATTCACCATCTGCGCCGCAAACACGAACGCGGCGCTCACGCCCAGGACAGGCGCCGACCTGCGACCCCGGGTTCGCGCCACATCCCTCAAGGCCACGGCCACGCAGGGCAGCGACACCGCCCCTGCGAGC
>JAJXVO010000383.1 GCA_021782105.1 bacterium
GTGAATCCCGGTAAATCCATGAAAACCTACGATTTTGTCGTGCTCGGCGGAGGTTCAGCCGGCTTCAACGGCGCACGCGTCGCCCGCTCTCTGGGCAAGCGCGTCGCGATCATAGACGGAGCCCGGAAACTGGGCGGTCTGTGCATCCTTCGTGGCTGCATGCCCTCGAAGACCCTGCTCTGGTCAACCGAGGTTCTCCACCTGGCGCAAAAGGCGGACCGCTTCGGTCTTCGCATTCCGATCGCCGAGGTCGACATGCGCGCGCTCCACCGCAGGAAGCTGCGCGTCATCGGCGAATTTGCCGATTACCGAGAACAGGCGATGGAATCCGGGAAATACGACCTGTACCGGTCCAACGCGCGCTTCGTGTCGCCCAACCGGGTCGAACTCACCGACGGCACCCGGATCGAGGGACGCCATTTCCTCATCGCCACCGGATCCCGCGTCTCCGAACCACCCATACCCGGTCTCGCCGACACCCCCTACTGGACCAGCGACGAGGTGCTGGAGCTCGACCGCGTGCCCCTGAGCGTGATCGTGCTGGGCGGCGGCATCGTGGCCTGCGAGCTCGCGCAGTTCCTCAGGCGCATCGGCGCCAAGGTCATTCAGATCCAGCGCAGCCCCCACATCCTGCGCGACTACTCCTGCGACGCCGCCGACGTCGTCCAGGCCGCGTTTCGCGACGAGGGCATCGAGCTGTTCACCCACACTCAAATCCGGAAGGTCTCCGGCGACCGCAGCGGAGTGTCCGTCGAGTTCGAGGACCTCTCCACCGGACGCATCGTCCGCCGCAGGGCGGCCCATCTCCTCAATGCGCTCGGACGCGAACCCGCCGTTCGCAGCCTGGAACTCGGGGCCGCCGGGGTCCGCACCGACGCCTCCGGCCGGATCGCCACGAATCGCTGGCAGCAGACCTCGCAGCCGCACATCTATGCGGGCGGCGATGTCTGCGGCCCGATGGAAGTCGTCCACCTTGCCGTCCAACAGGGTGAACTCGCGGCACGGCACGCCTTCGGGGTGAAGAAGATCAAACCCGTCGACTACGACCTCGCGATGACTGTCGTCTTCACCGACCCGCCGGTGGCATCCATCGGCCTAGGCGAACAGGAGCTGGTCCGCCGGAAGGTCCCGTTTCTGAAGGCCAGCTATCCCTTCAACGACCACGGGAAATCGATCCTGATGGATGCCAATTATGGATACGTCCGCGTCCTGGCCGATCCCAGGAAGGGCCGGATCCTCGGCGCCGAGATCGTCGGCGCACAGGCCGGCGAGATGATCCACTGCTTCAGCGTGGCCATGAGCATGAAGGCGACCGTCCGCGACATGCTTCGCGCGCCTTGGTATCATCCGACGCTCTCCGAGATCCTCACGTATCCGCTGGAGGAAATTGCCGACCAGCTTCCCTGATCCCAGGGGCCGCCCATGTCCATTTCACGCCGCCTGGCCGATCGCATCCTGCGCGCCTCCGGCCTCGCGCGATTTCCGGTTCGCGTGCGCTCAGGGCTCGCGGAAGGCGCCGTGTGGTCGTTGTACCCCTGGTCGGCCTATTGGCGCGGCACCCACGAACCCGCAGTCCAGGCGCGGATCATGGACCTCTGGGACTGGAATGGGAAACAGGTCTGGGACCTCGGCGCGCATTACGGGCTGTTCTCCGTGGGACTTGGACGTCGCGTTGGACCCCACGGCGGTGTCGCTGCCTTCGAACCCAACCCGGTCGCACGGGAGCGGCTCGTGCTCCACGTGGTCCGCAATCGTCTAGCCTGGATCCGGATCTTCCCCTTTGCCGTGTCCGACCGCGTCTCCGAGGAACGCTTTCTGAGCTACGGCGGATTCGAGAGCACAACCGGTCACCTGCTCTACACGGACGAGACATGGAACCCGTCGATCCCAACGATCAGCGTATCCACCGTTCGCCTCGATGACCTCGTGGAAGCGGGCGAACTCCGGCTCCCGGACTTCGTGAAACTGGACGTCGAGGGGCACGGTCATCACGCCGTCGCCGGCGGCATCAAAGCGATCGAATCCGCCAAGCCTGTCGTGCTCGCCGGGCTTCACACACGCGAGGAAGCCGGCGGCGTCATCGCCCACCTGCAGCCGCTCGGGTATGAGTGGTCGCGGATCGATGGCGGCCCATCCGGGATACCCGACGACCTGGTGATGACCGACGTGCTGTTCGTGCCGCCCGGTCGCGAGATCAGGCCTGCGCCTGCCGCGCGAGGGTAAGCAGGTCCGGGAGCTCCACCCGGCGTTCGTAGAGCGCCTTGCCGACGATCACGCCGTCGAGGTTGGGGCAACGCTTTGCCAGGATGCCGAGGTTCACCACGTCTTCACGACGGCTGACTCCGCCGCTGGCGATGACACCGCAGCGCACGGCGCGGCACATGGCCTCCTGGGCCGGGAAGTTCGGGCCCGTCAGCATTCCGTCCGTGCCGACGTCGGTGTGAATGAGCGTCGCCACGCCGAGCGCATCCATGCGCCGGGCGAGCTCGAGCGCTCCCGTGCCGGTGGTGGACACCCAGCCCTTGACTGCCACCTGACCGTTCTTCGCGTCGATGCCCACCGCGATCCTGGCGCCAAACGCCTGGACCAGTTCGCCAACAAAGGCGTCGCTCTCCGCGGCGCGCGTGCCGATCACGACACGCGACACCCCGAGCGCAAGCGCACGCTCGACCGACTGACGAGTCCTCATGCCGCCGCCAAGCTGAACCTTCATGCCCAGCCGCGCGATCTCCGACACGGGCACCAAGTTCGTCGGTTCACCGGCGAAGGCGCCGTCCAGATCGACGACATGCACCCACTCGCTGCCCGCGGCCTTGAACGAGGCC
>JAJXVO010000384.1 GCA_021782105.1 bacterium
CGGACGTGAGGCGCGCGTCGGCTCGTCGTTGGTCTTGGACAACACGCGCAGGGCGCAATACGCGCCGAAATTGAACCGTGTCATCGGCGCCTCCGCACCACCCGTCAGGCAGGCGTCGATCTCGCCGTATTGGATCTTTCGGAACGCCTCTCCGATTGCATGCGCGGCCGAGGCGCAGGCGGTCGAAATCACCATGTTGGGTCCGCGAAGTCCGTACCGGATGCCCATCTGGCTCGCCACCGCATTCGGGGTGATCCGCGGCACCGCGAGGGGATTGAGGCGATGAGCCCCCTTGTCGAAGCCCTGGATGAGCTGCTCCTCGTGAAAAAAGGCGCCGCCAAACCCGGAACCCATGATCACCCCAAAGCGATCCCGGTCCACCTGCTCGAGCTTCAGACCGCTGTCCTGAATCGCGAACTCCGCGCTCACCAGCCCGAGATGCACAAACCGGTCCACCCTCCGGGCGACTTCAGCCGGCATGTAGCGGGCGGGCTCGAGTCCGCGAACAATCCCTCCCACCTTTGACGGAAAATCATCCGTCTCAAAGGTATCGATAAGAGAGACGCCCGACCGGCCCTCCAGATTTGCACGCCAGAACTCGTCGACGCCAATGCCATTGCAGGCGACGACTCCAAGTCCTGTGACCACTACGCGACGTTTATTCATGCAAGAAGATGACCGGATTCCTCCTTCCGCCGAGCGGCGAAAGGTCGGGATTTCCTTGAGGGCTCTAGACGGGAGGCACCGTGGCTACAAGGAGGATCGTTAAATTGCGTAGTTCCTTCTCTGAAGAAGGACTTCCACCACGGCAACATCCTGCCTACAACAGACTCCGTTCCACCCCACCCGGCCGACCTGGGGATTTCTCCTCAAGTCCCACCGCCGGGGGCCGATTCAAGCCGATACGTCGAGTGATGCCACCCCGCATGAAATCAGATCACGACCTCGCGATCCACCGCTGGACCAGTCGCTGGTTATTCCCCTCCTCCTACACCGCCAAACTCGTCGCCGTCGCCGCCCTGGTCGGTGCGCTGCCGACGATCACCGTCGCGCTCGCCTCCGCCGGCGCGATTCCCGGCTCCTTCCATCCCGCCCTGATCGCCCTGGCAGGTCTCATCGTCGGTCTCATCGTCGCCGCCTGGTGGTTCCGGGGACTCACCGCCCCGATCCGTGCCGCGCTCGATCAACTCTCATCGTCGAACGACCCCGCCCCGGCGCAGGGTTCACCCGATGTCGCCGGGCGCCTGATACAGACCGCCCAAGCCACCCGCGCGCGACTGGACCGGCTTGAACGTCTCCGCGAACGCCTCACCACCAGCATCGCCCACGATTTCCGCGGCCCGCTCACCGGCATCAGCCTCACCTCCGAGCTCCTCCTGACCGACCCGTCCATCGGCATCGAAAGCCGGCCGCTCATCGACAACATCAAGCGCACAACCGACGGCCAGCTCCGCCAGGTGCGCCACCTGCTCGAAGCCTTCCTCGACGACACCCGCGAGGCGAAGATCGCCCCGAAGGCCATTCCTCTCCCCTTCCTCTGGCTTGAAGTACACGACACCCTCGGCGTCGCCGCCCTGCAGCGTCAGATCGCGCTTGAACTCATGCCCACGGACATCGCTGTGCTCGGCGACTCCCAGCGCCTGGCCCAGGTGCTCAACAACCTGGTGGCAAACGCCATCAAGGCCACGCCGCCGAAGGGGCGCGTGATCGTCTCCGCCTCCTCGCAGAACGGCGTCTGCGAAATCCACGTGAAGGACACCGGCTGCGGGCTCGATCCCTCCGTCTATCTTCCGCTGCTCAAGCTGCGCAACAGCGACCTGAGCGACGCCCAGAAGAAGAAACTCGGCCTGGGCCTGCGCATGAGCGAGGCCTTGCTCAACGCCCACGGCACCACGCTTCAGATCTCCGGCAAGCCCGGCGAGGGCGCCGACGTGTTCTTCGAGATCAAGCGGGCGTAATCACAGCCCGCTTCGGATTGCCGGCACGTCGCCTACCGACAAGCAGACGGCTGGTGACTAGAACCACAGAGACGCAGAGGGCACAGAGAGGCAGAAACCCGAGCGATGGGCTGCCCTATGGCTCTATTAAACGCAGTGAACAGAAGGAAACGAAGATAACAAAGAAGGCCAAGCCAAGCGATTGTACGAAATCGCCAAGCCAAATTGCCTCACCCCAAAGGTGAGTAAATCAACGCGCTCAATCCTGCGGTGAGCGGATTGTTCTTCGTTCCCTTCGTTAGCTTCTGTTCACCGAAGCCGCTTACTTCTTGGCGGGCTCGGGAGCGGCGGGCATCGCGGGAGCGGCGGCGGCCTTGGTGGCTTCTGCCTTCTTGGCATCGAGCGTCTTCAGCTCGGCCATCGTCTCGCGGGAGATCGCCTGCGCCTTCGGCATGAAGTCACGAACGCGCTGCTGTACGTCGACCATCGCAAGCTGCATGACGCGCGGCATCTTCCGCACGAGCGCCTCGCCGACCGGGGTCTTGTAGAAGGCCACCAGACCGTCGACCTCCTGCTGGGTGAACGACTGCTGGTAAATTCGGACGTACAGCGGCTCCATCGTCGACCAGCTTAGCTCCTGACCCAGGAGACCGTTGATCTTCTCGACCATCCCATTGAGGATCTTGGTCGCCTCGGGGTTGGCCGGATACTCCTTTTCCGCCTGGGCCATCGAGGCGCGGACCATGGCCTCGACCTGCGTGTTCACGGAGTCAATCAGGCTGCGCGCGTGCGAGACCTCGAGCAACTCCTTGATGGACGCTTCGCTCGGTGCCGACACCGAGGGAGCCGGCGCGGCCGAAGCCTGCGCGGGAGCCGACGTGGACGGC
>JAJXVO010000385.1 GCA_021782105.1 bacterium
CTCCATCCAATCGTCGTACCCGACAAGTCTCTACGGCACCCTGCCGGTGCCGAACGTTTCGGTGGCCCAGACGACCAACCCAAGCCTGGTCCAGGCGGCCACCACGCTGTCGGAACAGGCCGATGTCCTGGCGACCATGGACGGATCCAGCTCGTCGAACAACGCGGTCGACATGCTCGACTCGTTTGTCCAATCGGGCACCGCCCCGAGCCTGCCGACGCCGACTCAGGGCACCGTGGGCGCGGAGGGCACCGCCGTCCAGGGTATCATCGACCAGACGCTGCTCGGAGCCCAGTCGTCGGACCCGCTTCTCAACGCGGTGTACGACTCCTCCGGCTCGCTCCAGTCGCTCCAAACGCCCACGTCGTCGAACACGTCCGCGTGGGCCTCGATCGTGCAGAGCGATCCGAATGCTGCGACTGCGATGACCAACGCCGCCGTCGACCAGAACCTGATCAGCCAGTTCTCGACCTACGCCTGAGGGAGGGTCGGACGAGCGTCACTTTCCGCCGTACCAGAAGGCGCGTCGCCACGCGTGGCGACGGAGCTTC
Organism: bacterium; assembly: GCA_021782105.1. Taxonomy (GTDB): domain Bacteria; phylum Verrucomicrobiota; class Verrucomicrobiia; order Opitutales; family Opitutaceae; genus MWDT01. The sequence goes on from JAJXVO010000385.1 coordinate 552, forward strand.
ACGAGCAGCGGCTCGGGGAGATCGGGCAGGTCGCTCACGCCGCAGTTGGCCTCGGCCTGCGCCACGGTGCGGATACCCGGGATGACCGTTGACACCGCCGGGTGCGCGAGCACGAACTTGAGCGCCGCCTGGGCCATCGTGTACCCCGTGCCCTCCAGGTCTCCGCGGATCCGCTCAACCCGCTCGAGCGCCCGTCCCAGCCGGTCGCCCTCGAAATAACGCGAGCGGAAATCGTCGGGGGCGAACGTCGTATCCGCGGTGAACTTACCCGTGAGCACGCCCTCGTCGAAGGCAACCCGCACGATCACACCCACCCCGCAGGCCCTGGCCGCGTCGAGCAGCTCTGCCGCGGGCTCCTGCTCGAAGAGGTTGTAGATCACCTGCACGGAGTCGACCCAGCCCCCGCGCATCAGGTCGATGACTGAGTTCTGATCGTGCTCGGGCGTGGACACCCCGATAAGGCCGATCAGACCCTCGCGCTGGAGCTGGCGCAGGACCCGGAACGGCGTCGGGTTGCGGTTCCACGCGCGGGTCCAGGTGTGCAGCTGGAGGAGGTCGATTCTCTTGGTGCCAAGATTGGCGAGGCGCGTGGCGACGTTCGCGCGCAGGTAGTCCTCGGAATAGCGCTCCTCCGCGCGGCAATAGGGCGAGGGAGGCCACTCGCCGGGCGCGGGCGGAGTCTTCGTGGCGACAAAGACCCGGCCGGCCTTCCCCGCCTCGGCGCGCTCGCGCAAGACCTGGCCGATCAGGCGCTCGCTGCGGCCGTCGCCGTAGCCCGCCGCCGTGTCGACAAACGTGCACCCGAGGTCCAGCGCACGGTGCAGCGCGGCAAGCGAGTCCGCGTCCTTCTGCGGTCCCCAGCTCCCGCCGATGGCCCAGGCGCCAAAGCCGATTTCAGAGCAGTCGAATCCATGTTTTCCAAACGGACGGTATTTCATGATCAGGCGGGGTTGAGTTTGCAAAGGCGTGCGCCGACGCGGCGGCCTCCGATTTCCACCCGGCCTAGGCCTGCCCTCCCAGCCTCTCAAGCACGCAGCGCGCGGGATCCATTCGATCATTTTGGCAGGTCGCTACGGGGATCAACCGGGCGCGGGGCGAAGAGAGTTTTGACAACCCTGCGCCGACGCGACGGGCTTGGACTCAACCATGCAAAAGGCCTTTGTCACGGGCGCCGCGGGCTTCATCGGATCCACTCTCGTCGACCGGCTCCTCGCCGACGGCGTCGCCGTGGTCGGCTACGACAATTTCTCGACCGGACAGGAGCGGTTTCTCGAGGGCGCGCTCCGCAATCCGGCCTTCCGGCTCGTGCGCGGCGATACACTCGAGCTCCCCGCACTCACCTCCGCGATGGCAGGCTGCGACACCGTGTTTCATCTCGCGGCCAACGCCGATGTGCGCTTCGGCACCGAGCACCCGTCCAAGGACCTCCAGCAGAACACGGTCGCCACCTTCCACGTGCTCGAGGCCCTGCGCGCGAATGGCATCCGGAGGATCGCATTCTCCTCGACCGGCTCGGTGTACGGCGAGGCCGCCGTCATCCCCACGCCCGAGGACGCGCCCTTCCCGGTACAAACCTCCCTGTACGCCGCCTCCAAGGTCGCAGGCGAGGGCATGCTCAGCGCCTACGCGGAGGGGTTCGGCATCGAAGCCTACGTCTTCCGCTTCGTCTCCATCCTGGGCGAGCGCTACACGCACGGCCACGTCTTCGACTTTTACCAGCAGCTTCGCGAGCATCCCGACTGGCTGCGCGTGCTCGGCGACGGCTCCCAGCGCAAGAGCTACCTCTACGTGCAGGACTGCATCGACGCGATCCTCCACGTCCTGTCCCAAGCCACCGCCGCAGGCGCGAGGCATCACACGCAGGTGTACAACCTGGGCACCCCGGAGTACGTGCGCGTGAACGACAGTATCCGATTCATCAACACCGCCCTCGGCCTGAAACCCGAGCTGCGCTACACCGGCGGCGACCGCGGCTGGGTTGGCGACAATCCCTTCATCTTCCTGGACACCCAGAAAATCCAGTCCACCGGCTGGCGCCCGAAGCTCACGATCGAGCAGGGCATCGTCCGCACCCTCCGCTGGCTCGAGGCCAATCCCTGGGTTTACCAGGCGAGAGGATGAGGGGCTGAAAGCCGAAGTCAGAGGAACAGAGGACAGAGGTACAGCGGACTGGCCCCACCGATCAGCCAGCACTGACACTAGTTCCCGCCCTCCGACTTCCGACCTCTGACCTCTGACATCTGGCCTCCGACCTCT
>JAJXVO010000100.1 GCA_021782105.1 bacterium
TTGAACTGATCCCGATCGGAGTGGATTGTTATGATGTAAGACCAAGAATTTTAATGGGAAACGCTTCTAGATGCCCACAGCGCTCCGGCTTGTGAGGAGAGCCCCTGGGATGCGGTGGATGCAGAGAAAAACGGTCTTGTCGGTTCGGCCGCCTCTTCATTATCAAATGCGCGCTTCCCCAACCCCAGTCCCCCATGTCAAAACTTATCTCCTGTCTGGCCGCAGGATTACTGTCCGCGGCCGTCGTTGGTTTCGCTCCTTCCGCTTCGGCGAAGAACGAAGAGTGGCAAGACATCCATGGAAACACGTTCAGTGGCACCGCCGTCGAGGCGCTCGGACCCTTTGCGGTCTTCTCGGTTTCGAACACTGTGGGGCGCCGATTGCCGATGCAGGCGCTGCCTCTCTCGCAACTCGTCCGATTTTATCAGGCGGTGAAAGACCATCCGCCGCGCGCGGACAACTGGGAGCAGGCGAAATCGGCGCTGACCTCCGAACTGCGCGGACACCTCCAGAAGCTGGAGGGCAAGAAGCTCGTTTCGTATTCGGTCGCGGGCCATCCCGAGCCGGAACTGATTGTGGTATTTTTCGTGAACCAACAAGCCGGCGATTCTTGGAAGATTCTTGGACCGTCGTGGGCCCCGTACTCGGAGATCCAGAAGGTTTATCCGGGCATGATGGAGGCGCTGACCTTTGGAATGGGCTACAGCCGCTGGGAGTACGAGAAGATGGCGGCAGATCAGAATGCGCCGTGGCTGGCGGCGGATCTGGAGGACGAGGGAGCCCTCGACATGCTTCAGGATTACATTCCTGGAAACGGCTACAGCATCGTGGCGATGACGCGCGATGGCGTGCCTTTGTTCAGCGCGGTAAACCCCAGTCAGAATGAGACGAAGAAATTCTGGGGAGTGGTTGGTGAATTCCTTTCGCTGCTGAGTCCCGAAAACCCCTATTCGTGGAAACCGGTGGCGTGGTACCGCACGGCTGAGCAGATCGCGGAGCATCCGACCGGCCGGGTAGGCCCGGAGCTTGTGGGCAATCCGATCCGGGGAGACGTGCTCAAGCGATACAAGATCTATTCCTTCGACGCGGAGCTCGGAGTGAAGGCCGACGGAACGGTGTCGGACGTCGATTTGAAGAAGACCGCGTCGATTCCGCCGAAGATCGGCGAGGCCATACAGGCTGCGCTGAAGATGGCGGTGTTTGTGCCGGCCGTGGACAACGGCAAGCCCGCGGACGGAACGTTTGCCTACCATTTCAGGATTCAGCCCTGAGCGGTGAGGCTCGGAAGTCTGCGCCGAAGGTCCGGCGCGGCCTCCGCGGATTTGAATCAGAGCAAGGTGCCCTGTTGGGGCACCTTTGCTTTTGGGGCGCTGGCGTCGGTGCCGAGGTGACGCGGCGGGCGGGCGACCCTGGAGGCGAGAGCGGCCTCGCGGTCGGCGACGATCCGGTCGCAGATGGCCTGGATGTGGAGGCTGAGCCAGTTCCAGGTCGTGCTGCCTTCGGTATAATTGGCGGGGCCGTAGTGGTCGATGCGCCCCGCGGAGCGCAGGCGGTCGTTTTGCGCGAACTCGTCTTCGCGCTTCGGATTGTACACGGCGTAGGCCTTGCCGCCGCCCTTCTTCACCACTGAAAAACTCGGGATATCGCTGGGACCGTCGGCGATATAGATCATGTTCTGAAAGGGGATGCGGCGGTCTTCTGGGGTGATGTTGGCGTTGACGTCGATGGCGGGGTTTTTGTTGGTCCCCTTGTTGATCTCGAAGAGGGCGCGGGTCTTGGTGGTGTTGTCGATGACGGCGCCGATCTGCGCGATCTCGGCCTCGGCGTCGAGGTCGAGTTCCTTCTGGAGGAGGAAGCCGGGCTGGAGTGGGTTCTCGATGAATTCGCAGCCCCAGAAACCGTCGACCTTGCCCGCGGCGGAGCTGCCGCGGATCATCTCGGCGAGGCCGGTGCTCACGATATAGTGTTCGAGCTGGATCTCGTGCTTCTGGTATTCGGGTTTGGTGGTGACCCAGGTGCGGCTTTTGTCGAAGAACTCGGGCATGCCGTCGTAAAATTCAATTCCCGCGCCGGCTTCGCGAAGCACGTGGTTGTTGAGCTTCGGCATCGCTCCCGCGAGCACGTAGGTGAGCAGGTGATTGAGATACGCGATCTCGCCGGAGAGGTGGTGACCGCGTTTGCGGTAGTGTTCGGCGAGTGCGTTGGCCTCCGCCCAAAAGGTACTCTCATTCACGCCGTAGCGGCGGAAGAGCGGGGACTGCATGTATTCCGGGATTAAGGTCTTGTCGAAGTCCCAGATGCAGGCGATGATGTTCTGCGTGAAAAGCGTCGTGGCCATTGCGGATAGACATCTCTAGCGCGGTTGACCGCCCAGTCGGCGGGTGGAGCCAGAGCGAAGACTCTCGCACCCGCGTCCGCAACGCCCAAATCGCCGAGCAGGCGCCATTGGGTATCCACAAAACGCCTTCTCACTCCATGGACATGCTTCCCGACATCACTCCTTTCCAGATGCGCTATGATGAGCTCAGCGCGCAGATGGCGGCGCCGTCGTTTTACAGCAATTCCCGCAAGGCGGCGCAGGTCATGCGCGAGCAGCAGCGGCTGGCGAAGCTGATCGAGGATCACCGGGCGCATGCAAAGGCGGAGGCGGATCTGGCCGAAACCGAGGCATTGTTGAAGGACCCCCAGGCGGACGCCGACCTCAAGGAGCTCGCGTCGATGGAGCTGCCGGAGCTGCAGGCGCGCTGTGCGCGGCTGCGCGAGGGAGTGCTCCTGGCGATGATTCCGCCGGAGGCATCGGACTCGCGCAACACGGTCATGGAAATCCGCGCCGGCACGGGGGGGGAGGAGGCTGCGCTCTTTGCCGGGGAGCTGACGCGGCTGTACATGAAGTACGCGGACGGACGCGGCTGGAAGGTGCAGCCGATGAGCACGAGTGGCAGCGAACGCGGGGGGATGAAGGAGGCGATCTTTCTGATTTCCGGACAGGACGTGTACAAGCAGCTCAAGTTTGAAAGCGGTGTGCACCGGGTGCAGCGCGTGCCGGTGACGGAAGCCAACGGGCGCATCCATACCTCGACGGTGACGGTGGCGGTGCTGCCGGAGGCCGAGGAGGTCGACATCGAGATCGACCCGCAGGATCTCGACGTCACGGTGCAGCGGGCGAGTGGTCCGGGCGGCCAGGGCGTGAACACCACGGATTCGGCCGTGCGTATCATCCACAAGCCGACGGGCCTGATTGTCTTCTGCGCGGACGACCGTTCGCAGATCAAGAACAAGGCGAGGGCGATGGCGGTGTTGCGCTCGCGGCTCCTGAAGATGAAGGAGGACGAGGAGCGCTCGAAGTATGCGGCGCAACGTCGCAGCCAGATCGGCACGGGCGACCGCAGCGAGCGGATACGAACCTACAATTTCCCCCAGAATCGACTGACGGATCACCGGATCGGACTGACGCTCTACAACCTCCCCGAGGTGATGGAGGGGCGGATCGACGTGGTGATCGAGGCGCTGCAGAAGGCGGACTTCGAGGAGAAACTGGCGGCGCTGACGGGGCGGAGTTTTTCGCCGCGCGCCATGTCGGTGTCGGACGACGACTGAGGACCACGCCCGTTCGTGGCGGCGAACGCCGCCTCATGGCGGAGTGCCGGGTGCTGAAATGAAATTGCGGATACAGAATGTCCCGCCCTCGTGGGCGGGACGCATCGGTCCGTGACAATGATCGGGGTCAGTCCGTCTTCGCAGGAGTGGGTGTGAGCACCGTTTCGCCGGTGAGGGCGCCGGCCGTGGCCTGGATGCGGAGGGGAGCCGTGGAATTTCCCGATTTCAAGAGGATGCTGGCGATGCCGGCTTCGGCGGGGATGGGATTCTCGCCGATCAGCGTGGCATTGCCATCGAGGCGGAAGGTGACGGGCGGCGTGGCTTCGGGCACGACGGTGCCGTTGGCGTCGACGACGTCCGCGTGGACGAAGACGATGTCGCCGCCGGCCTGGAGGGGTTTGCCCGACTGGTCGATCCAGAGTGCGAGCTTCGCCGGGGCGCCCGGCGTGCGGACGACCTGGGTTGCGGCCACCTTGCCGTGCAGGTAGGCCACGGCCTTGAGTTCGCCGGGTTCGAAGCGCGCGAGATGGAACGTGAACGGCGGATGGCGCAGGTGCGTGGAGATCCGGTTGTGATCAGGTTTTTGGCGACCGAGGCTATGGCCGTTGAGGAACAACTCGACCTCGTCGCAATTGCTGAACACGCGGACGTCGAGCGGCGAGGCCTTGGTCCACCAGCTCGCGATCGACACCATCGGGCCGCCGATGCCGGCGGGGAGCTTCTGGTCGGGGTCGCGCTGGGATTGATAGAAATAGTAGCTGAATTTCGGCAGGCGGAAGATGTCCATGACGCCGGAGGTCTCGAGGTCCGGAGCGTAGCCGCGGTTGTAGTCGAACATCACCCAGGTGCCGTCCCCAAAGGCCATCGTGCCGAGGTTTTCGTTGTGGGACTCCTGGAAATTGGTGGCCTGCTGGAGGAGGCGCACCTCGCCGTCGCCGCGGGCCTGGCGCGAGCTGCGCTGGGCCTGCTTGAGATTGCCCCAGGTGTCCTGATTGAAGCCGGCGTTGCCGGCGTAGTATTCCCAATCGCCATACTCGCTGACGAAGCAGGGGAACTTCGCGTGGAGAAACTCCTGGGTGCTGCCGTGCTGGCGGGCGGTGAGTTTCACGTCGTAGCCATTCACCCAGCCTGCGGTGATCATCTGGTTGCCGGGATACTCCTGGTGTGCCGCGGCGTTGAGACGGGCGATGAAATCGGGGGTCATCGGGGTCTCGTTGAGCGAGGGTTCCCACATGACGGCGCTGGGGTGGTTGCGGTCGCGGCGGACGAGTTCGTGCACGGCCCAGACGCGGTTGGCCTCGAAAGCGGGCGTGGCGGGATTGTACTGCCAGCCCAGGATGCCGGGCATGACGGCCAGGCCCAGTTCGTCGCAGGCGTCCAGGAAAGACGGACTCTGCGGGTAGTGTGAAAGACGGATGAAGTCGAAGCCGCCCGCCTTGATCCGCCAGGCGTCGCGGTACTGTGCGGCGGGTGGGACGGCGTTTCCGATATAGGGATATTCCTGATGCCGGTTGACGCCCTGGAGGAACAGTGGGTGGCCATCGAAGGACATGCCATGTGGGCCGACCGCGACGCGCCGGATTCCGATGTGCAGGGTGCGGGAGTCGATCACCTGACCGTCGGCGAGCACCTCGACGTCGAGGCGATAGAGGGAAGGCGTCATGGGGCTCCAGAGAGCGGGATGGTCGACATGGAGATCGAGGGTGAAGGCCTGTTCGCCGCCGTTTGCGAGGGAGAGCCTGTCGGCAACCGCCTCAACGACCTGCCGGCCCGAGAGGTCATGGAGCACGGCGCGAAGGGCGAAACGCGCAGGCGTGCCGGTGCGATTGCGGATGTCCACTTGGGTTGCGACCGTCGCGGTGTGTGCCGAGACGGCGGGGTAGGTGACGAACACGCCGCCCGAGGCGACCTTGTTGGCGAGGATGGCGTCGGTGATGTAAAGGCGCGGCTGGATACGGAGCCATGCTCGGCGGTAGAGGCCGCCGTAGGTCTGAAAATCGAGTTGGTCGAGGGGCTTGGGGCCGGTGATATCGCTGTGGCGGTTGTCGAGGCGGACGGCGAGTTCGATCGGGCCGGGCTTTTGGGCGAAGGCGCTCAGATCGATGTCGAAGGGCAGGTAACCGTCGAGGTGCTCGGCGACCTTGCGGCCGTTGACGTAGAGCGTGGCGGCGTTCATCGCGCCGTCGAAGCGCAGTGTGACGACCTTGCCGATCGCGTCGGCCGGCAGCGTGAACGATTTCCGATACCAGCAGATGCCCTCCCATTGGCGGTGGGCGCCGAGATCGGTGACCAGGGCCTCGATGCGGGGAGTGTGGGGGAGGGTGACGCGGTCCCATCCGGAGTCGGCGTACTTCGTGGCCTGGGCTCCGGCGACGTCGCCAAGATGAAAACGCCAGCCGGTGCTGAAGTCTGTCGTGACGCCGCGCGCGATCGAGCAGAGGAAGGCGATGGCGCATCCGAGCAGGAGCCGGTGCAAGGTTTGCGGAAGACGGAGGGCGAGGAGGAACCGTGGTGGTTTCATCTTGGAAAAGGGTGGGTGAAAAGAGGACTACCGACAGAAGATCTCCGTGGCGCCGCCTCATGAACAGTTCAGGCGTGAGGGCGACCGGAACGAAAACCGGACCACCATCAGGCTAACGATTTGGTCCCATGACGATAAAAGACTTTCATTAAGGCTTAAACTGACATTTCTAGGAAAAAACAGTACCAACGCCGAAAAGGGCGAGTCCGATGGGTTGAATCGGTCCATTGGGGGGCACCGACGGTGGCGTAGGGTCCTTTGCCCGGGCACCCCCATGGGCCCGAGGGCGCTGGCGGGCTTGGCGCCTGTCAAGATGTCATGCATCCGCTGGGAAAATCCCACGCGGTTTGCGGGTGACGGTCAGTTTCGAACCGCAAGGAGGCCCAAAATCACCAAAGCGGAGACGCGCGGTGGGGCAAGGCGGGAGGGGCGGAGTCGTTCTTCGGCCCGGCAATCTCGACCGGCTCGCGAGGCGTCGCCAAGTACCCGCCGTCTCGATCGTCGGGCGGGCACGGCGTTGGCTTCAGTCGGCCGAGTCGTTCGCGCTCGGGGCGTAGATAGGCGCGTGGTCCTGGGAAAACACGGTTGGGCGCACTGCGCCGCCGTTCACGCGGTTGATCGTGAGATTGTCGAACAGCGCGGTGTAGCGGGTGTCGTGGTCGCCGCCGGTGATCAGGCCTGCCATGCCGTGGGGGTAAGTGTGATCCACAGCGCTGAGGACGGCGGCGCCGTCGACCAGCATCGTGATCTTCGCGCCTTCAAAGCGCAGCATCACCGTGTGCCAGCCGCCCGACTTCCAACCGGATATGCGGCCCGTTGTCAGAGCGCGGTCGCGCGTGCCCTTGATCTGGTCGCTGGCGAGGACGATCGAGCAGGCGCCGTCCGCGTCCAGGCGCGCATAATAGCCATTGGCGTCGTTGTCCCAGCCGTTGCCCGTCTGACAGACGCGACCCATGACGCCGGCCCAGCCGCCGTCGTCGAAGGAAATGTCGGCGCTGACCTGATAGTCGGTCCAGGTGGCGTCGCCGAGAATCGTGTAGGGTTTCCACTCGGGCGCCCAGCTCTGGACCTTGTGGTCGACGACCTGACGCAGGCACTTGCCGCGGCCGTCGGGGCGGTCGACGACCTCGAACACGCCGACGATGTCGGCGGTGTAGTGCGGCAGGTAGCCAAAGCGGCTAGGCTCGGAGTATTCGTCGAAGTTGTCCTGGTACGGGAAGGGGAAGGGCTTCTCGGCAGGCACGTTGGTGAAACCGCCCTTCTGCTGCCCGCGGGTCGTGGACAGGGAATAGATCGCGTCCGGTTGGAGGGTGATGGTGAACACACCGGTCGCGTCAGGCGTCACGTCAGACTGCCGGACGAAGTCCGACGAGCGGGTGGTGAGCCACACGCAGAGGGCCTTGCGGGAGAGGCCGCCCTCGACTGCGAAGCGAACCGTCTGCGGGACCTTTGCGCCAGCGGTCTCGGCGATCACGCTGTAGTCGCGGCCGGTGGCGGCGCGCATCGTGACGACGGAACCGCCGCCGGCCAGGTGCGTGCAGCCGCTGTCGACGTAGTGCCAGCCGACCTGCGTGAACTGACCGTAGTGGGCGTAGGCCCAGATGATCGGCTTGAGCGCGTAGTGCCCGCTCCAGGGGCTGTTCGCGAACATGGCGGGAGGCTGGTCCGCGTACGGTTCGATGCCGTAGGTCGATCCAACGAGGTACCAGTTCACGATCTTCGTGGCGTCGTGGTCGATGTAATTGATGTTGAAGCGGTGGACGGCCCCCAGGGCACAGGAGTAGGCGTCCGGGTAGAAGGCGCCGTCGGCGTTGTACACGTGATCCTCGGTGTTCCAGACGGTCTTGTGGAGCTTGCGCAGCGTCTCCCGTACTGCGGCGGGCTCGGGAGCCTGGGTGAGGCAGTGGTTGCCGACGATGCCGACCGCGGCATTGAGCGCGGGGTCTTTCTCGAGGGAGGGAATCCAGGACCACATGCGCTCGTTGCCGGGATCGTCGAACGCGTGGATGGGGAGCGAGGCCAGACCGTTTTGGTCAAGGGTCTTCCTGAACTGCTTCACCCAGTCGAAATTGGAGCCGCGCTCGTTTCGGCAGCCGATCGCGTCGAGCGTCAGGCCGTACGTGGCCTTGAGGTCCCTGACCCAGGAGACGTAGTAGTCGCACATGTCCTGGGACCAGAAGTTGCCGTTGCCGACCCATCCCGGGGCTCCCCAGGCGCAGGCGTCGAGGGTGAGGGCGGGCGAACGCTTCCGGGCCTCGGACATCAGCCACCACTCGTAACCGCGGCGGGCGTTGTGGTCGGTGGGGGAGCGCATGTGCGTGGGCTCGGAGCCCTGCGTCGAGTTGCCGTCGCTGCCGATCTCGACGTAGAGCGTCTGCATGGAGGCGGCGAACTTAGGCTTGAACAGGATATCCAGAATCTGGCTACGTTCGGGCTCGGGATAATCCTTGAGCAGCACGGAGGTGCCTCCGCCGCCGGAGACGGCGCCGACGCCGTCGAAGGTCCTGCCGGGAGCGGTGCCATCGAGGGTCAGAGCCTGTTCGGAGGCGCGCGCGGCTCCGGCGAGGGCGCAGGTCAGGGCGGCTGCGAGGAGGAGCCGGTGAAATGGGCGGATTGTGGAAAGATGCGTCATGATTTCAGGGGATTGGGGCGTTCCGACACCGGCTGGCCTCCCGGAGGCGGGCGGGGAATCGAAGCGCCCGGATGTATAACCGATATCGGCCTGTCGGTGCAATGGAGCGGATCACCAATCCCCTTTGTGAAATCCACCAGCGGCGTGCCGTGGCCTGCCGGGGTGCGCGAGGTGCGGAGCCCCCCGTCGAGCGCGACGCTGATCTTCGCCCTGGATGGCACGCGACGGCATTGCAGTTCGGGCGGCAGTCCTGCTTAGTCGCTGGCAAGAATGGAGGTGCCACGCGAAAAGTCCGGAGGACGCGGCTTCACCCGACCGGGGCGGGTGCTGGTGGTGCCCGACAAGTTCAGGGGCACGCTGACCTCAGGGGAGGCTGCGCGGGCGATCGTGCGGGGACTGCGGCGGGTCTGGCCGGACGCGGAATTCACCGAGTGCGGGCTGTCGGACGGAGGCGAGGGCTTCGCTAGGCTCCTGACGAAGGCGACGGAGGGAGTCTGGCATCGGATGCGGTCCTCCGACGCGGCGGGCCATCCCTGCGTCGCAGGGTGGGGGATGTTGGGAGACGGGTGTACTGCGGTGCTCGATCTGGCCACAGCCTCGGGCCTGGAACAACTGCCCGCGCGGCAGCGCCGACCGCTGCGCACGTCGACCCTCGGCACGGGCATGGTCCTGAGGAGGGCGATAAACTCGGGCGCGCGGACCGTGGTCGTGGGTCTTGGCGGGAGTGCGACGAACGACGGCGGCGTGGGGGTGGCTGCGGCGCTGGGCTGGCGGTTTCTGAAGCGTACGGGCGAGCCGATCGCCCCAACCGGAGGCGGGCTCGCGGAGCTCGTTCGCATCGAGCCGCCCGAGTGCGTTCCGGGCGCACGAATCATTGCGGCGACCGACGTCACCAATCCTTTATTGGGGATGAACGGGGCGGCCCATGAGTTCGGGCCGCAGAAGGGTGCCAGTCGTGCGGAGGTCCGGATGCTCGACGCCGCGTTGCGGCGCCTTGCGCGCATCGCGGGCCGGGACCTGGGACACCGTCATGAGAACGATCCGGGTGCGGGGGCTGCGGGCGGCTGCGGCTATGGATTGGTGACTTTCCTTGGGGCGCAGCTCGAGTCCGGCTTCGACCTTTTCAGCCGGCTCTCCGGACTGGCGGCGCGCATAGCGAGTCACGACCTCGTGGTGACCGGAGAGGGTTGCCTTGACGTCACGACCTTGTGCGGAAAGGCGCCCTATCGGGTGGCGCTTCTGGCGCGCGAGCACAAACGCCCCATCTGGGGCGTGTTTGGCCGATCGACGCTCGCCGGGGCCCCTCCGCAGTTCGCGAGGATCGCGACCGTGCTAGCCGATGGGCGAGCGCCGCTTTCGCAGGTTTCCGGACGTGTGCATGCAGACCGGCTTGCCGCGGCGGCTGCGGTGCTGGCTCGGTCGGCCGAGTGAGCGCCGCGGTGCGACCGCGCCGGGACGGCATGCCTTACGAGGCGATGGTTGCGATGTCGGATCGGTTCGGCGCCGCGGGCAGAAGCGGCGGAGGGGGCGCGGCTTTCGGACGCATCCAGGTGAAGAGCAACCAGCCTACCAGGATGGCGAGGGCGATGCCCACGAGCCCGTCACCTAGCGAACCGGGCTGGCCTGGAATCACGATCCCCGCGAGGGCATTGCCCACCATGCGGGCTGTGAAGATCGCGATGATCACTGAGGGATGGCTTCGCACCACGAGGCGGTCCATGAGCGGGAATGCGATGGCGAACACCGTTCCGCACAGGACCATGCCGGTCCAGGTGCTTGAGTTCACGGTGGCCCCGAAGGCGAGTCCGAAGGCGACGAAGATGGCGGTGCGCAGGATTCCGGGACGCACGACTGCGTCGACCGAGCGCTGGACGCCCAGGGCGAACAGCGCATTCATGATCAGGATACCGACAACCCACAGACTTCCCAGGTAGGGTAACCCGGAATTCGCGCCGTCCATGCCCGCGTGCCAGGGGGACCAGTGCGGTCTCACGACATCGACGAAGCGTTCGCCAAGCACCAGAAGGAAGCCGGCGCCGAGGCCGCCGAGAAACTCCGGTCTGGCGCGTGCGGGTGTGGCGGTCTCGGTGCGATTGGAACCCACCCCGACGAAGACGGCCATGAGGCCCCCGAGCACCGGAATCGAGACAAGGAGCGAGGCCAGTATTCGCACCGTCTGCACGTGAATCGGCTCGGAGGTCGACATCCAGGCGACTTGTACGGGCAACTTCACGAAGGCCTCAAGTCCGCTGTAAACGGCCCAGGTGATGCCGGTGTAGACAGCCACGCGCACGGCGAAGGGACGTCTTTTCCATCTCACGAGCATTCCGATCAGGCAGGCGATGACGCCGGCAGCCACCGCCATGCCGAGCAGTGACAACGTGAGGGTGCGCGTATTGGCCTTGGCGGTCCGTTCCCGGGTCCAGGCTTCGGGCACGTACACGTTGCGCCCGAAGCCCGACAGGGTGTCGCCTGCGAGATTGATCCACACGCGCGCTTCGCCGGCGCCAAGCGTCACTCGCGGATCTTTCCAGACGAAGGTCCAGTCGCTGCGCTTGGGCTGCTTGGTCTCGTCGGCGGTCACCAGCTTGAGGGACGAGGCGTCGAGCCCGTACACGCGTTTCAACTGGGTCTCCGCGAGACGCAGTGCGGCGGCCCGTGCGAGACTGGGGGCGGGCCTTGATTCCGGCACGATGTGCTCGTAGCGCTGGACCTTCCCGTCACCCGCGAGGAACACTCGATATTCCTCGGTACGGTCGGGAAGCGGAATGGTGTCGCGCACGAAACGGACATGCCATCCGGGCACGGCCAGGTAGTTGCCCAGGAGGCGGTGAAAGACGGTTTTTCCCGCCGTCTGCCAGACGAAGATGCTCTCGTTCTCGGGATCGTATTGCACGACGGGAAGGGGTTTCCAGTCGGCGCCGAGGTGGACGCCTTCGGACACAAGCGCGGCGCGGGCGGACGCGATGGCGGCAGATTTTCTCAGCGTCAGGTCCGGAAAATCGGGTTTGGCGAGCGACATCGACACGGTCCAGACGGCCATGGCTGCGACGCCTGCGAGAAACAGGAGCTTGAGGGCCCTGGGGGTGAGCATTTTGCCGGACGGCAGTGGCCGCGCCTGTGCGGCGGGCCGGCGTCTCGTAGTCCTGCTCCAGGCCGCGTTTTTCAGATCGTCGGGAAGGTCTCGCCAGGCTCCCGCGCGTATCCGGCAAAAGGAGACCCAGGCGAGGGGCGCGAGCACGAGGACGAGGACCACGACCGAGTTGCCGGTGGAGCCGTGGATTCTCGCGGTGTACAGCGGGAGCCCCATGCACAGCGCGTCGTACGAGAAGTGCATGATCATGCCGGGCAGCAGGCCGAAGCGCAGGAAGAGCAGGCCGAACACCACGGCGGGAATGAAGAGTTCGGCCATGCGGGCCCAACCCGGCATCGTCGGATACCCGGAGTGTGCGGATCCGAAGATCAACGCCTCGAGCACCAGCGCACCCACGACCCAGAGGTCCTTCCTGCCGAATTTCCGTCCCAGCAGGACCGCCCCGGCCAGGGGCAGCGCGCGGAAGAGGCATTCCTCGGTCGTGCCGGCGAGCAGGGCGATATGAAACGGCAGCGTCCAGGGAATCCGCGACGACAGCAGGGTAGGGTCGAAGAGCAGCTGCGACGGCATCCACCACCCGAGGTGCTTGGTTCCGAGGGTCTGGACCGCCACCTCATAGGCGAACATCACCACGCACAAGAGGGTGCCGCCGAGCACGGCGCCGAAGACGGGGCGGGTGCCCGCGGCGCGCGGTGAGAAGACCTTCCAGAGCTGCGGATGCTCCGGGAAGGCCTCCCTGGCGAGACCCTCCGCGGCGGCGTACACGGGCGCGTAGACCAGCATCACCAGCGCTCCGATCACGAGGCCGATGATCAGCCTTATCTCGAATGCAGAGCTCGACAGCGCGGTATAGTAGCCGAACCACGAGAGCGGCAGAAAACTGTAGCCGTTCAGGGCGGCGGTGGCCGCCAGGATGCTCGCGAGGACAACGGGTCCGCGCCAGCCGATCTTCGACTTTCCCGCCAGAAAAATCAGGCCGCCGACCACGCCACCCAGCACGAGGATCAATCCCATCGCGATCTCCGAGGCGATCGAGATGTCCTTGTTCGACGCACGCATCGCCGAAAAGCGACTGAAGAACTCGTCGGGAATTTTG
>JAJXVO010000101.1 GCA_021782105.1 bacterium
CGTCGTCTTGCCCTGGAGGGTGTCCGGGATGACGAGATTGAGTTCAAAGAGATCGGCAACGCTGCGGAGGATGGTGCGGATGTCGGCGTCCGGGAAATCCACGGAGATGGTGCCCTTGCCCGTGCCCTCCTTGCCGTTGGTGATCGTGGGCGCGGGAGGTTGAGCGCTTTTTATTTTGATGCCGTCGGCGGCGACGGACTTGGGCGCCACCGGAGCAGGAGCCGGTGAAGGAGGCTGGGCCGCGAGCACCAGCGACGATGCAAGGAGCGAGATCAGGAAAATCGGGCGTGGGGTCATGGAGAGGTTCCGGTATTGATGGGTCGTGTGATCTCGGAGTGGTTCAGGCGTAGCGAGAAGGACGAGCCGTCGATGGCAGAAATTCCTACATCATAATCGTGTCCCTTAAAGGTAATCATGAGGTGATCCCCCACTTTCAGCTTCTTTTCACCAACGAGCAGGAAAGTGGTGGATCCCCATTTGAGGGTGCCGGAGGGGTTCATCCACGCGGCGATGTCAGAAAGGATCTGAGTCTCCGATTCCGGAGTGGCAGCCTGAGCCGGGGCCTTCCCCTCAGCGGCGAGCGCCTTGAGTTCGGCGGAGTCGGGAGTGGAAAAGCCGGAGGGGAAGAAGGGATTCTTCAACCCAGCCGGCAAGGATGTGACCTTGGGCGCCGCGGCCAGCGCGAGGGCGGTCTTTACAGAAGCCTCTCGACGGGCCGGCGGAAGGATGTCGGCAACCACCGCGAACGCCGTGCTGACCGTGCAGGCGGCCACGACGAAGAGCGCGAGACGTCCGACAGCTCGGCTGGGGTGCGGGGGCCCTGGAATGCGTAAGTTCATTGGGGTAAACCGAGAAGGTCGAGCTTCAGCGCCAGGGTCAGCTCCGTGGAGCGAATACCGGCAGGAGCATCCACGCTCATCGGCGTTAACGCGGTGAACGTGGCAGAGCGTATCACGCAGTAGTGCGGCCCGTTTTCCAGCTCTCCGAGGAACGCGAGCAGGTGAGGGTAATCGCCCTGGACCGTGAGTGAGTAGGGGACGGTCAGATACAAGGGAGTCGATTGCTTCTTTCCCTTGGGCGGCGCGACAATGGGATCCTGGCGAAGATCGTTCAGGGTGGTTTTGGTATCGGCTTCGACCTTATAAAAATACTGCAGATTGGTGGCGAGATCCGACGCATTCACCAGCCGCGCCTCGATTGAAGCGATGCTTCGCTTCATCTGGGCGACCTGTTCCTTGAGCTGGGTGGAATTCTTCACGTTCTCAATCATCCGTTCGGCCTGGGACGACCTGTCCTGAAGCTCGGATTCCGCGTTCTGCTGGGCATCGAGCCGGAAATAGGAGAACACGGCGAGGGCAAGGCAGAGCACGCCGCACCCGACGCTGATCGGATAGCGTTTGATGAAGACGAGGGCGGTGGATCGGGGTGCAGCCATGGGCGGGAGACGGCGCGCGTTCACTTCTTCGGCACCTTCATTTTGAGGAAGAGCTCGAAATTCAGACGCCCGTCCTGGGCGTTCTTGTTGAGGTTGGTGAGGGAGACATCATCAAAGATGGCGGAAAGCACCGTATCGGCGTGCAATTGATCCACGTAGGCCGACGCCGTGCCACTCGCGAGTTCGGGCGCGCCTCTGACGACGCCGCGCAAGATCAGGCCGTTATCGCGCATTTCCAGGTAGGTCAGCGCAATGTTCTTGGGCAGGGTCTGTCCCAGATGAATGACCAGAGGGAGGAGGGCCGGACGGGAATGAAGAAACGCAGAGACGGCATCGACCTTTTTTTCCTCGGCCTGGTACTCCTTGAACAGCCGCACACCCCGACCGCTCATAGCCTGGTTGCGATGGACGTCGGCTTCCGCGAGAGCGACCTGATTCCGAATGGTGTGGATCGAATATTCGTTGAACGCGACATAGGCGGCAAAGGTGGCTGCGATGGAGAGTGCGATCACATTCACGAAGAACACCGTGCGCACCGCCTTGATGTCCGGCAGCCGCTCATGGTTGCGGAAGTTCGGATGCCAACGCGGGTTTTCGAGGGCAGCGGCCGCCGTGGATTTTGATTTAAAGGGCAGCGGCATGGGGAACGGCCGGGGTGTGATGGCTGACCAGCAAGGACAGGAGTCCCAGCCAGCGCGAATCGGGGGAGACGGCGAGGGCGCGGTCGGAAAGGGTGATTCGGTGGCTGGCAAGCCACGCGGGAATATCGAGTTTGACAGTCGCCACGCCCAGGGAGGAGCCGATGGAGGACTCGATCCACGAAAGCTGGGACGGCAGTGCGGTGCAAATCAGCTGACCGATGGATTGGCCGGTCTGCACCTCGAAGAAGCCGATGGACGATTGAAGCTCCTTGAGCAGGCGCTGCACGAGCTCAGGCCCCATACTCGTGAAATCAAACGTGTTGGAATAAAACAATTTTCGCGCCGACTCCTCATCCTTGAGGTTCAGTTTTCGATGGACCACCGGAAGCATCGACTCGATACCGAACGGGATGGGTCTGGACGCTTCGACGCCGTCGGCGCCGACGATGAACGAGTGTGTCGCATCGGAGCCGATCTCGAGCACGAGTGTGGGTGATTTTGACCCCGAAAAAACGAGTGTATCGACGATCCCGCCCAATAGGGCCACCGAACCGAGTTCCAGACGCGTGGGGTAAATGCCCGCCTCCAACATCGTGTCCTGATTGGACACCACCTCCTCGTTGAGCAAACCGCAGAAAAGCAATTCCTTGGGCAGAACTTGAGAGATATCGCATTGAGTACCAGTGGCGGCGTCGAGCAGGGCGATGATGTATTTCTCGTGTTCGATGCGAAATTGCTGCGAACAAAATTCGCTCAGATAATTCGCCTCCTTCGCCCGTCGCGGTTCGATTGTTCCGCATCGCAACAGCCGTTTGGGAGGATATACCCCACAATCGGCGTGCAGATACCCGCTCGGATGCGCCTTGGGTTGGATTTCAGAAATCACCGCCTTGAGCGCTTCGGGATCGTTGAGGCGAACCTCCCTCAACTCTTCGACCACCAACGGCGCGGATGCAGACGACGTTCTCGCCAACATCCAACCGTGGTCATTCTTTTCGACGAAGAAACCTTTGTTTTTTGGGGCAAACAGCATTCGAA
This sequence comes from bacterium, assembly GCA_021782105.1. GTDB lineage: Bacteria > Verrucomicrobiota > Verrucomicrobiia > Opitutales > Opitutaceae > MWDT01. The sequence continues at coordinate 3,115 of JAJXVO010000101.1, forward strand.
GTAGGTGTATCGCGCATCCTTTGGAAAGACAGAGACCGAGGGATGCTCAAAGTCTTGAAGTTCAAGTCACAGGCTGGGTCGCAAGACCGTTTGGAGGATGCCCCAGGTAAGTCCGCCGTTACAAGTGCAAAGCCGGGCGCACGACGGCGGCGGGCGCCCATGGGGATTCACATCCCGGTATTTCATAAGAATCGAAATTACAATGGATATAGAGATCGCGGGGGGCTGGAAATCGAATTGGGAAAAATCCTTAAAAATCACCCCACCCCTTGTGCACGGCAGGCGAATTATGAGAGAATGCACTAAACCGTGAGCCAGCCGAAGCCGATGGCGGCAGGGGGGGCGCGCGAGCTCTCAGCGAACCTTCCAGCAGGGTGCAGAAGCCAACAATGTCCTTCATTCCCTATCCGCAGCAGCCACGTCGAAGCATCCGGGCCATGACCCTGGTGGAGGTGATGGTTGCGATCTTTGTGATGGTCATGCTCACGCTTGGCATTCTTGCAGTGCTGATGCAGTCGCGGCGGTTAACCGAGGGCAGCATCGATGAGCAGACGGCCACGACGATCGCCTCGGGGTACCTGGAGCAAATGCGCAACATGGACCTCGGGTCGCTATGCAATCTCGACACCAACGGCACGCCTCAGCTCGCCGCATCGTACACTATCCCCACTCTCTATCCGCAGCCCGACACCTCCACCGAGGCGACCCCGGATCCGCTTGCCACCTCGGTTGGCACTCCCCCCAACCCTTCGACGATCACTCCGGGAACCACGCCCTCGGGCGTTGTGGACAATTTGAAATCGTTCGACATGGCGAAGACCTACGGCAGCACAAATATCGGTTCGTCGGATACCAGCGATACGAGCGGTGGAGTCACTTTGAATGCCGTCACGGCGACAACCACCTGGCAGGCGCTTTGGCCGGGGGCGTTGAATTATCCGACCACGACGACTGGGACGACGTCTTCGACAACCACCAACCCAACGCCCACGACCACCACTCCGGGCATCAATGACCTGCACATGAATGTCTGGGTGTGGATCACCGATTTGTCTGGCACGAATGCAAATGCCACGAAGGTCTACGGCATCACGCTCTTCTATACGTGGCAGTACAAGGACGGGGCCCGGATCCGTTACGCGATGAACAGCCTTCGGACGATTCGTTCCGACGTGCCCACGTATTAAGCCATGAAGACCCAGCGCGGATTCACCCTGGTGGAAATCATGGTCGCGATGACCCTGCTGCTCATCGCGATGATGGGTATTCTGCTGGTTTTTGGCCAGGCGATGAACGTCTACTCCTACGAGCAGGGACGGATCATCGTGAACCAGGACATCCGCAAGCTCACCCAGCAGATGACGAGCGACGCGGTGTTCTCCAGTTACTTCCGCCTGTATCCGAGTTTCCAGGACCGCTCCAACAACGGATCGTACAACGGTTCCGCGGACGCTCCCGTCACGGATGGCGGCTCGGGCGACTTTCTGGTCTTCTTCACCGAGACGATCAACTCGGCGGGCAAACCCACGATCACCCAGATCGTGGCCTACTATCGGGATGCTCCCACGCCGACGACCGTGGGCGGCGTGCTGGTGTCGACTCCCGGGCCGGTGCGGCGCTACGCGATCTCGCTCTCCACGGGCATTGATCCCACGTCGGAGACCATGATCTCCATTCTCAATACCTATCTGCCCGTCACCAGCCAGTCCACCAACCCGATTGTCGTGCAGTTGGCCCAGGGTCTGTCGAACGGCAGTCTGTTCTACAATTTTTACAACCGCAGCATCATGGTGCGCGGCCAGGTTCAGGAAAATGGCAGCCTGTATCAGCGGGCGGCCAGCACCTACAACTTCACGATCTCCCCCCGCGGGTGACGCGATCCCCCTATTCTGCCATGAAATCGTCACGCGGGTCCGCCTTGGTCACCGTCATCATATTCGCCGGAGTGCTCATCATCCTGGCTGGCGCCGTGCTGCGGTGGTCGTTGACCGAGCGCCGGCTCAACAACCGCAGCGCCTACTGGATAGAGGCACGCTCTGCGGCGGAAGCCATGGCTGAATACGGCTTTGCCCAAGTGCGAAACCAGTTTGATGGGCAGGCGACGCCGCCCACGTTCCAACCCGGCTCTGGCAACGAGCTGGCCCTGCCCCCAACCTCGTTTTTCTCGGGGAGCCGGGTCGACACCACGACCTATTCCAGCAGCCACCCGACCGGCCTGGAGCTGATCGGCGGACCGGCCAATGTCGTGCCGGTATCGTCGATGTTCTACATCGATCCGAACGATCCCGCCAATCAGTACGATCCCATGAAGGGGCTGTGGATTTTGCGCCGGGACATTACCGTGCTCGCCAAAGCCTCCGTGCTTCCCCCCTCCGGGCAGGGTGCGCCGGTCACCGCCTACATCGCCGAGACCATTTCGGTGCGCGGGGCGCCTCTGTTCGCCCACGCCATCTTCTACGCGAAGGACGACCTTGAGATCTTTCCCGGGCCCCAGATGGACATCTACGGCCCGGTGCACGTGAACGGAAACATCTTCGTGAGCGGACAGAGCAGCTCGGCCGGATTGACCTTCCACGGAGCGGTCTCGGCGACCGGCGGTATTTTCCATGCGTGGTCCGATGTGAACGGCGCCTCCCATGGTGCCGGCAACGAAACGCTCGGTCAAAACCCCGTCAGATTCGTGTCCGCCGACGGCACGAGCGAAATCAACCTGAATCTCACGGGCAGCTCCACGGGTTGGATGGACAGCACGACGGGACTCGACAACGGCGTGAGTGGGCTTTCGAACCTCCAGGCACTTGTCACGCCTGCGGTTACCACCGCGTTCCGACAGAAGGCCGTGCAGGAATGGGGCGGGAACCTGCAAACCGGCGCGATGGGCGTGCAGACCTACAATCCGATTGCGTTCAACGAGGTCATCGGCACCGACTCGTCGGGCAATCCAGTCACCGCCGATCCCCATACCCTGATCGAACCCCCTGCGACGCCGTCAACGTCCGATCCCTATTACTCCGCCAAGGAGCAGATCGAGCAGCAGAAGTACTCCACCCAGGCCCAGCTGTATGTGCAGGTCACGCTTTCGAGTCCGACCCCCGGCACCCCTCCCACGGCGACCATTACGCTCTACGGCCCGAGTTCGAGCTCCACGGGAACGGGGCCCAACAATTACGTGGCTCTCACGGCCCCGGCGAACATGGGCGGCAGCGGCACACCGCTGGTGACGTTCCTCCCCTACGTGGCCACGCAGACCTCGGTCGGCAGCAAGGTGAGCAACGGCACTTACAAAGGGCAGTATCCGATCACGACTACGACTATCACCAGCGCCGGGGCTGGCACCAGCACGATCACGTATTCGAGCAGCCTCCCCGCCAAGGCCTCGGGCGGCACGATCAGCTCCGGCAGCAGCGACGTCTCCGTGAGCACCGGCATGTACGACCAGCGTCGACTGATGGGGGTCGACCTCGTCCAGATCGACATGACCGCCCTCAAGGCAGCCGTCGCCGACATGGTGAGCAACACGGCCGACGCAAACGCGATCACGAACCCCGACGGTTCCGTTTACACGAACTGGAACGGAGGCGTGTATGTGGAAGTCGACGACACGTCTGCACGGGGGAACACGAGCAACCAATCCGCCAGCGTGCGGCTTGTGGACGGTCAGGTAACATCGGGCACCAGCCTCATGCCCACCTACGGCGTGAACGGCAAGGGCCTCACCATCGCCACGAATGCGCCGCTCTACCTCAAGGGCAATTTCAACGCGGACGGAAACGTTTCCTCCTCCTCGGCGACGATGCCCGACGACGGGAACACGGGATCCGCCACCGACCCCAGTGTGGAGAGTCCAGTCTGCGTCGCGGCGGACGCGATCACGATCCTGTCATCCGCTTGGAACGACAAGATCTCGGCGGATACCGTCAAACCCAATCCAAGTTCCGACACGGAGATCGCCGCCGCATTCCTCACCGGGCTGGTGCCGACCAGCAACAGCGCGAGCAGCGGTGGCGCGCACAATTTTCCGCGTTTTCTCGAAAACGGCGGCACCGTGGCGATCCGCGGCTCGCTTGTGGCGATGTTCGAGAGCAAGATTGCAACCCAGCCCTGGTCGACGCGATTCTACGGTGCGCCAACCCGAATCTGGGGTTTTGATTCGGTCTTCCAGAACGGGACCTTCCCTCCCCTTACTCCGAAGGTGCAGTCGTTCCGCCGCTCGTCGTTCACGATGCTGAACGCCTCGCAATACTCGGCCGCCAAGGCCGCACTCTGGCCCTGAGTGCGGCGGTCGCGCTGGCGGCGGCGGGCCGACTCACTCCTTCCAGAGCTGGAGGATGCGAAGGTAGTTGCCGCGCTCGTACGCCTCGGGATCCGGACAGTTGCGCAGGCTGAGCGCGCCGATCATCTGGGAGACGGACTCATACTCCTGGGCGGCCATGAACTCGGTCAACCCCTTGAGCAGATCCGCCAGTCGCTGGGGACCGCGTGTGAGCAATTCGGTCGTCACCTGGGCGACGTCGGCACCTGCGAGCAGCGCCTTTGCGACGTCGGAGGGGAAGTGGATGCCGCCCGAGCACGCGAGGCTGAGCTTCACCTGATCGCGCAGCAGGCCGAGCCAGCGCAGGCGGAGGCGCAGATCCTCGGAAGTGGAGAGGTCGAGCTTCGGGATGACCTCGAGATTTTCGAGATCGATCTCGGGCTGGAAAAATCGGTTGAACATCACGATGCCGTCGGCGCCGGCCTGTTCGAGGCGGCCCGCGAGATGGGCGAAGGAGCTGTAGAACGGCGACAGTTTTACGGCGATCGGAAGATTCACGCTGCCGCGCACGCTCACCACGATCGACACGACCCGGTTTTCAATGTCGGCCGCGGTCATCGTGCGGCTGGTCGCGAGGAAATAGGTGTTGAGCTCGATCGCATCGGCGCCGGCCTGCTGGATCTGGCGGGCATAGTCGGTCCAGCTCCCGACGTTGGTGCCATTGAGCGACGCGATGACGGGCAGCGAGGTCGCCTTCTTCAGCTTGGCGATCTGGCCGAGGTACTCGTCGGGGCCGAGCGGATAATCGTCGCTGTGGGGGAAGAAGCTCGTCGCCTCGGCAAAATTGTCCTGCCAGCGCTCGATGTGGCGGTTGACGGCCGTTTGATTGCCCTCGATCTGCTCGGCGAACAGCGAGTGCATGACGATGGCGGCGGCGCCGGCGTCCTCGAGCCTTCGGACATTGTCGAAGTTGTCGACGAGGGGCGAGGCGCCCGGCATGAGAGGATTCTTGAGCTTGAGGCCGAGATAACTGGTGGAAAGGTCCATGGAATAACGGGGGGAGGCTTGTCTGAGAGAACGGGCCGCGCCGGAGAGTCGGCGGCGGCCAAGAGGGGAAAGGGAGGCTGCCCTGGGGCAGGGCCTCCCGAGGAAACAAGAAACCTAGGCCGAGGGCTGTGCGCCGGGCGCCGCAGGCGTCTCGGGGTTGGCCGGCTTGGAGGCTTCCGACAGGTGTTTGTAGTGGGCCATGTGGACATCGACCGCGGCCTGGGCGCGTTTGCCGAGCTCGGCGGCGCGCTCCGGATCGGCCTTGTACAGGACCTGGAAGCGCAGCTCGTTCTTCGTGAACGCGGCGAGCGGCTGCTTCGGCGCACCGGAGTCGAGCACAAGCGGAGCCTTGCCGTCGAGCGCGCGGGCCGGATCGTAGCGGAAGAGAGGCCAGTAACCGGTGTCGACGGCGAGCTTCTGCTGGTCGAGTCCGTTGGCGATCGGGAAGCCGTGGGCGATGCAGTGCGAGTACGCGATGATGAGCGACACGCCGGGATGCCTCTCGGCCTCGATGAAGGCCTGGACCGTCTGACTGTCCTTGGCGCCGACGGCGATTTTCGCGACGTAGACGTTGCCGTAGCTGGCCGCGATCATCGCGAGGTCCTTCTTGTCGGTGTCCTTGCCGGCGGCGCTGAACTTGGCAACCGCACCCAGGGGCGTGGACTTCGAGCGCTGGCCGCCGGTGTTGGAGTAGACCTCCGTATCCAGAACCAGGATATTGATTTTCCGGCCCGAGGCGAAGACATGGTCGAGGCCGCCGAAGCCGATGTCGTAGGCCCAGCCGTCGCCGCCGAGGATCCACACCGACTTGTCGATGAGGTAATCGACGATCCAGCCGAAGCGCTGCGCCTTCTCGTCGCCCAGGCCGGAGATGGCGGCCTTGATGGCGGCGACGTGACCGCGGGCCTTGGCGAGGCCGGCGTCGGTGGTCTGGTCGGCCTCCCTGAAGCCGGCGACGTCACCGGCGGGGAGCAGCGGGGAGAGTTCGTTGAGAAGGCGGTGGGCCTGCACGGCGAGCTGGTCGACGCCCGCGCGGATGCCAAGGCCGTACTCGGCGTTGTCCTCGAAGAGCGAGTTGGACCAGGCGGGGCCGCGGCCTGCCTTGTCGGTGCAGTAGGGCGTGGTCGGCAGGTTGCCGCCGTAGATCGAGGAGCAGCCCGTGGCGTTCGCAACGAGGAGCCGGTCTCCGTAGAGCTGGGTCAGCAGCTTGACGTAGGGCGTCTCGCCGCAGCCGGTGCAGGCGCCGGAGAATTCGAAGAGGGGCTGGCGGAACTGCGAGCCCTTGACGTCGGCGCGCAGGAGGGCGGCGGGCGGGGGCGGCAATTTCAGGAAGAAGTCGAAGTTGGCGCTCTCCTTCTCGCGGATCGCCGGCTGGGGCACCATCATGAGGGCCTTCCGGTTCGGGGCGGTCTTGTCCTTGGCTGGGCAGACCTTCGCGCAAAGGGTGCAGCCTGTGCAGTCCTCGGGGGCGACCTGGATGGTGTAACGATGGCCCGGGGCCTCTAACGAGCGGAGCTTGACGCTCTTGAACGTCTCGGGGGCGCCGGCGACGGCCTCGTCGGGATAGGCCGCGCAGCGGATGGCGGCGTGAGGGCAGACGAGCACGCACTTGTTGCACTGGATGCACAGGGCGGGATCCCAGGACGGGATCTCCAGGGCGATATTGCGCTTCTCCCATTTCGTGGTGCCGAGCGGGAAGGTGCCGTCGGGCGTGAAGGCGGAGACGGGCAGTCGGTCGCCGTCTCCGGCCATCATGACGCCGATGGTGCGCTGGACGTAATCGGGCGCGGCCTCGGCGACCACAGGCTGACGATTGAAGGAGCTGGTGACGGAGGACGGAACGGGGATCTCATGCAGCGCGGCGAGCGCGGCATCGACGGCGGCGTGATTCTTGGCCACGACGGCGTCGCCCTTCTTTCCGTAGGTCTTCTTGATGGCCTTCTTGATCGCCTCGATGGCCTGGTCGCGCGGAAGCACGCCGGACAGGGCGAAGAAGCAGGTCTGCATCACGGTGTTGATCTGGCCGCCCATGCCTGCAGCGCGCGCGACCGAGATCGCGTCGATGGCGAAGAGCTTCAGCTTGAGTTCGATGACTCGCTGCTGGAACTCGGCAGGCAGGCGGTTCCAGACCTGATCGGGCGTCGCGCCGATGTTGAGCAGCAGGATTGCACCCGGACGCGCCTCCTTGAGAACGTCGATGCGCTCGACGAAGGGGAAATGGTGGATTGCGACGAAGTTCGCGCTGCGAATGAGGTACGGGGATCGGATCGGGCGCGGGCCGAAGCGCAGGTGCGAGACGGTCATCGCGCCGGACTTCTTCGAATCGTAGACGAAGTAGCCCTGGGCGTAGAGATCCGTACCCTCGCCGATGATCTTGATGGAGTTCTTGTTTGCACCGACAGTGCCGTCGGCGCCCAGGCCGTAAAACACGGCGCGGCGGGTGTCGTCGCTTTCGATATCGAAGGACTCGTCGACGTCGAGCGAGAGCCGTGTGACGTCGTCGTTGATGCCGACCGTGAAGCGGGTGCGCGGGGAGGGCTTGAGCAGCTCGTCGAAGACGGCCTTGGCCATCGCGGGGGTGAACTCCTTGGAGCCCAGTCCGTAGCGGCCGCCGATGATCTTCACCCTGCCGACGCGATCGCTCTCGTAGAGGGCGGTGGCGACATCCTGGAAGAGCGGCTCTGCGAGCGCGCCGGGCTCCTTGGTACGGTCGAGCACGGCGATGCTCTTCACGGATTTCGGAAGGGCCGCGAGCATGGCCTTGGCATCGAACGGACGGAAGAGGCGGACCTTCACGAGGCCCGTCTTTTCGCCCCGGGCATTGAGATGCGCCACGGCCTCCGACACGGTATCGGAGCCGGAACCCATGATGACGATGACGCGGTCCGCGTCGGGGGCGCCCTCGTAGTCAAAAAGTTTATACTGACGGCCCGTCAGGGCGGCGAAGGCGTCCATGGCCTCCTGCACCCGGCCGGCAACCGCATCGTAGAAGGGATTGCAGGCCTCGCGCGCCTGGAAGAACACGTCGGGATTCTGGGCGGTGCCGCGGATGGAGGGGCGGTCGGGGGTGAGCGCGTGCTCGCGGAAGGCCTTTACGCGGTCCATGTCGATCAGCGCGCTGAGCACGGCATCGTCGACCATCGCGATCTTCTGAACCTCATGCGAGGTGCGGAAGCCGTCGAAGTAGTGCATGAAGGGAATCCGGCTGGTCAGCGTGGCGGCGTGTGAGATCACCGCCAGGTCATGCGCCTCCTGGACCGAGTGCGAGCAGAGCATTGCGACGCCCGTCTGGCGGCAGGCCATGACGTCCGAGTGATCGCCGAAAATCGACAGGGCATGCGAGGCGAGCGCACGGGCCGTCACGTGAAGCACAAACGGATGAAGCTCGCCCGCGATCTTGTAGAGATTGGGGATCATCAGCAGCAGGCCCTGCGACGCCGTGAACGACGCCGAAAGCGCTCCGGCCTGGAGTGCGCCGTGCAGCGCGCCCGCCGCGCCGCCCTCAGACTGCATCTCGATCACCTCGGGGACGTGACCCCAGAGGTTCTTCATCTTCTTGGCCGACCATTCGTCGACCCATTCGCCCATCGGGGACGAGGGCGTGATCGGATAGATTGCGAACAGTTCGCAGACTCGGTAAGCCACGTTCGCGACTGCCTCGTTGGCGTCGAGTGTGGAGAGGACGGGAGAGAGGGGCTTAATCACGGCGCTAACCTTATCTATCAGAGCGACTGCAGGCATCTCACCCCTTGCCCATCGCAGCGCATTTCTTGCAGGAGCCCATTCACCGGCTTTCACACGAACAATTGGTGCGCAGACGATTGCTGATCTTAACGCGATGATCGATCGAATCTTAAGTATATAATCAATCAGGGAAATTCAGGATTCGCAGCGCGCCCGATTTTTGCCATCCTACTGGATCACAGCCATCTGCAATACCAGTCCCCCATGAAATCCTATCGCAAAGAGTTGTGGTTTGAGCTCTCCGAACGTCGGGCGCTGCGCAATATCACGCACGACATCGAGGCCTGTTTGGAAGAGAGCGGCGTTCGCGAGGGTCTATGCCTGGTCAACGCCATGCACATCACCGCTTCGGTCTTCATCAACGATGACGAGTCGGGCCTTCACGAGGATTTCGAACGCTGGCTGGAGCGTCTCGCCCCCGAGAAGCCCCACTCGCAGTACGCGCACAACCGGACGGGGGAGGACAATGCGGATGCCCATCTGAAGCGGACGATCATGGGGCGGGAGGTGGTCGTCGCCGTTTCGTCGGGGAAACTGGATTTTGGTCCGTGGGAGCAGATCTTCTACGGCGAATTCGACGGACTGCGCAGGAAGCGCGTGCTCGTAAAGATCATCGGCGATTAGATCTCCACGTAGTTCACCGATCACGCGCCTTCCGTTCTAAGGACTTTTTTACACCTGCACCCTTGTAAGGCTCCCGGCGGAAG
>JAJXVO010000386.1 GCA_021782105.1 bacterium
CAAAAACGGCGAAGCCGTCATGAACCTCCTCGCCTCGCTGCACCGCGAAGGCGCCACGATCGTGATGGTCACCCACGACGAACGCTTCGCCGGCCACGCCGCGCGCACGGTCCACCTGTTCGACGGTCGCGTCGTCCAGGAACGCGTCGAGGAAAAGTCCGTCTGAGCCCCGCCCACCGACCCGTCATGCGCCGCATCGTCCTCGCCCTCGCCTGCCTCCTGTCCGTCCGCCTCGCCGCGGCCGCCGCCGACGCCCCCGCGGCCTCGACGGCCAACGCAGCGCCGCTCACGCTCGACCAGGCGATCCGCGAGGCCCTCGCCCGCAATTACGCCATCAAGGTCCAGTCCTACGGCGTACCAATCGCGCGTGCCGGCGTCACCGAGGCGTTCGGGAAGTTCGACGTGACGCTCAACGGCTCCTACCAGCACGGGCGCACCAACACGCCCTACCTGGCCGACCCGTTTTCCGGCGTGCGCCCGCCCGCCGACCTCGCAGCCTCCGACTCGAGTTCGCTCAGCCTCTCAGGACTCTCCCCGTGGGGCCTCTCGTATCAGATCGGCGGCTACGTCAACAAGGTCGACGACCCCGCGCTCTCCCCCGCCTTGGCCATCACCAGCTACGCCGGGATCCAGATCACGCAGCCGCTCCTCCAGGGTTTCGGCACCGGCTCCGCCCTGTACCAGCTCCGCGTCGCCAAGACCAACCGCGCGATCTCGGAATGGGATTTCCGGCGCGCCGTCATCGACACGGTCACCCAGGTGGTCGACGCCTACAGCGACGTGCTGTTCGCCCGCGCCTACCTACGCAGCGCCCAGCACCTGCTCAGCGCAGCCGAACAGCTCGTCGACGAGAACAAGAAGCGCTTCGCCGTGGGCGCCATGTCCCAGTTCGACGTGCTGTCCGCCACCGCCCAGGTCGCCGACCGGCGCCAGGGCGTCATCGCGGCGCAGGCCGGCCTCCGCCAGACGGAAAACAGCCTCAAGGCACTGGTCTCCGACGTCCGCGATCCGTCCCTGCTCGCCCGCTCCCTCAGCCTCGCGCCGTTCCCCGACCAGTCCGAGCCGGCCATCGAGCCCGCCCGCGATTTCCGCACCGCGCTCACTCTGCGCCCGGATTACCAGAGCGCCCTGCTCAGTCTGAAACGCGGCGAGTACGACCAACGCTACTACCGCAACCAGCTCCTCCCCCAGGTCGACCTCGTCGCCTCCGCTGGCGTCAACGGCATCGGCCGCAACTGGGCCTCCTCCGAGGCCGATCTCCGCAGCCACGACTTCCCGTCGTCGTCCGTCGGCGTCACCGTCTCCATCCCCCTCGCCTCCGCGGCCGAGCGCGGGCGCTACCGCGCCGCCCGCCTGCGCCGCGAGCAGGCCCGCGCCTACCTCGACAAACTCGAGCAGGACATCGTCGTCGCCATCGGCTCCGCCGCCATCCAGGTCCAGTCGGCCCGCCAGCGCGTGGCCACCACCCAGCGCGCCCGCGAGCTCAATGAGAAGATGCTCGACGCCGAGGTGAAGCGCCTGCGCGCCGGCACCGGCTCCACCTTCGCCGTCCTGTACCAGCAGCAGCAGCTCGGCTACGCCGAGGTCAACGAGGCGCAGGCCGAGGCCGACTACCAGAAATCCATCGCCGAATACGACCGCCAGATCGGGCGGACGCTCGAGGTCCACCACATCGACCTCGTGATGCCCTGACCCGTCCGTCTCCAACCCGACGCGGCCGCCACCGCGTCCCCCCGCCATGCTTCCCCTCAGTGTCCGCTCCGCCCTGCGCCAGTTCACGCGCAATCCGGGCTTCTCGTTCGTCGCCGTCGCCACGCTCGCCCTGGGCATCGGCGCGAACACCGCCTTCTTCACCGTCCTCAACAACGCCCTGTTCCGGCCTCTGCCCTACCCCAACCAGGCGCGGATCGCCTTCCTCAACGAGCGCTCCCAGTCGTACGACACGATGTCGGTGTCGTATCCGAACTTCGAGGACTGGCACGAGCAGCAGGACGCGTTCTCGAACCTGGCGCTGTTCAGCGTGGCCGGCGCCATGCTCAAGACCGATGCCGGCACCGAGCGCATCTCCCTCGGGCTCGTGACCTCGGATTTCTTCACCGTCTTCGGCGCAGCCCCCGCGTTGGGCCGGGCTCCCGTGCCCGCGGACGACTCCCAGGCCGCCCACCCCGTCGCCTGGCTCACCCACGCCGCGTGGACGCGTTTCTTCGACGGCGCCCACGACATCGTTGGGCGGTCGATCATCGTCGACGGGATCGACACCGCCGTCGTCGGCGTTCTCCCCGCCGGTTTCCGCTTCCAGCGCAGCGTCGACATCTACACGAATCTCGGACCGCGCGTGAAGGAGCGCTTCATGACGATGCGCGAGAGCCACAACGACGCCTGGGCCGTCGGGTTCCTGAAGCCGGGCGTCACGTTCGCCTCCGCGCAGGCCCGCATGGACGCGATCGCCCGCCGGCTCCAGCAGGCCTACCCGAAGGCCGACGCCGGCGTCGAAATCCGCGTCCGCCCACTCCGACAGCAGCTCGCGGGCGACTCGCGCACCGAGTTGCTCCTGCTCTGCGGCGCCGTCGGTGCGGTGCTGCTGATCGCGTGCGTCAACATCGCAAACATGCTCCTCGCCCGCTCCTTCGTCCGGGCCCGCGAGATGGCGCTCAGGAGCGCACTGGGCGCCACCCGCGGCCAGCTCATCCGCCAGCTCCTCCTCGAGAGCCTCCTCGTCGCGCTCGCCGGCGGCGCCATCGGCCTCGTCCTCGGCTCCTGGGGCTACACCCTGCTC
>JAJXVO010000102.1 GCA_021782105.1 bacterium
TTGCTCCGCGACATAGGCCAGCTTCTCCGGATTGGGTCCCCGGAACAGGTGATGGATCAGGTGCCGGGCGGGCGGATACCCAAATTGCGTCCGGATCTTCATCTCGTGCTCGGCGAAGCCGTCGAAATCGGCCTGGCGCGAATACTGGATGGCATCCGCCTGCGGCGTGAAGGTCTGCACCATGACCTCCCCCGCCCTGTCGCCCCGCCCCGCCCGACCCGCCACCTGCACCAGGAGCTGAAAGGTGCGTTCGCCCGCCCGGAAGTCCGGCACGTGCATCGAGATGTCCGCGTCAATGAGTCCCACGAGCGTCACGTTTGGAAAATCGAGTCCCTTGCCGATCATCTGCGTGCCCACCAGCAGATCTATCTTTCCGCTCCGGAACTCACCGAGCACCTCGCGAAAGCGGTGCCGCTTGGACATGGTGTCCGCATCCATGCGTTCGATACGAGCGCGCGGGAGCACCCGCCTGACGACCTCTTCCACGCGCTGGGTGCCGAGACCGCGCCAGCGGATTTCGGGCGTGCCGCAGGTCGGGCAACGGACGGGCGCCCCACGCTGGTGTCCGCAGAGGTGGCAGCGGAGGGTCTCGTCGCTGCGGTGATAGGTCATCGCGATGCTGCAGTGCGGGCACTCCTCGACGTGTCCGCATTTGGTGCATTGCATCGAACTGGAATAGCCACGCCTGTTGATGAACAGGATCGTCTGCTCGCGGCGCTCGAAGCGCACCTGCATCGCGTCGACGAGCTTCCGCGAGAGGATCGGCAGCCCCCGCTGGCGCGCCGCCTCGATGCGCATGTCGACGACGTTGATGTGGGGCATCTGGCGCGAATCGATGCGCTTCGTCAGACGTAACAGCCGATACCGGCCGGCAAGCGCGTTGGAATAACTCTCGAGGGAGGGAGTCGCCGAACCCAGGACGCAGAAGGCACCGGAAAGTTTTGCGCGCATCACGGCGACGTCACGGCCGTGATACCGGGGAGTCTCATCCTGCTTGTACGCCGGCTCGTGCTCCTCGTCGACGACCACGAGCCGCAGATCCTTCACGGGCGCAAAGATCGCCGAGCGCGCGCCCACCACAACCCGCGCCTCGCCGGTCGCGAGTGCGAGCCAGCCATCCAGGCGCTCGCCATCGGTGAGGTGATGATGCCACACGACACAGCGGTGCGAAGGCGCAATGGCCTCCAGGCGCGAACGCAGCCGTGCCACCGTTTGCGGCGTCAATGCGATTTCCGGGACCAGGAAAATCGCTCCGCCCCCCTCCTTGAGCGTACGCTCAATCGCCTTCAAATAGACTTCGGTCTTCCCGGAGCCAGTGACCCCGTGCAGGAGCGCAACGCCGAAGGCCCTCTCCCCGAGGCGCGCCTCCACATCCGCCACCGCGACGCCCTGCTCGACCGTCAGTTCGGGCGGCTTGCTGGTTACACGTTCCGCTTCCGAGAACTCATCCGTGTAGGCGACTCGCTCGATCCGTCGGAGCTGCCCGGTCACCCAGCCGCGCTTCACCAAAGCCGCTATCACCGCAGGAGTCACGTGAAGCCGGGAGACGACAAGCGAGCGAGGCTGTGGTTTGAACTGCTGGGCAAGAAAGCGGTAGACGCGAACCTGCTGGGGAGCCTTTTTGGCCACGCGCTCGAGCTCCGCCTCCGGCACGGGTTCGCCCACGGCGAGCAGGCGTTCCTGCCGAAGGCCCATGCCTGCCCTCACCGGTCCCGGAATCATCGTCTCAATGATCCCGTCTAGCGGCGCCGCGTAGTAGGCGGCCATCCATCGCGCCAGTTCGAGCAACTGCCGGGTAAGCGCCGGGAACGGGTAGACGACCTCGAACAGGGGTTTCAGGCGATCCTCGGGGAAATCGGTGGGAGGCCCCTCCATAGCGACAATCCCAAGCACGGGCCGGCGCCCAAGGGGAATCCGCACCAGCGAGCCTATCCCTATCTCCGCGCGAAAGCGCTCCGGCACCTTGTAGTGGAGCAGCTTGTCGAAACCGGCGAGCGGATGAACCCCGACAATCGTCATGAGCGGACCTCGTGGTAGCGGGTTGACGTCGAGAACAGGAGACAAAAAAGCCGCGCCTTGCGACGCGGCCGATGTGCCTGGGTGACGTGTCCAGGTAAGGCTTATTTCCAGAAATCGTCGGCCTTGGGAACCGCTTTGCCGCCACGGACGGTGGATGGCGCCGCCTTCTTGTGTTCGGCCGTGGCCGAACTGCTCTTCGGGGCCGCGAGCGTGGCCTTGGGTTGGCGCATGGAGGCATCGTTCTTGGACGCGCTGCCGGAGCCAATCGCCGGCTGTCCGCTATCGTTGCCAGCCCCGAGGAAGGCCCCGGCGGTTCCGGTGTCGGCAAAGGCCTGTGAGGAACCGTTCGTCATCGCCGTCAGTTCGGAAATGACCCCCTTGAGGCGCACGGTCTGCGTGTTCAGCTCCGTTGCAGCGCTCGAGGTCTCTTCGGCGGTGGCTGCGTTCGATTGGGTCACTCGATCCATCTCGCCGACCGCACGGGTCACCTGGTTGATGCCTTCGTTCTGCTCCTTCGAAGCCATTGCGATCTCTGCGACGAGTTCGTCGACCTTGCGGACCTTGGTGGTGATTTCGTCGAGGCTCCGGGCGACTTTCTCGCTGATGCGCGTGCCCTGCTCGCTCTTCGACATGGCGTCGGAAATTTTCTGGGCGGTCTCACGGGCGGCCTGGACGCTGCGCTGGGCGAGTGCCCGAACCTCGTCGGCAACGACCGCGAAGCCAGCTCCTGCTTCGCCTGCACGCGCGGCTTCGACGGCGGCGTTGAGCGCGAGGATGTTGGTCTGGAAGGCGATCTCGTCGATCGTCTTGATGATCTTGGAAATTTCGGAACTGGAAGCCTGGATCGCTTGCATGGCCTGCTGCATCTCTCGCATGTCCGTGGAGCCCGAATCGGCGGCAGTTCTGGCCTGATTGGCCAATGCCTTCGCGTTTTCGGCGTTCTCCGCGTTGCGACGGGTCATTCCGGCCATTTCCTCGAGCGAGGCGCTCGATTCCTCGAGCGAGGCAGCCTGCGAGGAGGCGCCGTCGGCGAGGGCACGACTGGCATTCGTCACCTGACTCGCGGCCGCGGCAGTCTGCTCCGCGTCCTCGGACAGGCTCTTTGAAATGCGCATGATCGGCTTGGTCACGCTGCGCACGATCCAGATGGCGCCCAGAATGCCGAGCACCACACCCGTGATCGTGACGACCAGCACCAGATAATCAAAGCGGGTCTGAGCAGTCTTCGTGCTGTCGCCGATGTCGGTTTGGAGCGTGCCGACCGCGGTACGGACCGCCTGGATCTTCGAGGCGAACTGCGGCGCGAGTTGATTGAGTTGGGTATTGACCAGCGTGGTCCGCTGTTGGGCGTAGCCGACAACCTTGTCGAACGAGGCCACGTAGGTGTTACAATCGGCAAGCAATTGAACCAAGAGCTTCGCCTTCTTCGGATCAGCCAGCGAAGCATCGAGATCCGCAGCTTGCTTCAGCTCTTTCTGAATCACCACGACCTCCTTCGCCAAGTCCGCAAACGACGCCTTGGCTTTCGCCGCAATTGCCGGATCGGAGGTCAGGTGGAAGCTGTTCACCGCCGTGAGGCCCTCGAAAAGGCTTTGAAGCGCCGACGACGTCTTGAACGAGGCGCTCATGTCACCGCTCTGCCGCGCGGAGGCGAGCATGCCCTTCAGGGCGTCGATCATTTCGGCGGATTTCGGCTCGAGGACCTGCGAGACCTCCTGATCGCGCAGATTGCGAAGCTGGACGATCTGACGAAAGGCCTTGTCATACTGCACCAGCAACTTCTGCGCATCGGCCAGTTCGGCGGAACGCTCAGGATCAGTGACCGTTGATCCCGATTGGGCAAAGGCATTCAACAACGACTTCTGCTCCTTGTCGTACGAAGCCAACGCGGAATCGCTGCCGCTCACGAGGTACTCGTTCACGTCCATGCGCAACGAGAGCATCGAAGCCTCGAGATGCGAAACGAGATTGGTCTCTGCCGTGCTGGAGGAATACTGATCCAACCCATCCCCCGATTTCTTGAGAGCTATGCGGGTGATGACCGCGACAATGCAAAAGATCAGCAGGACGGCCGCAAAGCCCGAGGCAATGCGCCGACCAATGGTCAAGGAGCGTTTTTTCATGGAGTCGTGTGTGTGGCGTGAAAGGGTGGCGTAGCGGAATTATTCGTCGAGGTTGAACCGGATCGGAACCGTTACGCGGCACTTCACGGGCTTTCCCCCCACCTTGGCGGGTCGGAACTTCCATTGGGCAATGGCCTTTACCGCGGATTGGTTGAATCCATCGTTCGACGATTTCTTCACCTCCGGGTCGACCACGTTGCCGTGTTCATCAATGATAAACGTCACGGCAACAATCCCTTCGACGCCATCGCGCTTGAGCTGATACGGATATTCGGGGCGCAAGGTGCGGATGGGGGCGGGCTTTACGTCAACATGAGAGTAGACGCCATTGGCGTCCTGAGCTCTGAGACTCGAAACGAGTCCGATAAACAGGAATAGGTACGATAGGCGCAGCAACATGCGAGGAAGACTGGGAACAGGGTTTCGAATAGCTTGATAACTTAGGTAGTCGGGACTGACGACGCACACACAAACCAACTTCCAAATGAAGCAGATAGGGGAAGCAGCCGTGAAGCGTAAGTACGTTGGACTCCAATACCTCACGTTGAGGCGTGACGTTCGGAGCCTAAAGAACTCGTAGGGTATATCGGCTCAACTTAACGAGACTGAAGTGATGCGTGTGCAGAAGAGACGGCAACGTATTTTTCGGCCCATCCCTTGAGCTTCGACTGTTCATCCGCGGTGAGCGCACGGGCGATCTTCGCCGGCGAACCCAGGACCAGGGAGCCGGGCGGTATCTTCGTTCGGGGGGTTACGACTGCGCCGGCGCCGACGATGCTTCGGGCGCCTATGACGGCGCCGTCCAGAACGGTGGATCCCATGCCTATCAGGCACTCATCCTCGATGGTGCAGGCATGGACGATCGCCGCGTGTCCGATCGTGCAGTACCGGCCGATCACCGCGTCACCGTCGTCGGCAAGATGCACCACCGCATTATCTTGGATATTGCTTCCCTCCCCCACGATGATGCGGGCGATGTCTCCGCGAAGCACCGCACCATAGAAGACACTGGATTTCGGCCCCAGCGTCACGTCGCCGACCACGGTGGCGTTCGAGGCGACAAAATTGGCCTGGGTGGTGTCGGGGGTGCGGCCTAGGTGGCGTTCAAGGCGTTCTTCAACAGTCATGCCGACGATTCTCACCCTCAAGCAGGCACTGCAAGCAATCGCTGTGATTGATGAACGCGAAATTTACAGGGATTTTACTCGAGTCGGAACTCGGGTTGGCCGTAGCGGCGTTCGGCTTCGCCAAGCGTCGACTTCATCTCGTATTCTTCCAACAGCCTGCACAGTCCGGGAAAATCGAGCCGACCTGCGACGGCTTCGGCCGCAGAAAGCGCAAGATTGAGCGTGGTCAGCTTCAGGTTCATACGGAGGCGATCGGCCGCGGCCGGGATAGCCTCCCGGAATCGGGCCGGATCGACCTCACCCGCTCCGGCGATGACGCCCTCAAGCGACCCGAACCGATCCAGCCATTTCGCGGCCGTCTTGGGTCCCACGCCGTCAAGGCCCGGAATGTTGTCGGACGTGTCGCCGACGAGTGCGAGGTAATCGGCGATCCTGTGCGGCGGCACGCCGAACTTCTCCATCACTGCCTCGGCATCCATCCGCCGCCAGCCCAGCTTCGGGTTCGCGGACGGCGGGGGAAGCAGTATCGAAATCCGATCGCCGACTATCTGGGCGAAATCCTTGTCCGAACTGGCGATCACCGCCTCGTCTCCGGCCCGCGCGACCGCCACCGCCTTCGAGGCGAGCAGGTCGTCGCTTTCCACTCCCTCCTGTTCGATGCCGACCAGCCCCATCGCCCGCGTGAGGTCCTTGATCGCTGGAATCTGCCTGCACAGCGCCTCGGGCATCTCCTCGCGATGGGCCTTGTACTCGGGATGCAGCGCCAGCCGGTCCTGAGCGCCGCCGAGGTCGAAAAACACAAGCGTCGAGCCGGGCTTCACCTCATCCTGCATCCGCCAGATGGATTTCACCCAACCATGCAGAGCGTTGGTCGGAAATCCGTCAGCCCGGGTGAGCTCGGGGATCGCGAAAAAACAGCGATACGCGAGGTTGAAGCCGTCGATCAACAGCCACTTTGCCATGGTCTTGACGCCGGTCGTTGTCGGCTCAGATGGAGATCGCGCGCTTCACGCGCTCGAACATGGTCTCCACCTCGCGCGCGCAGGCCTGGAGCATTTCGGCATCCATTTCGAGGGCGACCAGCGCCGCGTCATGGTTCTGCCAGTACGTCGTCTCGCCCGGAAGCGCGCCATTGATCTGCGCCGATACGACGGCGCCAAGGTGCATGAGATAGGGCAGCGGCTCGTCCCCCGCGGGCTGGCAGTGCTGCTTGATGCCGTCGAGCAGCAGCTGGGGCATCTTCCAGCTCTGCATCAGGAACACCGCCGCATCCAGGCTGGACAGGCCGAACGCCTCCTTTTCCCACATGAGCAGCGGCTTGCCCTCGCCCGAATCGAGGTAACTCTTCCAGAGCATCGGACGGTCGACGAGGATGCGGTGCAGCGTGACCTTGCCCACCGACCGGAGCAGTCCCGCCGTGTAGGCCGTGCGGACGTCGCCGAACGCATGGCGATGGGTGAGCCATTCGCAGGCGAGCGCACTGCATAGGGAGTCGCTCCAAAAAAGGTCTCCGCTGATTCCATACACCGACAGGAAATTGGCGCACAGGTGCTGGGCCGCCACCATGCCAACCAGACGATTCACCTCACGAAAGCCCAGCCGCGTGATCGCCTCGTTCAGATCGCTGCACGGCGTGCGGAACCCATAGAATGCGCCATTCGCCAGCTGCAGCACCCTGAAGGAAAGCACCGGTTCCAAACGCACCAGCTCGGCAATGTCCTCGAGCGAGGCCTCGGGGTCGTCGAGCATACGATTGATCTGTGCAAATACCTGGGCCGTCGTGGGGAGACGCTGAGCCGCAGCAAGGACATCCTGCTGCGTCAGGCGCTCATTCTGACCACGGTTTGCGGCGGAGGAACTGGGTTGCATGAGACTGGGGAAAGACAGGGTCTGGGTCGGTCGTCGGAAGCCTAATTACAGGCCAATTCTCCGGGAGCAATCACGCAATTGGGAAAATCGCGGACGTCGGACGCGCACGAAGCGCGTCCGATCCGCGGCATCCAAGGGTGCGTCGGCGTCAGCGTGCCGACACCTGGTCCGCAGCCAGTTCGTGCTCGGCAGGCGGCGTCCACCCCAGACGCTCCGCAGCCGCGAGGGCCGGCAGCGGAATCGCCTCTCGCACGATCCATCCGCGCGCCGGATACGTCGCGAGGCGGTCCAACTCGCCCAGCATCGTCGCCAGCAGGTCCTGGCCCTTCGCCCGGTAGAGCACGTCATCCTGCCCGAAATCGGAATCCGGCGGCATGCACCACGCCTCAACCTCGGGAACGATCGCGCGGAACGTCAACCAGACACGTCGCATGCGCGCAGGGGTCGCGACGAGCACCGCCGAATGAATGCCCCGTCCAAACGCCTTCCCGGGATGACGCCGGAGCAGCAGGTCGCTTGTGAAGCGGATGTTCTCGCCGGTGTTCGTGGACTGGTTCTCGCGGATGATCTCCACCCGCGCAACGCCGGGCCTCGAGCGCACGAGTTCCGCCGCGAAGGCGTCCGCCTCGGGCATCCCCAGGTCAGCCGTCCCCGCGCCCAGCCCTCCGGTGAAAACGATCAGCCGCGCCCTTCCGGCGGCCCGCAGGTCGGCGCAGCGCCTCGGTATCCGCAGGTCGAAGTGACCGAAGCCTACGACGGCGTCCGCGTCCATCCACTCGGGCAGTGGACGTCGCGCGGAGAGATAGTCGTGGAGCAGGCCGGCAGCCGCCAGGTCGTCTCCAGGAATCAATGACGGGGTATTCATGGAATTGGGACGGATATGGCGATCCGTCCGGGGTGGAGACACCCTAACCGGTTTGCGGCTGCTGCCAAGCCTGCACCGAGCGCCTCAGGTCCGCGGCGGGTACAGCGCGTTCACCGCCGCAAGCACGACGGAGGCGGCGGGATTCGACTGCGGAAACTCCACGACGAGCCTGCGGACGCGCTCCTCGTACTCCAGATACAGGGGCGATCCCGTGCTGCGGTGACGCGCGAGGGCGGTGAGAAGGAGAAGCCTCGGCACCGGTTCCGCCGGCTGATCCACGGCCTGGAAGAGAAGCGCGTCGAACAGCGGACGCTCGCCCAGCGCCGCGGGGCCATGCTCGTCCCGCGCAAACGCCGCGACCGCGACGTCCAGCGTCTGCGTCCGGGCCTGCATCTGCGGGACGAACGCCGCCGCGGTCAGCGGACCGACCCAGGCGGGCGGCGTCAGCGCGGCGACTCCCGTTCTCCCGACAGCCAGCTCGTTGAGGCTTGCCGCCAGGGAGCGGAAGGTCCGCTCGGGGTTGCCAGGCATGCACGCCCCTTCAAACTCGCCGACGACCTCCTTCGATGCGACCGAGACAACCTGGAGCGTCAGTCTCCAAAGCGGAAGAGTCGCGTCGACATGCGGGTTTACGATCAGATCGCAGGCCTGGTCGCCGGCACCGGCAAGGTTGAGCGCCTGTTCTCTCTCGTAGGGTGCGCTCGCCAGCACAAACCCGCCCTTGCCTCTGACGCGAAGGAAGATCGCGATACCGCGCGCCGTCGTGCCCAGGTGGATCTGCTCCGCAAGGTAGAGTGCGAGCGAACGCCCGAAGACGCCTTCCCTGCCCTCGCGTTCCGCAATCACGTCGGCCGTATCGCCGAGCGAGGCGAATGTGAAGGAAGGGGCGAGGATGCCGATGCGGAGCGCGGAGGGATCCTTGGCCGGTAGAAGCCGGTTGAACCCTTCCGCCTCCATCGCCCAGACCGGCCCCTCCAGCGGAGCGCGCAACAACTCGAGTTCGCCCACCTGACTCGATTCCGACGCGGCCAGCGACCGGTCGTCGATTTCCTTCTGCCATTGGTCCAACGCCGTCTTCCAATCTGGGACCTGCAGGCGGTAAAGCGCTTCGAGCACGGAATGCGCTTCGTCCAGCCTCTCGGTTTCGAGCAGGGCACGCAGGAGGTTGCTGCCCACCATGAGCCCGTGCACGACGGGATCGAATCGAGGGAGCACCAGTTCGAGCAGCTCGGCCAGATGCCCGCGGCTCCCAAGGTCGCCGCTCATCTGGACGAGCAGGGCGGGCGGCGGCGGCGGCGGTACTTTTGAAAGCGCCAGCTTGTACAGGGCCTTGGCCGAGCCGAGGTCCTGATCGTCGAGCGCCAGGCGCGCCAACCATAACTGGGCGAGCCAGCTTCCGGGGAGCACCGCAACCCTGCGCAACAGCGACGCCACCCCCGGAGCCCCTTCCCTCTCCTGGGTATTGCGGGCCGCGAAGACCAGGGCCGGCTCGAAATTCGGGTCAGCCTGAAGCGCCCGCCACGACAGGTCGTCTATCGACGTATGGTCACCCCGACGCTGCACAACCTTCGCATAGTTCACCAGAACGAGTGCGTGGTCCCCATTCTCACGCAGGCAGGTTTCGAAAATCGCCGCAGCCTCGTCGAGCCGGTTGAGTTCAAAAAGCGTGACGCCCAAAAGAACCGCTCCGCTCGCCTTGTCCGGGGTGATCTCCGCAAAACGTCGCGCGGGTTCGAGCATGTCGGCCGCGAATCCCGCTGCGAGTTCGGAGGCGATGATGGGATACAACCGGCCGGCGTCGTTCCACGCGGCCTTGAGCGCGTCGGCGCGATGATCGCGGCGCCACTCCTCACGGGAAATCAGACGCTCGCGTCCGTAGGCGTCGTACACGCCGACCGAGTCGGGCAGCTTGGACACCTCCGGCAGGGCAACCTCATCGGGCTGAGCCTTGGGCGCAGGCGACACGGGAGACGGATCGTTTTCGGAGAGACCAAAGAGCTTGCGGAGGAAATTCATTGGGCGAGGTCAGTCAGACAAAGGCTTGTCCCCTCGCGCGCAAATGCGAAATCCCGCCCTTCGGGGCTCGAATCCCCCCTCCGGGCCGGCGTTCACGGCACCTCGCCCAGCGTCTTCAATTTGTAGTGCAACGCCCTCCTGCTGATCCCGAGCAGGCGCGCGGCCTGGTCGCGCCGGGGAGTCACCCGCTCGAGCGTCGCCCGAATCAACGCGTCCTCCACCTGCGCCAGGGTCATCCCCCTGCGCACCGACAGCAGGGGCTCCTCCCCGGAATCGTTCCCTGCGTCCGGGGGTGGGAGAGGCGCGTACTGCTCTCCGATCTCATGCTCCCGCACCGTGACCACCAGACGCTCGATCAGATTTCGAAGTTGCCGGATGTTGCCGGGCCAGGGGTGCCGAGCCAGCCGCTCCATGAACGCCCCCGAAAAACGCTTTGGCTTGCGCAAATGACGCGCGCTGAAGTGCAGGTTGAAGGATTGCGCCAGGGCCGGAATGTCCTCCCGGCGCTCTCGCAGCGGAGGCAGCTGGAATTCGACGATGTTGAGCCGGTAAAGCAGATCCGAACGAAAGCGACCGAGATTCGACCAGGCAGCCAGATCCCGATTGGTGGCTGCAACGATGCGGACATTGGCGTGCACGGTCCGGGGACTGCCGACCGGACGGTACTCGCCGTCCTCCAACACCCGCAGCAGGTCCCCCTGGCCCTTCGCCGAAAGGTCTCCGATCTCGTCGAGAAAAAGAGTCCCCCCTTCCGCGAGCCTGAACGCGCCCGGCCGGTCGTTGACCGCGCCCGTGAACGCCCCACGTACATGCCCAAACAGCTCGGTCTCCATCAGCGTATCCGGAAGTCCCGCACAGTTGATTGCCACGAAGGGCCCTTGCGCGCGACGGCTCCGGTCGTGCACCGCCCGAGCCACCAGTTCCTTGCCCGTGCCGCTCTCGCCCGATACGAGGACCGGCACCTCCGTCGCCGCAACCTCCGAGATCGTGGCCGCTATCTCCCGCATGCGTCCGCTCGTGCCGACAAATACGTCCGGATCGTTGTGGCGCTTCAGGCTGAGCCTCAGTCTCGGATCCTCGGCGACCAGCGACTGGCGCTCCAACGCCCGCCTTACCGACTCGTGCAGCGCCACCGCATCCACCGGTTTCGACAGGTAGTCGCAGGCTCCCTGGTGGATCGCATCGACCGCCGCCGAAATCGTGCCACCCCGCCCGCATAGGATGAATTCCGTATCCTTCGAAATCGTCCGCACCTTCCCCATCAGCCCCACGAGGTCGGCTTTGTCCGCCTCAAACCCCTTCACGACCAGATTCACCGACTGCTGCGCAGCGAAACGCTCCACCTGCGCCACCGACGACGCACGCAAGACCCGAAACCCACCCTCCAAAAGCAGATCCGAAATCGCGGCGAGATCGTCCGGATTCCTGTCCAACACGACAATCGTGATCTTGTCCGGGTTCATGACTAACGAGTCTGAGCGCAATTCCTGCACGCGGCGAGCGCAATTCCTGCGCTAAAACCGGAATTATACGCGTCAATCGTCCCTATCCAATCTACTGGCATAGGATTAAAAAACTTATCTTCAATAGCTTAACTATTACCCTTCTCCTGCTGGCATTGTCGATGCATTGTCATTCCTGCTATGTACTCGGCCGAAGTCTTGAGCCAGCTCCGCACATTGAACTGGCTGAGCCAGGAGGCGCGGCGTCTGCCCTTCGACAGCGCTGAACGCCAGATTCTTTGCGCTCAAATCGAGGCCCTGCGCGCCCGTCTTCCGCTCTCGATGCTGCGCCACCACGACGACCGCGCTAAGCGGAATCTTCCCAGTATCGCCAACATTCAGGATGCCTGCTGCGGCCACTGTGGGAGCACGGTGCCCGGCGGCACGCTTCACGACCTGATCCATCCCGGACGTTTCGGCGTATGCCCGAATTGCGGAGTTTTTCTTTGGTCCGCCTCGAGCGCAGACCCTGCCTCGGAGTTCGATGGCGCCCGTCCGGATGCGGCACCAGCGATTCGTCGGCACTCCGCCGCGGCCCACCCGCGCACCGAACCCGCCTGCCACGCTTCGACGCCGAAGGCCGGGGGCGTCGGCAAACCAATCGGCCCGTCCGCCTCGCGGTCGGGCGCCGCCAAATCGGCGGCGCTGCACGCCGAGGCATGACGGCCGGGCCCCTGCTTTCCCTGGCTGCGGTCGGCACGCTCGCGGGCGTGCCCGCCGGACGTTTTTTGCCGCGCACTTGGCTCGGCCTGACCCTTGCCTCGCTGGGCTGCGCTTTCGCCGCCGCCTTAAATACGGACTTCGGCGGTGTGACCTGGGAATGGCGAAGCACGTTTTTCGTGGCCGGGAGCCACGCGCACCTGCTGCTCGATCCTCTCAGCGCGCTGTTTCTTCTGTTGCTCGCGGTGGTCGGCGCCTGCACCACCGTGTTCAGTCGCGAATACTGGGCCGACGCCGACCACCCGCGGTCCGCCCGGACCGGGCGTTCGTGGTGGAGCCTGTTTCTGTTCACAATGGGTCTCGTCCTAGTCAATGTGAACGGACTCCATTTCTTGCTGGCCTGGGAACTCTTCGCCCTCAGCGGTTATGCGCTGATCACACTCGATCGGACTTCCCAACGAGTGCGATCCGCCGGCTGGCTCTATCTGGCCGCTTCGCACGCCGGAACGCTTCTGCTCTTTGGATTCTTTTCCCTGCTCGCGGCGCGCACGGGTTCGTGGGACCTCGGTCCCATGCGTGACCAGATGGCGCTCGCCCCGCTATTTTGGCTGGCCCTCGCG
>JAJXVO010000103.1 GCA_021782105.1 bacterium
CATCCCGCGCCGTGACCTCGCCCAGCAGGGTTTTCCCCAGGTAAAAGGCCACCTTGGCGATCGCCCCTCCGTTCAAATCGCTGGCCGTCACCGACAGCGTCGCATTCGCGGGCGCGGCGAGGATCGCCCCGCTCGAGAGCGATGCGAACGCGAGCGACGGAGGCTGGGGCTGTATCACGTGGACCGACACCGGCCCGGAAGTGGTCGTGAGGCCGAGGTCGTCGGTGGCCACCGCGGTCAGGCTGTAGTCGCCGGGAGCCAGGCCCGAGGCCAGCTCACAGGAAAACGAAGACGCTTGCCCGGCTGTCGCCGTGTCCACCAGAACGGAGTTGGCGTAGAAATCGACTTTGCCCACCGAGCCGTCGGAATCGATTGCCGTCGCCACGAGAGTCACGCTCGAGGAAGCGACTACCGTAGAACCCGAAACCGGAGACGAGAGGCTCACGACCGGCGGCGCATCGACGACCACCGCGAGGGGCGCCGAAGTCGACACGCCTCCCGCGTTGTCCGTGGCGACCGCCGTGAGCGAGTAGGCTCCCGACGATACGCCGGACCAGCTGAGCTGAAACGGAGAGCCGTCAGCCTCACCGATCTTGGTCGTTCCTGAGAAGAATTCGACTTTCTGGATCCAACCGTCGGAGTCGGCCGCCGTTGCCTCCAGACTGATGGTCGCGGGAGGCTGGGCAATAGAGTCTGCTTGGGGCGATGTCAGTGAAAGGGTCGGCAGGAGGTCGCGCAGCCGGACCACACCGTTACCATTCACAGTAAGGCGACCGGAGGTGAGTCCACCGACGAGCTGACTGCCTCCATTGACGGTCACCGCGCCCGCGGGAGCATTTACATACCCGTAGAGCGACGCGCCACCGTTGAGGGTCAGGTCGTTCGCAGCGACGGCGAGTACCAGCCAGTCAGGATGCGCGCTTGCGCCCATGCTCCCGTTGAATGCGGAGCCATTCGCCAACGTGACCACCACGGGACCGACCACGTTGATGACGGCGTTTCCGTTGAGAGTCAGGTGCTGGAAATTGTAGACCGCCGGCTGCGATGCTCCTGCGATACCCAGGGTGAATCCGCTTCCACCATTGGCGGTAAAGTCTCCATAGGTACCGGCCGGCACGGCGACCTGGCCCATACTGCCATTGAGCGTGAGATTCCGGAGTTGGGCCCAGGTGCCGACGCTTTGACCCGCCTTGTTGAGGCTCACGTTCTGCGTCCCGGTGGGCTGAGGCGGGGCGGCCACCGGAACCAAGGAGACTGGGTCCGTCCTGCGAATGACGCGGTTCAACGAAGCACCTCCGTTCAAGGTCACCTGATAATCCGAAGGCGACAGGCCGCCGGCTCCGTCTAGGGTGCCATTGTAGGCGGGCTTCCCATTCAACCTCACGGTGGGTGTGCCCGGCAGCAACAGGTTGCCCGTCACGCTTGCAGAGCCATTCAACGTTACGCTTTCGGCGCTCATTTGCTGAATCGAGCCCTCGACGCGGCCATTCAGCGTGGGTGCGTGGGCCACCAACGCCGTGCCGGATGTCTGCGCCGACACGGAGACCGCCAACACCGCGGCAGTACATAGCTGCCAATGCGCTGATGTAAGTACACGCAAAGCCTGCCTTATAAACGGCATAAATCACGCTGGTTGATTGTGAAGCTGGTGCAGCGGGTTAACCGAACTGCAGGATCCACGATCACAAACCACTGGCCGTGAGCGCAAGTATACAAATGCTATATATATTAAAGAATCTGTGAATAGCGCCCCCGGCCGAATGGCAGAAACCCGTCACGCTACATAGAATGCCTTATAATATATATTAGCAGATCGAGCCTATAGGAAACGCTGCCACTTTCCGTTGATCGGGCGGAGCCAAGGGGGGGCAGGGGGGCACGCAGCTAATATTCCGGGGATCGTGAACTGCTTGGTTAGCGGCCGGTGATCCCTGAAACGAAACCGGGTGCGACCTGATTAAGTAGCCGTCTTCGCCTCCCGCGGCGGAGGGAAGGTCAATCGAAATGTAAAGGCGTCGGCGGTGTCGCCGTTCGCTCCGATCGACGTGAGTCGCTGCTTCGCGTCCTCGATCGTCGGCAACGTGCCTTCCGGGAGCCACCACAGGGCCAGGTGGGGCGTATCCATCGGCTCA
Source organism: bacterium (assembly GCA_021782105.1). Lineage (GTDB taxonomy): Bacteria > Verrucomicrobiota > Verrucomicrobiia > Opitutales > Opitutaceae > MWDT01. Next base: position 2,133 of record JAJXVO010000103.1, read on the forward strand.
AACCATTCCGCTCGGCGGGCGAAGAACCGTCCGTGCATCGAACGATACACGTAGGCCTTCAGCGCCTGAACGTCCGCCCCAAAGCGACATGTTCACGATCACCCGCGGGTCGGGAAATACGCGCAGCGAGGTCGCATCGCCCGACCTCGGTCTTGAGGCGCCACAGGAATCCCGGACTCGCCTCCGCCAGCGCATTGATCTCGTCGAGAGCGTTCGTGAATCCACGCATGACCTCGCTTTCCAGCGGAGCGCGGGCAAGTGCGATGTTAATCTGGGCGAGGTGATGGTTCATGGTCCTTCGAAAAGTCCAAGCGTGTACCCGCCCGTCGGTTTCCTCCAGCGCACCAAGCACTTATTCACTGTCCGATCCCGAGTCGGGCGGCTTCCCGGACCGTCCTCCATCCTCGCCCACATCATGCGCCCGACCGCCCAGCCCTCCGAAAATTGGCGCATCTTGCAGGTTATTTGGCGCGGTTTGCCATTACGTTTTTCCGCGGACCGACTATAGTCGCCGCACGCTTATGACGGCAAAGACGGTTCGATTCAAAATCAGCGGTGTCGCGCAGGACCGCACAAAGCTCCCCGGTTCCTTCTGGACGCGGCTGAAGGCGATGGGGCTCACGCCAGCCGCTGTCCTGAGGCACAGCGCCCTTCCACCGACGGTGTACAGCGGGGAAGGGCTCGTAACCACGGCGCAGCTCTTCGCGTTGTGGCGAACGATCGAGGAGCTGGGCAAGGACCCGACGCTGGGGTGGAAGGGAATGAGCAGGACAGGGAGCGATCAGTATCACCCGGCGCTGCTCGCGGCGCTGAATGCTCGAACGTATCGCGAATCGCTCGAGCGGCTGGCCCGCTACAAGCAGCTCTGCGGGGCCCAGGAGTTTCAATTTACCCACGACGGCGACAGCTTCCGGATCGAGGTGGCCTGGCCGTTCGCGGGCGACGAGCCGCCGCCGGCGCTGTATCTCGACGCGGTGTTTTCGCTGGTGATCGAGCTGGGGCGTCGGGGAACCGAATCCCAGGTGACGCCGAAGCGGATCGAGCTGAAGCGGGCGGAGGTGCCGGGGGACGGCTTGGCCGGCTATTTCGGGTGTCCGATCAAGTATCGCTCCCGGCGCGACGCGATCGTGTTGCGCGCGGCGGACCTCGCGCTGCCATTCGTCACCCACAACGAGGAGCTGCTGCAGATGCTCGCTCCGCAGCTGGAGAAACAGCTGCAGGCGAACCGGACGAAGCCGGGCATCGGCGACCAGGTGAAATGGATCCTGGGGCGGCTGTTGTCGGGAAGTCGTCCGGACGTGACCATGGTGGCGAGGGAGCTGGGCATGAGCGCGCGCACGCTGCAGCGCCGGATCACGGAGGCGGGGCTTACGTTTCGACAGCTTCTCATCGATACACGGCGGGAGCTTGCCCGGAACTATCTCGTCGACGGCTCCATCGAAATCGCCGAGGTCGCCTTCCTCGTCGGCTACGACGACACGAATTCGTTCTACCGCGCGTTCCGGACCTGGGAGGGGACGACCCCGGCCGAATGGCGCGCCATCTCGCGTCCGCTCCGGGAGCCGACCACGGCCGGCCCGAGAGCGCGATAGGTCAACCCTTCAACCACAGAAACTCTATGAAAACTGTCACCCTCAACAACGGCGTTGAAATGCCCCTCCTGGGCTTCGGCGTCTTCCAGGTCGCGGACCTGAACGAATGCGAGCGCAGCGTGTCGGACGCCTTCGAGGTCGGCTACCGGCTGATCGACACGGCCGCCTCCTACGGCAACGAAGCGGCGGTCGGTCGAGCGATCCGTCAAAGCGGAATCGCCCGGGACCAGCTCTTCATCACGACGAAGCTGTGGCTGGCGGACGCCGGCTACGAGCGAACGAAACGGGCTTTCGAGCGCTCCATGCAGAGGCTCCACCTGGACTACCTCGACCTCTACCTCATCCACCAGCCGTATGGCGACGTCTATGGCGCCTGGCGAGCGATGGAGGAGTTGTATCGCGAAAAACGAATACGAGCCATCGGCGTGAGCAATTTCCATCCCGATCGCATCATGGACCTAATGCTGCACAACGAGGTGAAGCCCGCGGTGAACCAGATCGAGACCCATCCCTTCCACCAGCAGGTGGAGACGCAGCAGTTCCTGCGGGAGAACGAGGTCCAGATCGAGTCGTGGGGCCCCTTCGCCGAGGGCAGGAACGACATCTTCAAGAACGAGCTCCTCGGTTCGATCGGCGCGAAACACGGGATGACGATCGCGCAGGTGATCCTCCGCTGGCTCACGCAGCGCGGCGTGGTTGCGATTCCCAAGTCGGTGAGGAAGGAGCGTATGGCCGAGAATTTCGCGACCTTCGATTTCGAACTCAGCGCCGAGGACATGGCCGCCATTGCCACGTTGGATATGAAGCAATCGGCGTTCTTCGATCATCGGGATCCGAAGATGGTGAAATGGCTCGGCACGGCCGTCCGCGCGACCTGACCCGCATCGACCGCCCCGCCTCGCGAACGGTCTGGACCACAACAGACATTGAGGTTTGGAGCTCTTCCGGCTGACCCATCAAAGGCACTCTAGCCAGACGTGCATGCACACGAAGTCGGGAAACAAAAGACAGCCGGGGTCATGTTTTTCCTTTCACCTCTTGCGCAGAGTGGCTGCGTCCCAGCTACCCCGCGAGGATCCGCTGAAACCGAGAAATGAGCTGCGCTGCGGTACGCCCTGTGAGGAGTTCCGCGAATTCCTGCGCCCGGTATCCCTGGCTGGATAGGCGAGCACTCAACGGTGTCCGTTGCAATTGGCAGTAACAGATCAATGCCGTTTAGTCGTTGGCCGAACAAAATTAACTGATCCAAAACAGACGGGCATTTGAGTAACTAGGCTAGAACGGACACTGGCCGATAGTGTGCGGGGTGCAGCGCCACGTAGCACAGCGAGGAAACAAAAACTTGCAATCGGGTTGTTATTGTAAGAAATAAAGCCCTGTTTTTCTTACAAAAAATATGGCAGACACTCCCCAGTCCATCGAAAAGGTGCTCAGCCGAAGGATTCACGGATGGGGTCGGGGCACGGTTTTCACGCCCACTGACTTCCTGGACCTTGGGAGTCGGGGAGCGGTGGATATATCGCTTCACCGGCTGACCAAGCAGGGGGTGATCCGTCGTATCGCCCGGGGGCTCTATCAATTTCCTCAAAAGCACCCGCTTCTCGGCGAGGTGGCGCCCTCCATTGATGCGGTGGCAAAAGCCATCTCTGACAGTGAGCAGGTCAAGCTACAGCCCTCGGGTGCCTACGCGGCCAACCTGCTGGGACTATCCGAGCAGGTGCCGGCCAGGGTTGTCTTTTTTACCAGCGGGCGGGCGCGCAAGGTTCGGCTCGGTAAAATGGTCATCGAACTGCGGCCCACGACGCCGCGGAACGTTGCGGCCGCGGGTCGGCCGAGCGGCCTGGTCATTGCTGCGTTGCGGCACCTGGGCAGGGACCACATCACGGACGACCGTATTTCCCATCTTCAAAATATACTCTCAAAGGTGGACCGCATGCGCCTACTGAAGGATCTGGCTTGCGCCCCGGCCTGGCTTCATCCGTACCTTCGGTCCATCGCAGCCGGCAAACAGAAATGAGCACCTTTGCAACCCTTCCAGCCGAGGAGCGCGAGCTGTTCTTTCGTCAGTGCCAGCAGTCGCTTGGCGTCGATCCAATCATTGCAGAGAAAGACTTCTGGGTCTGCTTGTCAGCGGCGAGTAGGAAGTCGTCATAAACTGGCGGATAAGAATCCACCTTTTCTTCGGTGGATTTTCTTCGAGTAAGATAGACAAGAGGTCTTCTTGAGTGGGTGGTTTTTCTTCCCGGCCGTAGTGAAGGAATGGGTACGCAGATGGAAGGGATGGCCGATGGCTGGGGGAGCCGCGAGGCTGGTCGGCGATGCATCCGAGCGGATCGTGCAAGTGCCAGCATTGCGGAGAGTTCTTCAAGGTCGACGCGCGCAATCGCGGTCGGCAGCGGTACTGCCGGAAGGCTCCGTGTCGGGATGCCCGCAAGGCGGACAGCCAGCGGCGGTGGCTCAAGCAGCCGGGTAACGAGGACTACTTCCGTGGAGCCGAGAACGTGGCGCGCGTGCAGGTGTGGCGCAAAGCGAACCCCGGGTACTGGCGCAACTCAAAGCGGAAGGGTTGTGATGCGTTACAAGATCGCTCGATCACGCAAGTTGCTACGGGGAAGGGTAAAGCGGAACAGGACGATTACGATGCGTTACAAGACGCCTTAACCGGGCAATCGCCTTTGTTCGTGGGACTTATCTCCCATCTCGCGGGCAGTGCGTTACAAGACGACATCGCGCAGATGACCCGGTGTCTGCACTCCCGGGGGCGGGCCGTATTGGGCACCGACGTGCCGCGGCCCACCTATGGGAAAACACATCATCGCGACAGATCGGGTGCGGCGCGTGCCGCGCCAGTTTAGCTGGGTGGACCACCGGTTGGTCCGTGGAAACTATCTTGTGAAAGCCTCGGCGCCAGCGTGGGCGCTGTACCTGGTGCTGGTCACCGTCGGTGACGAACACGGGGTGAGCTAGTCGTGTCGAGTTCAGAATTCATGGTCACCAGCTGGAGCTAGGATGATGCGACTGCCGAAAGGGCATGTCGCGGTGCGATGGATGAATGGCTGCGTATATTTCGGTTCGCGATGAACCGAAGAAACTGGAAACAATCATCCGGGACAATTTGCTGGATGTCCTCGGATATCGGCTTCGGAGCCCCTATTGAGTGGCTGAGCGCAAGTCGATCAAGATTGTGGAAATTCGATTGGTGTCGGAATTCCAGACGGCGAGAACGAACTAGCCAAAATCAATGGCCTGTTACTTTGGGTGACGTTGCAGTCGCGATCGGTCCGGGAGTCTCTTGGAGTAGGGCCCGCAACGCGCAAAAGTAGACTCAGTGAGTTCCAGATATTTGCCGCCCCCGCGTGGAGTTGGACCTGTTGCCAGTCCCGTTGCCAGTGGGATCATTCCAGAAAATCAAAAAGCCCGGAACTCATTCGAGTCTCGGGCTTTTCTGAAATTGGCGTCCCCACGGGGATTCGAACCCCGGTTCTCACCGTGAAAGGGTGGTGTCCTAACCGGGCTAGACGATGGGGACCCGGACAAATGAGGGGGCAACCTACGGGGGGGGGCGCCTCGGGCAAGCGTTTTTTTCACCCATCAGCCCTCCTTTCTTCTCTCACGACCACCGCTAGGGATTGAAAACTTTAGCCCGCCGCGCTTGTTTTTTTCCCCCAACTCTCGCCCCATTGTCACCCCATCGTTTCCCTTCCCAACCATGAACTTCGCCTCCATCTCAGCTTCCCTTCCCGCCAAGGCAGTCACTTCCGTCGACGGTCTCCCCTTCCCAAAGATCGCCTCCGGCAAAGTCCGTGAAATCTTCGACCTCGGCGACGCTCTCCTGCTCACCGCCTCCGACCGCCTCTCCGCGTTCGACGTCATTCTCCCCGACGGCATCCCGGGCAAGGGCATCATCCTAACCCAGATCAGCCTGTTCTGGTTCGACCTGGCCAAGGGGCTGCTCCCCAACCATCTCTTTCCCGACCAGATCGGCGAGATGAACCGCCGCGGGATCACCGATCCCGACATCCAGCTGCGCAGCATGGTCGTGCGGAAGCTCAAGCCCCTCGCCATCGAGTGCATCGTGCGCGGTTATCTCGTGGGCAGCGGCTGGAGCAGCTATCAGAAGTCGGGCGAGGTCTGCGGCATCAAGCTTCCCCTGGGCCTGCGCCAGGCCGACCGTCTGCCCGTCCCGCTGTTCACGCCCACGACGAAGGCACCAAAGGGTCAGCACGACGAGCCGATCAACGACACCCAGGGCGCCGCGATCGTCGGCGCCGACCTCTACGAGCAGGTCCGCCGCGCCAGCCTTTCCCTGTATCATCTCGGCCATGACCGCGCCGCGAAGGCGGGCATGATCCTCGCCGACACGAAGTTCGAGTTCGGCACCGACGAGTCCGGGAAACTGTATCTCATCGACGAGGTGCTCACGCCCGATTCCTCGCGTTACTGGCCGGCCGAGAGCTACGCGCCGAACCAGTCGCCCCCGAGCTACGACAAGCAGTTCGTGCGCGACCACCTTCTGGCGATCAAGTGGAACCAGCAGCCGCCCGCGCCCTCGCTGCCCGTCGAAATCATCGAGCGCACCAAGGACAAATACCTCACCGCGCTGCGCAATCTGCTGGGCTGAGCCCGCCTCTTTCGGGGGAGCACATCCGGGGCGATGACGTTCCGCGCCGATCGCGGGGCGTTTACCGGCCCAGCCCGCAGCCTCCGGCTCCGCAGCCGGTCTGGCCGCGAATGAGTTCGCGGCGAAGCCAGTCGAGCGCCGCATTGACGGCGCGCTGTTTGACCGCGAGGCGGGGCCCCGGGTAGTTCAGGCGCTTGGACCACGTGCCGCGCGGCGTGTACAGGGCGATGTAGATCGTCCCGACTGGATTTTGCTGGTCGCCTCCGCAGGGGCCGGCGAAGCCGGTGATCGCCAGACCGTAATCGGCTCCGAGCTTTTCCGCGGCGCCCGTCGCCATCGCCGCGGCCGTCTCGGCACTCACCGAGCCATGTTGCATCATGATCTCCTCGGGGATGTCGAGCAGCTGGGTCTTCGATTCGTTTGAATAACACACGCACCCGCCGGCGAAGAACTTGGAGGCTCCGGAGATGTTGGTGAACGCGTCCGCCAGCAGCCCGCCCGTGGCGGACTCCGCCGCGGCGAGCAGGAGATCCGAGGAACGCAGCATCGAGGCGCAGATCTCGGCGAGCGAGTTGTGCCCGAAACAGACGAAGTCGTCGCCCAGGACGAACGCGCATTCGGCGGCGATCTGCTGGAGCGTCGCATCGGGCAAGGTGCCCGTCGGCGAACTCAGCCTCACGTCGACGTGTCCCGCGTGTGCGCAAAAGGCAATGCTCAGGCCCTCGCTGTGCTGGTCGAAAATGGGCTGGAGCTTGTGCTCGAGCGAACTTTCCCCGATGCCGGCGGCTCGCACCTGGACGAAGGCTTCCCGCGCCTGCAGCAGCCCGAGCTTGGCGAGGCGCGGAACGATCTGCTCAAGAAACAGCGGCTGGAGCTCGTTGGGAGGACCGGGGAGCATGCACAGTACCCTGCCGTTCTGCTCGACCCACAGGCCCGGAGCCGTGCCGTTCGCGTTGGCCAGCACCTCGCCCTTCTCGAACCTGTAGGCCTGCTTGAGATTGTTCGGCGTCATCGGACGGCCGATTTTCTTGAAGCGGTCCGCGATGGTCTTCTCGATTTCAGGGTCGAACACGAGCTTCTGGCCCAGCACCGCAGCGATGGCCTCGCGTGTGCGGTCGTCGCAGGTCGGCCCGAGTCCGCCGGTCGTGATGACCACGTCGGCCCGGCTCCAGCTCTCGGCGAACTGGGCGGAGATGTCGTCGGCGTCGTCGGTGAGCGTCACGTTCCGCCTCAGCATGGCTCCATGCAGGCCCAACTGTTGCCCGATGAACGTCAAATGCGAGTTCGCGGTCAGCCCGAGCAGCAACTCGTCGCCGAGCGTCAGCAGCTCGAAATGGAGCTGGGAGACCCGCTTGTGTCCTGCCGTCTTCGGCGATGTGTCAGTTGAAACCATGCGTACGTTCGCTCACAGTAGAAGAAAGGATGAAAAATGCCAGCAGGCGGTCGACATAACGATCTACGTAATTCCCTTGCAGATAAGTTGCAGGCGCTGCCTGAGCGGCCGGGCGTGTACCTGATGAAGGATCGCCTGGGGCGCATCCTGTACGTGGGCAAGGCCAAGAATCTCAGGAAGCGGGTCTCGTCGTATTTCATGCCCTCGCGGGCGTTCAGCTCGACTCCGAAGATCCGGGCGCTGATCGAGCTGATCTCCGATTTTGAGCTGCTTGAGGTGAACTCCGAGCCCGAGGCGCTACTGTTGGAGGGCAGACTGATCAAGCAGTACAAGCCGAAGTACAACACGGATTTCATCGACGACAAACGCTTCCCGCTGGTGCGCGTGGACCTGGGCGAGGTGCTGCCGCGGTTCCGGATCACGCGGCTGCGCAAGGACGACCGCTCGCGCTATTTCGGACCCTATCCGCACAGCGGTCCGCTGCGCAGGACGCTCTCGCAGCTGCGCCAGAAGTTCGGAGTGCTGCTGGGCGACGCGACGCCCCAGCGGCTCGAGGACGGGCGCTGGCAGCTCTACGACGACGTGCGGGCGGAGATCTACGGTCACGAAAATGTGGTGACGCCGGAGGACTATCGGGGGCGCGTGGAGCAGGCCTGCACCTTCCTCGAGGGAAAGTCCCGTGAGTGGCTGGAGGGGCTGCGCTCCGAGATGGCGAAAGCGGCGGCGAAACACGAGTTCGAGCGTGCGGCCGAGCTGCGGGACGCGGTCTTCGCGCTCGAGACGACCATCGAGCGGACTCGGAAATTCGAGCGGCACCATCCCGTGGTGGTCACGGACGAGGCGGCGATGGCCGAGATTGCGGGGGCGCTCGGGCTGAGGCATCCGCCCAGGACAATGGAGTGCTTCGACATCTCGCACATCTCTGGGACCTTCGTGGTGGCGTCGATGGTGCGGTTCGAGGACGGGCGGCCCGACAAGAAGGAGTATCGGAGATTTCGGATACAGAGTTTCATCGGGAACGACGATTTCAGGGCGATGGAGGAGGTGGTGGGGCGGAGGTATTCGCGCCTGGCCGGGGAAGGGAAGGCGATGCCCGAACTGGTCGTCATCGACGGCGGGCGCGGGCAGATCGGCGCGGCGTTGAAGGCCTTCGTGGCGCTGGGCCTCGAGCCGCCGGCGCTCGTGGGTCTGGCGAAAAAGCACGAGACGATCATCTTTCCCGACGAGAGGGCGCCGCTGAACCTGCCGCCGTCGAGTCCGGGCCTGCGACTGCTTCAGCGCCTGCGCGACGAGGCGCATCGGTTTGCCAACACGTACAACGCGGACCTTCGCTCGAAAAAGATCCGCGAGTCGGTGCTCGACGATTTCCCGGGTCTGGGCGAGGTGCGGCGCGGGGCGCTCATGGCGCGCTTTGGGGACATCGACCGACTTCGCGCGGCGGGCGTGGAGCAGATCCGGGAGGTGGACGGCTTTGGCGACGTGCTGGCGCGCGAACTGCACGCGTATCTTCACCCGTGACGGGTGGGGGCGGCGGGTCAGAGCGAGGGCTTGAGGCGATCGAACTCGACGGCCACGTTCGCGGCGAGTTCGCGGAGCCGGTCCTCGGGGCAGCCGATCCGGTCGATCAATTGCGGCCTGAGCTCGAAGTAGGGCAATTCGCCGGGCAGGCCCATGCGCGCCTGGCCGGCCATCCAGCAGGCGACGTTCAGGACGCGGGCCAGGGGGTCGTTGGCATCGGCCTCGCGCATCAGGTAGTGCTCGCGCACCGCGGAGACGATCTCGAGGGGGAACTTCCACTCGCCGAGGATGAGCGAGCAGACCTCGCAATTGCTCAGGCTGAACACATTGCCTTCCCAGGCGGCGTAGCCGTCGTAGGTGGCGATATTGAAAGACTCCGAGACGGGGAGGCGCTCCCTGGCGACGCGGTCGAGGACCATCATCCCGAGCGTGCGGAGCAGGCCGGCGGTGTAGGCGCTGCGGGCGTCCATGCCCAGGTCCTTGGCGATGGCCTCGGCGGACAGCGCGGTGTACAGCATGTGGTGCCGCAGCGGCTCGGCATCGATCTGGTAGTATTTGAGGTCGCGATCGGCGAGGCGGCTGGTGGTTGCGAGGCCGACGAGGCGGTAGACTTCGCCGAAACCGACGCGGTTGACCGCGTCCTCGACCGAGCCGATGCGGCTGCCGCCGCCCAGAAGGGCGCTGTTGCTGATGCGGATGATGCGGGCGGCCAGGGCGGCGTCTCGTTTGAGCAGGTCGGAGATTTCGTCGAGGCTCGTGTTCACGTCCTGAAGCAGCTCGCCCAGCTCGGCCAGGATCTGGGGTGCCGCGGGGAGGGTGCGGGCGGTGATGAGGAGCTTTTCTCGTGCGAGTGCGGCGACGAAGGCCATGGGGATATTCTCGGTTGGGATGAAGGTGGCGGCGCAAAGCCGGGGGACTTTCGGAAACGCGCCGTATCCTTGGCAAGCGGCCGGGATCCCAGAGGTTGAGCAGGGCAGCCAGCGTAGGCGTGGAGGCTTCGCTGGCCATAAAAAAACCGCGCCCTCGCGGTGGCGTGGGCGCGGTGGAATACGGAAGGGCTTTCGTCAGAGCCGGCTGATCAGCTGCTGGCGTTCGGCGATGAGCTGCCGCGGGATGCGGTCGCGGAGGTTGAAGAAGAGGACCTCCTGGTCGATGAGCTCCTTGTTCCAGGCATCGGTGTCGATGGACATCACCTGGTCGAACTGTTCCTGACTGAACGCGGCGCCAGACCAGTCCAGATCCCCGTAGCTGGGAACGAAACCGATGGGCGTCTCAGTGGCGGCGGCTCGGCCGCGGACCCGCTCGACGATCCATTTGAGCACGCGCATGTTGTCGCCGAAGCCCGGCCAGAGGAATTTGCCGTCGGGGCTCTTGCGGAACCAGTTGACGTGAAAGATGGCGGGGAGGTGTTTGACACGCTTCTGCATGCCCAGCCAGTGGCCGAAATAATCGGCCATGTTGTATCCACAGAATGGTAACATTGCCATCGGATCGCGCCGGACCTGGCCGACGGTCCCGGCGGCGGCGGC
>JAJXVO010000387.1 GCA_021782105.1 bacterium
TCTGGTAGGAATAGACTTTCTTGACGATCGGCTGCCCGGTGACGACCGCGCGCACCTGGTCGTCGAGCTCGCGCACGGCCTCGGCACCGGTGCCGGACACGGACTGGTAGGTGGCCGCAAAATAACGTTTCAGGCCGAAGGCCTTGTGGAGCGGCCAAAGCGCCATGAGCGTGACGGCGGTAGAGCAATTCGGGTTGGCGATCAGCCCCTTGTGCCTGCGCAGATCCTGCGGATTGATCTCGGGAATCACCAGCGGCACCTCCGGGTCCATGCGGAAGGCCGAGCTTTTGTCGATCACGAGGCAGCCGGCCTTGATGGCGTCGGGAGCCAGCGCCCGGGTGACCGAGCCGCCCGCGGCGAAAAACGCCACGTCGACATCGGTAAACACTCCAGGCTTCGCCTCCTCGACCGTGTAGGTTTTCCCCGCAACCGTCACCTTTTTGCCGGCCGAACGCGCCGACGCAAAGAGCCGCAACTGCGCGAACGGGAAGGCCCGCTCGTGCACCAGTTGCAGCAGTTCTTGACCGACGGCACCCGTCGCACCGACGATGCCTACTGTGAAGGACGATGCATTGCTCATAAGTTCACCTGTCGAATGGGTCACCAAAACTTGTGATGGCCTCGGTATCAAGCCCACAGAACGGCTCCTTTACGTGCGCATCGCCACGCACACCCTGCAGTTTTTTCGCAATTCATCGCTAGTAAAAGCCTATCCCATCTCCACTTCCAGGCGTCCGCCGTCCAATATCAAGGGTTCGCTTGGCACCCCCCGCGGCCTGCACGAAATCGCCGAACGTATTGGGGGGGGGCAGCCTCCGGGCATGGTTTTCCGTTCGCGCATCCCCACGGGGCAGCATTTTAGCGAGATTCACGGGGCCGAGGAGGAGGCCAACCTCATCACGAGCCGCATCCTCTGGCTGCGCGGTCTGGAGCCCGGGGTGAACCGCGGCGGGGAGGTCGACACCTACGACCGCTACATCTACCTGCACGGAACCAACCACGAGCACCGCATCGGCGAGGCCCTCAGCGCGGGGTGCGTGCTGATGCGCAATCTCGACATTCTCGAACTCTACGACTCGGTCCGGCCCGGCGACCAGGTGATGATCGTCGATTGAACGGCCACCACCACCGCTCCTTTAGCGCCACTCGTGACGGGGATACCGGCGGGAGAGCTCGGCCTTCACTTTCGGATACATTTCGCTCCAGAAACTCGTGAGGTCCTCGGTGACCTGGATAGGTCGGTGGTTGGGCGCGAGTACCTCGATCTTCACGGGCACGCGCCCGTGTCCGATCGCAAAGCGCCCGTCGACACCGTAGAGTTCCTGTATCCGCGCACTGAGCACCGGAGGGCCGTCCGGGTGGTAGGCGAGCTTAGCGCGACGGCCGTTGGCCATCGTGAGCCGCTCGGGTAGGTAGCTGTCGAGCGCCGCGAGCTGCTCGGCCGTGAGCCAGTCCCGAAGGATTGGCATGACCTCCTTCTCCCGCACACCTCGCGCACTCGTCTCACCGTAGCAGATCTGCTCCACGAGCGTGGCGCGATCAGCCTCGGTGAGCACGTTCACCTCGAGTTCAGGAAACCATTCGGCGAGCCGGTTCACGCGCACGATCCACTGCTCGACGTCCTCGTTCCAGGCCTCGATCCGTATCCGTCCTGCTGTGACCTCCCGCGTGAGCATCGCGGCCGCCTCCGACAGCGGCACGTCTTCGGCGCTCGACTTTGCCTCGAGCACGAGGTCGCGGAAGCGCTTTTCCCGCCGGGCCACCACCCGCTTCGCCTGCTCGTCGTACACGACGCCGCGCACCGCCACCAGGTCGCCGGGGAAAAGCTCCTTGAGCCAGGCTTCCTCGATCGCGGTGGCAAGGCTCAGCAGCACGTTGATCTCGCCTCCCCTGCCCTCGACCTCGCTGATCTCCGTCGCGACAAACAGCGGCGCCGAGTGGACCGAGCTTTCGCGCGCCAGCACGCCTCGGCGCCCGTGCACGACGTCGCATCGCAGCGTTCCCTCGTCGAGGCGGTGCGCCAGATGATCCGAGAATCCGGCGAGCACGCATTTGCGAACCTCCACCCCGTCCACGCGGCCCTCCGAGACGGTAAGCCCCTCCTTCTCGGCGATCTCCAGGAACTGCTCGAACAGCGGCCCCACCTGACGGGCCGCCTGCGAGTGAATCCCCAGCCGCCGGCACGCGTCCAGGTTGTACTGGTTCTTGTCCGCGTACCGCCACGCCCGCATCAACAGAAAGAAATCGCTCTCGTGCTCCTCGCCGAGCAGGTCTTCGCGCGCCCGCTCCACTTCCTTGGGCACGCCCCGCAGGAGGAAGTTTCTCCCCTGCGTGAGCGCCGCCATCAGTGCCACCGGCCGCACGCAGCCGCGTCGGTCCGCCTCGAGGAACATCCTCGCGTAGCGCGGATGCACCGGGAAGCGAAGCATGCGCCGGCCCACGTCGGTGATGAAGGAGTGCGCATTCCCGGCGGGCCTCGCCAAAGCACCCAGATCCAAGAGCAGTCCCTCGGCACGCTCCACAGCGCGCGGATCAGGCTTCTCCAGCCAGGGAAACTCGAGCAGGTCCTCGATCCCGCTCGCCTTGAGGGTCAGCACCACCTCCGACAAATCGAGCCGCTTGACCTCCGGTAGCTCCTGCCGCGGACGCTGCGCATGCTCGCGCTCCGTCCAAAGCCGCACGCAGACTCCCGGAGCCGTCCGGCCCGCGCGACCCGCGCGCTGGTCCGCACTCGCGACCGATATCCTCTCGATCAGG
>JAJXVO010000388.1 GCA_021782105.1 bacterium
GAAACATCCTGCGTCGCGCAAAAAGCCCCGCCTTGGGCGAGCACAGCACCGCGTTCACCGCCACCGGATGGGTGTGCCCCACAAAGGACACGCCCGGGAGCGTGAGCAGCCACGCGTGAACCATGGATTCAACCGAGGGCTTGGGCGCCGATGCATCCACGCGGGAATCGAGCAGCGCAGTCTCGACGCGGGCATCCGATGGAGCGCGCCCCTTCAGCAGGGCCAGCAATCCCTGCACCCGGCAACGGGCCAGACCCGCATGCTCCAGCGTGGCGAGCGAATGGCCGCTGGCCTTCACCCAAAACTCGTCCCCGGAAATCCTGGCGGAAGCATTGCCCTCCCCGAGAATGGCGAGCGAACGGTCCTCGCGACCGAGGTCGCGCGACAGCTGCAGGAGATCGGACGCGAGCGCTGCAGCGTCGGGCATGGGATCGGTTTGGGCGGGGTTGGCGTTGCCGAAACGATCAGAACGGCCGGCCGTCGGCGCGGGTGCCGCACAGGCTGACGTCGATGCCCAACTCGCGGGCGAGCGCCGCCTTCGTCAGAAGTGCGAGATCGGCGGCCTCCGCGTCTTTGGCGTACGCGACCTGGATATGGTTCGCCTTGTGCCGGGCCATCATCTGGTCGCGGGAAACGCCGTACGTGACCGCGTGCATGATGGGCCACTGGCGGGTGGTTTCGCGCCAGCGGCGTTCGGTCTCCTCGGCGGGAAGTTCCACGACTTTGGCGCGTCCCAAATCCATGCGGAGCTTGCCCGATTGCACGAAGATCCGGCTCCAGACGATTTCGCCGGGTTTGGCGATGCCGCACACCGTGCCGCCGCCGAGACGGAAGTACATCGGGGGCTGGCGCAGCGACTCGGTGCCGCGATAGCCGCCTATGTGGTGCGCGGGAGGCGCGCTGCCGGAGATCAGGAAGACCCACACGTACGCGTCGGTGGTGCCGCTGCGATCGGCATCGCCCCAACGCAGGTCGTGAAGGGTCGTCTCCACGGGCTGGCCAAGGGCGCGGTGCACCCGGTTCGTGAGCAGGCCATCGAGGCCCGAACACTCGTCGACCTCGTTGAAATGGGGAAGCGGACGCCCCGCGCGGATCAGGCGGCCCTCGCGCGTCCGAACCGGAGGCCGGTCGGAGTTGTTGAGAAGTCCCTCGGCAAGATCCGAGGCGGGCAGGAGATCCTTGAGACCCTGCTGATATTGGATGCCGATCGTGTCGCAACCAAAGGTGTCGGCGATTCGAAGCGCGGCGATGTAGGTGCGGCACTGCCAGAGGATCTGATTTTCCGTGAGCTCGGTGGCTTCATCGGATCCCAGGTGAAAGCGCATTCCCTTTTTTCTGAGCCACTCGAAGACGCCTCGCGCGTCCTCCTCGGACACCTGCGTCGCCTCGTAATACAGCGCGGACTGGGAGAGGCGCTCCTTGTAGACTCCCGTGGAGAACAACAGCTCGTCCGGGATGATGGCGTTGTACATGCCCATGCATCCCTCGTCGAAGACTCCCATGATCGCCTTCTTCGAGCGAAATTCTTCCGCGAGCTGCGCTGCGGCGGCCTTCACCGAGGGCGGCACAGAGATGCGGTCGAGCGAGCGCACGTGTGTCGTGGGATGTTTAACGATCCCCGTCGAAAGCCACCGCTCGAGCCCCCGCAGAAAAAATGCGTCGGTGAAATCCTCGCTCCAGAGTGTCGAATACGCCACGCCCGCCTTCGTGAGCGAACCGTTGAGGTTGAGCATGCCGACCAGACCCGGCCAGGTGCCCGACCAGTTCGCCACCGTAAGGATGGGACCGCGGTGGCTGATGAGCCCATGCAAAATGTGATGCGAATACTGCCAGACGCTCTCCGCGACGATCAGCGGACAGTCGGGATCGATTCCGGCAAACACCTCCATGCCCTCCTTCTGCGAACCGATGAACCCATGCTTCCGCTTGCGGCTGTATCCGTGGGCACGCACGAGACGCGCGCCGAATTTGCCGAGCGCGACCTCGAGTTTCTTTTCCATGGCAGCCTGGGCCGCCCAACACGTTTGGTTTGCCGACTCGCGCAGATCGCCGCTGGCGATGAGGAGGACATCTTGACGGATCATGGATATGAAGGGCCTGGGCCGATGGGGGTGACCGGGAAACTGGGCGCAGGCATCATCTCAAAAAGCAGCCGGCGACTGAATAGACATTGATGGAAAAGGGATGGACAAAACGTGCATGGCCGGCCGTTCCGCCAAGCCGCCACCGTCCGTGACCCAGGCACGGCGGCGCCCGGAACTCGGGCGCCGCAAAAGACTTCCCCAAAAACAGGGTCTCAGCCCAGCTCGGCAACGACCTTGACGCCGTCCTCCAGAAGATCGATCGGAAGGAGGTTTCCCTCGACCGACTTCCGTCCGATCCTGAGGCGCACCACGCCCCGGCAGACGCCGGTGGGGTTCTTTACCTCGATGTGCACTGTCTTGCCTCGGAACACCCGCGTCACACGGAATCCCGGCCAGGACTTTGGAATGCAGGGATCGATCCGGAGACCGTCGATTTCGGGTCGGATTCCGAGGATCCACTGAAGGGCGGTGTGATGGCTCCAGGAGGCGGTGCCCGACAGCCAGGGCACGCGCGACTTGCCCGCATTGCGGTTGCACGTCGCGTAGGTGGTCTGGCAATGCACGTAGGGCTCGATCTCCCGCAGTTCAGCACGGTCGTTGTAGGCCGACGGCATGAAGGCGCGGTAATACGCGTAGGCCTGGTCGCCGTCGCCGAGCATCGCGTCGGCC
>JAJXVO010000104.1 GCA_021782105.1 bacterium
TGGGTGGCAACTGGTTGGCTGCGCGTCGCGACATCGACGACCGGATGGTGGAGCCGACGGGCGTGGCGCCGACGACACGGCGTTGGAGCGACGGTCGGGGCCTTGCGCACGGCCGGGTGTCCTGGGCACCCTGGCGCGGCGCTGCCCTCTACGTGGACTGGGCGCAGAGCGCGGAACCGCCGACCTTTGACGACCTGTTGATTGTGACAGGGACGGCGCCGGCGCTTGCGCGCAGGAGCGTCGGACTGAAGACCCAGACTGCGCGCACCTGGGAAGGGGGCCTCCGCGGGACGAGAGGCAGGCTGGACTGGGATCTCTGCCTGTATCGGGGAAACTGGGACAACGAGATTTTGCGCCTGGCCGACGCGAACGGACTTCCACGCGGGGCGGTCAATGCGGGACCGACCCTGCACGAGGGTGCGGAGGCTTCGTTGAGGTGGCGGGTGCTCGCGGGCCGCCGCAGGGTCAGCCTTGAGGCGACGGCAATGACGACACGGTGCACATTTTCGGGGGATCCAGTCTACGGGAATGGGCGCCTCGCGGGGCTCCCCCCGCATCAGGGACGGGTGGAGCTGAGTTACGACGACGGGGGGCTATTTGGCGCCGTGGCGTGTGACTGGACGGCGGGGCGGACGCTCGCAGACCATGCGGGGCGGCTCGGGTACGGAGGACAGGCGATTGCGAGCCTGCGGGTGGGACGCCGGTGGGGGAGAGGGTGGAGCTGTTTTGCGCAGATGGACAACGTCCTCGGGCGACGCTGGATTGCGAGCACGGCGGGCGTGCTGGACATCGCGCGAGTCCCGGCGGCGACCGCGCTGTTTCTCCCCGGAGCCGGACGCAGTGTGGTGGTCGGTGTGGCGTGGCGGAGGTGATCCACGGGGAGGCCCTGTGTAGTGGAAAGACCGCGACAGGCGCGGCGCCGTCAGGGAGTTGCAGATCGACGAAGGCGGATTCCACGTCCCTCAACCGACATGCAGCTGGTCGCATTTGGGTGGGGCGGGTTGTCCCTAACCCGCCGGGCACGCCCCTGATGTCGGTCGCGCCTGGGGTGGTCTGCATGAAGCCCGCCGCGGTTGGCGAGGGGCGGCGGATTAGGAATAATCCCGCCCCACCGAAAAGAAGGCGGATTCCACGTTCCAAAACCGACATTCAGTTGGTCACATTTTGGCAGGGCGGGTTGTCCCCAACCCGCCGAGCATACCCCGTTTCTTGTGGCGATGACCTGGAATTCGAAATGAGAAGCCGACGTGCGGTCCGACTCAATGGGTGTTCACGACCGGATAGGCTCCTGGGCAGAGCCCGTCGGCAGTCGTGAGGCCGAGCAGTTTCAGCGCAGCCTTGGGGATGAAATCCGCGGGATGCCGGGTCATCGACTGGGGCATCAGGCGTGCGAGAGGGTGGTAATCCTCGAGCTCCCAGGAACGCAGAAAACAGCCCGTCTTTAGCTCGAGCGAACGACCGTGAGCCTCCAATTCTGGGCGAGCGGCCCGTAGAGCCGCGAGTGAGGCGTAGGGGATGGACAGGTTGTCGCCATCGGCCGGTCCCCATTCGAACGCCGTCGTCTGCGGGTGACCCTCCCTGACGTAGAGGTTGCCGTCGACGCGACTCATCTGCTGGTCGCGCAGCTTCGCGTTCACGAGCGCCGATTGACGGATTCGCAGGACCGGATCGGAAAACGGAGCACGTGTGACGAAGAGATTGCCGACAAAGACATGTCCCACGCGCTGGTCGACGCCGGGGCCGGTGCTGGGGTGCCAGCCGAAGTGGTCCCCGACCGCGTTGCGTTCGGTGCGGTCGAAGGTGGCGGGGCTGTTGATGAAGGTGTTCTGGTACACCTGGACGCGGCAGCTGTTGAGGACCTTCACACCTTCGTCGCAATCCACGAAGACGTTTCCAACGCAGGTCGCGCCCTTTGAAATCTCGAAGAAGAAGCCGGTCTGAGCCCCCTCGAACCAGTTGTCGACGACCACGCCGTCGACGTTGCCCACGTCGTACCAGATGCCGTTCGAATGACGCTGATCGATGATGAGATTGTCGCGGCAGACGACGTTGTGCGTCTGGTTGAAGATCTTGATGGCGCAGGGGAAATAGCCCTGCATGTTGTCGACGTTATTGCGCCGAACGATGTTGCGTTCGATCAGGCAGTTGCTTGAGGCGAGGATGTAGAGCCCCTCGGTCGTGGTGTCGCTCACCAGGCAGTTGCGCACGACCAGATCGTCGCCTCGAAGGTAGGCTCCGACGCGGGAACACTGTGTGATCGAGACGTTTTCCAAAAGCGAGCCGACGACGTCCTTGCCGTAGGTGGACGGGTTCGCCGGGCCCTCGGGTTCGTGGCCTTCGATCTCGAGGGCGCGGTAGGCAAACTGGGTGAAGGCGATTCCGCGCAACCGCAGCCCCTTCCCGTCGGACGCCTTGCCGTGGCAGGGTTTGATTGTCCGGATCAGTCCGCCGTCGTGCGCGGTGATCTCAATGACATGCTTCGAGGGATCGGCCGCGAGGTAGACGTCGCCCGTGCCGTAATCGATATAGAAACTGGAGTCATCCAGCTCTCCCTCCCAGCCGACCGAGTGCAGCGGCCGGCCGTCGACAAAAACCATGTCCATGTTGAAACGGTAGGGAGGCGTGGTGCGCCCCACGCTCTCGCGTCTCCACCAGTCCGCAGGCTTGCCGGGAAAGAGGTGGGCCCATTTCATGCGCCAGAGCCCGTTCTTTTGCGCGATCCAGTGGGTGGCGACGAGGGATCCGTTGATGACGGGATGCTCGGTCCCATAAGCTTGAATCAGAATTCCCTGGTTCACCTCCAGGTTGCCTGTCCTGTACACACCGCCGCGCATCACGATGGCGTCGCCGGTGACTACGCGGTCGATGGCGGACTCCAGGCTGCACGGTGCGGCGAGGGAATCGCCCGAAGCTCCGGCGCGTGCGTCGGGTGCGACGAAGTAGATTCGCCCGCTGACCTTTGGCAGGGCATAATCGCAGGCCTGAGGTCCGTAGGGTCCTCCGGACGGAGCGGCGACGGCAGCGGCGGTGAAAAGGGACGCCAGCAGCAGGGCGACGATCGATGGCAGTGCAGTCACGAGGGGAGATTGGGGTCGTTTCATCTGGAAAAGGGGTTGAGCCACGGTGGGGGGGAAACGCGGGCGAGGAATCCTGCGGGGTGTCCTCGCGCCTTGGGGTTCGATTCCTATCGCTGAAATCAACTACGAGGGAGGCGAGAAGCGAACGGCGAGTCTCGCATCCGACTCCCATCCGATCCAGACCCTCCGTGTTCTAACTAGAGAACGGATGCGGCAAGGTGCGCCCAGACTGAGGTGGACCCGATAGGTCGGGGCGGGGAGCAGGAAAATCGTCCGAAAATCGGTGTGATGCCGAGACGTTCCCTAGTCGTGATCGGCGTTTGGGCTGAACCGGGGGCGGGGACCCGCCGAGGCTTTTTTCCAGACGATTCTCGAACGGCGGTCAGAACGTGCCGCGAGGTGGGCACGCATCTCGGCACGTTCGGCTCCGAGTTTGAGATAACTTTGCCAACGCTCGGCGGCGAGGGTGCCGGACTCGAGGGCCGCGCGGATCGCGCAGCCGGGCTCGGATTCATGCCCGCAGTTCGAGAAGCGACACTGTACGGCGAGGTCGGCGATGTCCGGGAAGGCGTCGTCGACGTCGGCCTTCCACAACTGCAGCTCGCGTAGCCCTGGCGTATCTATAATCAGGACCCCGGAGGGCGTGCTGAACAGCTCGCGGCGCGTGGTCGTGTGGCGGCCCTTGGAGTCACTTTCCCTCACCTCGCGGACGTCTTGCACCTCCTCGCGCATGAGGCGGTTGACGAGCGTGGACTTTCCCGCGCCGGAGGGGCCGAGGAGTGCGACGGTGCGTCCGCGCTTGAGCCAGGGTGCGAGCGCGCGGCATCCGGTGCCTTCGGTGGCACTGAGGGCGAGGACGGCGGCGCCGCCTGAGACGGCCTTCACCGAGGCGACCGCCGCAGCGGGGTCGGGATGAAGATCGCATTTGTTGAGGATGACGACCGGCTCGGCGCCGCTCTGTCGGGCGACGGCGAGGTAGCGCTCGATCTTTCGGAGGTTGGGATCGCGTTCGAGACCGACGAGGATGAGGAGCGCGTCGGCGTTGGCCGCGACGACTTGCTCGTGGCCGTGTTCGCCCGCGGCGCGACGCGAGAATTTCGTCTTGCGCGGGAGGACGGCGAGGATGTCGAACTTCCGCGCCTCGCCGGAACGGGGGCGGATCGCCACCCAGTCTCCCACCGCGGGCAAATCGGAACGCGAACCCGCCTCGTGCAACAGGCGCCCCCGACATTCGGCGAGCACCTCGTCGTCGCCCGTCGCGACAGCGTAGGCGTGCTTGAGCTCGCAGATGACACGCGCGGGCCGTAGCCCCTCGCGCTCGTGGTCGGCGAAGGCCTTGGACAAAACGTCGTCCCAACCGAGGTCGGCAAGGGCCATGCAAAAATCAGAGTTCGATCTTCTGGCGAGCGGGTTCCGGATTCGGGCGGTAGAAGAGCGCGGTGAATCCCACGGAGCCCACGTGCAGGCAGGGCGCCGCGGCCGCTAACGCATCGGTCAGCGCGGCGCGCTGCGTGCGATCGGCGCCGACAAGGCGGACCTTCACGAGTTCGTGCGCGGCCAGGAGGCGGTTCAGTTCCGCCACGACGGCGGCGCTGGCGCCGGCCTGGCCGACGAGCAGCATGTCGTCGAGCTGCTGGCCAAGGCCGCGAAGCCGCGTTTTCTGAGCGCCGGTAAGGGATGGAAGTGACATGAGTGGGTGAGCCTGATTGGTCCCGACATTGCCCACGAAGTCTTGGAAAAACGCGAGAAAAACGAGCGGGGATCCCGGCAGACCGGGCTTTGGCGTGACACCGCCCGGAATCCGTGCGGGGCAGATGGAAGGTCACACGTCAGACGTGGAAGATGTGCTTCCCGGTGCCTCCGGTGGACCGGATCTCCGAGCCGGCCGCTGCGCATAATCCGCGGCGGGGTTTCGGGCATGCCTCGGACATCGCGCCCAAGCCGGCGACCCAAAATCCGGACCGCCCGGAAGTCGGTCCCTACCACGCGTTGCGGTGCATCGCTCCCCGGGTCCGCGGCTGCGCCACACCCTATGGATCACGGCCCTCGACAGCCGTTGAGAATGTTGAATGCGGAGCCACTCTACGCTCCGCGATGATCCGGGAGGGCGCCGCCGAGAGCAGCGTCCGCAAAGCGGTATAGAGCCACGAAAATGGACGTCGAAGACGGGCAGCGGCAACGGCCGCGCACCAATCATTCTCACTGCTTCTCGCACCTCGATTCTTCTTCAGCCGCCGCTCTTGGAATCGAAAGTATCCAAGGGCAGTGGGCGCCAAGTTCCGGGCGCGAGATCGCCGAGCACCAGGTCGCCGAAGCGTTCTCGGTGGAGGGTGGTGACGAGCAGGCCCTTTTCGGCGAACATGCGGCGTACCTGATGATAGCGGCCCTCGGTGAGGACGAGCTCGGCGGTGCGCGGGTCGCGCCAGGCGAGTTGGGCGGGGGCACAGGGATCCTTTTCCCCGGTGAGCAGAAAAGTGCCGGACGCGAAGAGCGCGCGCAGGGCCTCGCCTTCTTCGGGCAGGGCGTCGCGGTCGAGAGTGGCCACGTAGGTCTTGGGGACCTTGTGCTTCGGGGAGGTGAGCCGGTGGACGAGATCCGATTGATCCGTGAGCAGAAGCAGCCCCGTAGTGTCCTTGTCGAGACGGCCGACGCTGGTGATCGGGGGATTGCGGCGGCGCCAACGATCGGGAAGCAGTTCGTACACGCTGGGACCCTCCCGGCCGTCATGCGAACACACACGTCCGAGAGGCTTGTGGAAAAGCAGCAAGAGGCCGTCGGGGTGGTCGAGCGGTTTGCCCTCGACCTGGACCATCGCGGGATCGACGCGGTCCGACGCGTCCCCGGCGAGTTTTCCGCCCACCGTCACGAGTTCCTCGTCGACCCAACTGCGGGCCTCGCGGCGTGAGCAATAGCCGAGGTTGGAAAGGAGCTGATCGATGCGGCGCATGGGAAAGTCGCCGGAGCCTCGTTGGGGGTGGGGCGGGAATCGAGGAGAAAGTGGAGGCGGGCCATGCGCGGTGGGCCGCGTGGTGCGGGGAAATTGGAGCGTGTGGGCCTTGACGACTTTGTTAGGGTGGGGGCATGAAGTCTCTTTATCTGGCGATTCTCTTCGCGGCCTGTGGCGCGTGGGCGCGGCCCCTGCGGGTTGCGGCGCTTCATTCGGTGCTCGCGGAATGCGCGAGCCAGATCGGCGGAGACCAGGTCACCGTGCGCAGTCTGGTGCCTGCGGGGAGCGACCCGCATACCTTCAACCCGTCGCCGGAGGATGCCGCGAGCGTGGTGGACGCCGACCTCGTCCTGGTATCGGGCTTCGACCTGGAGCCTTCCTTCGAGCGGCTGGTCGCCAACTCGGGAACGAAGGCGATGGTGCTGAGCGCCTCCGACTTCATCAAGGATCCGCTGCGTTCGGCCCAGGACGACGGGGTGCTCGATCCGCACTGGTGGAACAGCATCGGAAACGTCCGACGCGTCGCGGCCGCCGTGGGCGCGGCGCTGATCCGGTTGCGGCCTGCATCGGCGGAGGTTTTTAGGACGCGGATGGCCGCCTACGATGCCCGGCTGGCGACGCTGGCCGCCTGGGCCGACCAAGAGGTGGCGAAGCTGCCGGAGCGTCGCCGGATTCTGGTGACGAGTCACGACGCCTTCGCCTATCTGGCGCGGGACTACGACTTCAGAATCGAACCGCTGCTCGGACTCAACCCGGCGGCCGAACCCGATCCGCGGGCGCTCGCCCGGCTGATCGACTTTATCCGGCTCCACCACGTGCGCGCGGTCTTTGCCGACAACACGGAGAGTCCGAAGCTGCTCGCCACGATGCTCCAGGAAAGCGGCGCTCGCTCCGGCGGCGTGCTTTATGCGGATGGCCTGGGCCCCGTTGGATCGGGCGCGGCCACCGTCGAGCAGATGTTCCGGCACAACCTGACGACGATCGTCGACGCTCTGGACGGTCGCAAGTGATCGCCACCTTTCGAACTTCGCCGATTCGAATGGATTGGAACCACAAAGGCGCCGAGGGCACCGAGAAAGGTAATTACGGGGTGATCTCGTATCCGATACCATTCCGGGCTGAGGCCTGAATCAGCCCATCACTCTGATTTCAGACTCTGTGCCCTCCGTGTCTTGTGGTTCAGCTGCGGTTTCTAGACATTTGGGATAGAACCGAAAAGGTTGAGTTCGGCGTCGCTCCGGGTTTCTTGTGACGGTTCCTCCGCGGATCCTCACTTTTCAAAACTTCTCTTTCTTCCGTCATGAGCAACTCCATCCCTGTCACAGTCCTCACCGGCTTCCTCGGCGCCGGCAAGACCACCCTGCTCAACCGCATCCTCACGGAGCAGCACGGCAAACGCATCGCTGTGATCGAAAATGAATTCGGCGAGGTCGGCGTCGACAACCAGCTCGTCATCCAGAGCGAGGAGGAGCTCTTCGAGATGAACAACGGCTGCATCTGCTGCAGCGTGCGCGGAGACCTCATCCGGATCCTCGGGCGCCTGCTCAAGCGCAAGGACAAGCTCGACGCCATCCTGATCGAGACCACCGGCCTGGCGAACCCCGCACCCATGGCCCAGACCTTTTTCACCGACGACGAGATGCGCGGAGCCTTCCGCCTCGACGCGATCGTCACACTCGTCGACGCCAAACACGTGAGCCTCCACCTCGGCGACAGCGACGAGGCGCAAAAGCAGATCGCCTTCGCGGACGTGGTGCTGCTCAACAAGACCGACCTGGTGAGCCCGGCCGAGCTCGACGCGCTCGAAAAACGCATCCGCGGCATGAACGCCGTCGCGCGCATTCACCGCACCGTCAATGCGGACATTCCCCTCGACAAGGTCGTCAACGTCGGCGGGTTCAATCTCAGCCGCGCCACCGACCTCGACCCGCGCTTTCTTGAGCCCGAGTATCCCTTCGAATGGGCCGGCGCCTATGAACTGCCCGCGGGCAGACTCGCCCTCGAGATCGGCGATTGCGACGGCGACGGCGACGAGCACGGACACGGTCACGACTGCGGCCACGACCACCATTGCGAGCATCACCATCACAACGAAAACGAACTCGACGTGGTGGTCATGCCTGTGAAGTCCCTCTCCGAGCCCGACATCGTGGCGGCGCGCGAGGCGGCGGTGCTGACCTTCGCAGACTGGGAAAACAAGGTGAAGACGGGCGAGACGCTCGCCCCCGGCGGAACGCTGCACCGGCTCATGCTCGACGAAGGCAGTGGACGCTTCTCGATCGAGGTGAAAAATCCCGGCCTGCATCTCGTCTTCGAACAGTGCGGCGAGATTCCGCTGCACATCCTGAACGCCGGTGAAATCGTGAAGCCGTCATGGCAGCAGGACTACCACGTGAAGCACGAGCACGATGACAAGGTCAGCTCCGTGGGCATCCATCTCCCGGGCGAACTCGATCCTAAGAAACTCAACGAGTGGATCGGCGAACTGCTCCGCACGAAGGGCGGCGACATCTTCCGCATGAAAGGCGTGCTGGTGGTCAAGGGCGCTCCCAACCGCCTCGTCTTCCAGGGCGTGCACATGCTCTTCGACGCGAAGATGGACCGCCCCTGGGGCGACGATCCTCGCATGAACACCCTCGTCTTCATCGGCCGCGCGCTCGACCGCGCCGCGCTGACTGAGGGCTTCAAGTCCTGTTTCGCCTCCTGACCCCGACGCGCCGCACATGCAATTGACGAAACACTGGGCCACCCAGCTCGACGACTATGTGATCGACCTCGACTGGTCGCCGGACGGATCCCAGGTGGCCGCCGCGTCCGCGGCGGGTTCGGTGCAGCTCTTTGCCACGGCCGACGGTGCGAAGGGCGCGCCGCTTTCCGGGCACGACGACGGCGCGAACGCGCTCGCGTGGCGTCCGGACGGCAAGGCCCTCGCGAGCGGAGGCCAGGACGGAAAGGTGAAGTTCTGGGATCCGATCGCGGGCCAGCACACGGGCAGCTACGATTTTGGCGGCGCCTGGGTGGAGCACCTGGCGTGGCGTCCTGCGGGCGCTTCGAAGCCCGTGCTGGCGGCCTCGGCAGGGAAGAAACTCGCTTTCATCGACGCCGACGCGGGGTTGGTGCACGCGTTTCGCGATGCGCCGAAGACGCTCTCGGCGCTTGCCTGGCAGCCCGCGGGCGGTTGCCTGGCCGCGGCCTATTTCGGCGGAGTTTGCCTGTGGGACGCGGACGACTTCGTGGTGCAGAAGGAATTCCCCTACGCCAACGGCATCCACGCACTCGTGTGGTCGCCCGACAACCGCTGGCTCGTTTCGGGCAATCAGGATCCGAGCGTGCACCTGTGGCTGCCGGCGGAGGACCAGGAATTTCACATGAGCGGCTACGAGGGCAAAGTCCGCCACCTCAGCTTCGACCGCGCGGGCCGCTGGCTTGCCACAAGCGGAGGACGTGACGCGTGTCTGTGGGACTGTGAGGGTGCGGGCCCCGAGGGGCGCGAGCCGCAGATGTATCCGCACGACGCGCCCGTCTGTGCGGTGGCGTTTCAGCGCCAGCATGCCTTGCTCGCGACCGGCTCCGACGACGGTGTGCTCATGCTCTGGAGCCCCGAGCGCAAGCAGCCGCTTCGCGCGACGGTGCGCATGCCCTCGGCGGCGGCGCGCATGGCGTGGTCCCCGGACGACCGCTACCTCGCGATCGGCACGGCGCAGGGCATCCTGTACGTGTTGAATTGCACCGAGTGACGCCGGGGCGCGCCCGCTCCGCGAATCTGCCATGCACCGCTTTGCCGTCCCCGCGCTCACGGGCGAACCCGCTCCGCCCGTCGACTCCGCGCAGGCGGAGGCCCTCCGTCGTTGGACCGTGGAGACGCTCGGCCTGGGCGACGATGCCGTCGTGCGCGTCTTCGATTCCGCCTGCCTCGACCCCGGCTGCCCGATCGTCGAGACCACGATCGCCGTCTTCGAGGACGGCCGCACCCGCCACTGGCGATTCGCCCGTCCCCGAGTCGCTGTGACGAAGGCGATGGTGATGTTCGCGCTCCAAGCCAAGCCGCAGGGCGAGTGAGCGAGGGCCCCTCCCTTCTTTTCCCCTTTTGGGCGTGACGGTCCACTGGCTTCCGGGTTGACCGGACTGGGTTCTGATTTCAGGCAAGTCGTCCATGGTTACCACCACTTCCCCTGCACCCCACGGGACGGCACGACGGTTCGTTTGGTCGCGTACGATGGGGTCTTCGATCGTTTGGATCATCGCAGCCCTCGGTGCGCTTGTCGCGTCCGGGCCCCGGCTTCGTGCCGCCCCTGCGGCTCCCACGCCCGTCCATGTTCGCAACGGCTGGGTGCAGGGCACGAGTGAGGACGGCCTGACGACCTACCTCGGCATCCCGTTTGCCGCGCCGCCCGTCGGGGCGCTTCGCTGGCGTCCGCCGCAACCCGCCGCAGATTGGTCGGGTGTGCTTAAGGCGGATCAGTTCTCGGCGTCGCCGATGCAGCACCTCGATGCCTGGATGGGGCCGCTGCACGCGAGCGAGGATTGCCTTTACCTGAACGTTTGGACCCCGGCCACCGCGCCGAAGGCGGCGCTGCCGGTGATGGTGTGGATCTATGGCGGAGGTTTCACGTCGGGGTCGACGGCCATCCGGTCTTACAGCTGCGAACAGCTTGCGAAGCACGGCGTCGTGGCCGTGAGCATCGCCTACCGCGTCGGCCCGCTGGGTTTCCTCGCGCTGCCCGCGCTCAGCGCGGAATCGCCGCAACATGTCTCGGGCAACTACGGCCTGCTCGACCAGATCGCGGGCCTGCGTTGGGTGCACGACAACATCGCCGCGTTCGGAGGCGATCCGCATCGGGTAACGATTTTCGGCGAGTCGGCTGGCGGTATCTCCGTCAGCATGCTCGCGGCCTCGCCGCTGGCGCACGGGCTGTTCCAGGGGGCGATTTCGGAAAGCGGCGGATCCTTTGGTCCCACGCGCACGCCGCCCGCGCCCGGCGAGAATGTCCAGACGCTCGCCAACGCGGAGCAGGACGGAGTGGCGTTCATGAAGCGCCTCGGGGTCAGCACCCTCGCCGAGCTGCGCGCCCTTCCAGCCACGAAGATCCAGGAGGCCGCGGGCCCGATGGGCTCGTTCTGGCCGGTCATGGACGGCTGGGTGCTCGCGGGCGATCCCTACACGTTCTACCAGCAGGGCCGGTTCAATGACACACCGGTGCTGATCGGCACCAATTCCGACGAAGGCGCGCTCTTCGGCTCGCCTCCGTCTTCGGACGCGTATGCCGCCAGCGTGCGCGGACGTTTCGGTCCCTTCGCGGACCGCATCCTCGCGCGGTATCCGGCGACCCCTGACGCCTGGCGGCAATCGAGCATGGACCTCATGCGCGACGCCGGGTTCGCGTGGGGCACGTGGAGCTGGGCCCGTCTCCAGGCCGCGCACGGCAAGAGCAAGGTTTACATGTATTACTTTGCCCACGTCCCGCCGCGTTCGCCGCAGCTGTATTGGAAAAATGCCACCGGTGCGGTGCATTCGGAGGAGATGGTCTATGTCTTTCAGCACCTGAACCAGGCGCCGGACCTTCCCTGGAGCGCGGCCGACCGGGCGCTCTCGAATGACATGGCCGGTTACTGGACGAATTTCGCGAAGACGGGCAATCCCAACGGCCCCGGCCTGCCCGAGTGGCCGGCGTTCACCACGAGCGACGCGAAGGTGATGCATTTCACCGATGCGCCGCACGTGGGTGGGGTCGCCAATCTCAAGGACCTCGAGACCCTCGACGCGTACTTCGCCTGGCGCCGGACGCCTGCGGGCGAGGCGGCGGGGAAGGGGAAGTAGGCGAGGCGCTTCCGGCGCAGAGACGGTGTCGTCTCTGCGCTGGGTGCTGCAGGCGATGACCGAGCGGAGGCCGGGCTTCGTGGCGCTTTGGGGCGCCGACTATGCCCGGCAGGCTTCTGCGCTGTGGTTCATTATCATCCGGCGTGTTTGCGGAGTGGCGAAGTCGGGCAAGGGTGGGGTTCGGAAGAAATGACGAAACCTTGCGGACGGAGATGAACGCGGTGAGAGAGGTTGGGGGTGGACAGAGCGGAAGCCGGGCGTCGTGGCGCCGAAAGTGCCCACTATGCCCGGCAGGGTTCTGCGCTTTGGTTCAGTATCATCCGTCGTGAGTAGGTACTGGCGAAGCCAGGCGAGGCACGGTTGGGGAGAAATGACGAAACCTGTAATTCGGGTTGACCGTTCGCTATTCGCGAATAACGTATTGATATGGCAATCAAGCCACAGGATGTGGTTGTAGCGCTCAAGCTCTCCCTGGCGGGAGCGCGGCATAGTTATGCCGATTTGGGGAGTGCGCTGGGCATGAGCGCTTCCGAAGTCCATGCCGCAGTACGGCGGTTGGGCGACGCGAATCTGATCGATCCAGACACCAAGGATATCCGGCGAGAAGCGCTTCGGAATTTCTTGGTTCATGGTGTGCCGTATGCCTTTTCTGCGAGGCCGAAAGAAATCACCCGGGGGATGCCCACGGCATGGGCTGCGCCGATCCTTTCCGGGAAAATCAGTGCGTCGGAGCAGATGCCTCCGGTATGGCCGGATCCCGAGGGACAGGTGCAGGGTGTTGCGGTTGAACCTCTGTATGGCAGCGTGCCCGGCGCCGCACGACGCGATCCGAAGCTCTACGATCTGCTGGCGGGCGGGGCGGATTTGCGCTCGATCCAGGAATTGCTCGGCCATGCCA
>JAJXVO010000389.1:0-1094 GCA_021782105.1 bacterium
GTTTCGAGCCCGCCTCGTCCTTCCGCCCCAGCGACTACGAGGGAGCCGGCCTCGGCTTCGACTGCGCCGCACGCTTCGTCTTCGCCAACAACATCCTCGTCAGCCGCGACACCTCCGGCCTGCCCAGGGGCGTCGTCGTCGAACCCCTGCGCGTCGCCCTCGAAAAACACGGCGACCTCGTGCGCAAGTATCTGAATCAGCAGCACACCAATCTCGGCTCCGAGAAATTCCGCGCCCTGCACACCGCCCTCGTCCGCGACGGCGTCTTCGTCCACGTGCCAGCCGGCGTCGAAATCGAACAGCCCATCGCCCTTTTCCATCACGTCGCCGGAGAGGGCTCCGCGGTCTTCCCGCACACCCTCGTCGTCGCCGAAGAGAACGCCCGCGCCACCCTCGTCGAGGTCTTCGCCTCCCTCGAGGCCGACGCCCCCCAGTTCGCCTCCGGCGTCAACGACCTGTTCGCCGGACCCGGCGCCCAGCTCACCTACATCGCCGCCCAGGCCTGGAGCTCCGAAACCCTCGCGTTCCAAAACAACGCGATCACCGCGCAGCGCGACTCCCGCATCCTCTCCCTCAATCTGCACCTCGGCGGACGCCAGGCCCGCCACGAGTCGCATTCGCGCCTCCAGGGCCCCGGCGCCCACTCCGAGATGCTCGCGCTCACCATCGCGCAGGGAAGCCAGGAGTACGACCAGCGCACGCTTCAGACTCACCAGGCACCGCACACCAGCTCCAATCTGCTCTACAAGAACGCCCTGCTCGACCAGGCCCGCACGATCTTCTCGGGGCTCATCATCGTCGAGCCCGACGCCCAGAAGACCGACGCTTATCAGAGCAATCGCAACCTGATGCTCAGTGACGACGCCGAGGCCAATTCCCTCCCGGGTCTCGAGATCCAGGCCAACGACGTGCGCTGCACCCACGGCGCCACCTCCGGCCGCATCGACCCCGAACAGGAATTCTACCTCCAGTCCCGCGGTATCCCGAAAAAGCTCGCCGACGAGCTCCTCGTCGCCGGCTTCTTCGAGGAGGTCCTGGAAAAGATCGACGCCGTCCCCGTCCGCGAGGCGCTCCGCACCCTCATCGCCGCCAAG
>JAJXVO010000389.1:1104-2748 GCA_021782105.1 bacterium
CGCTCCCGGCGCCCGGCCGACGCCCCTCCTTCGTGCGCGTGGTGGATTTACCTTCCACCACGCGCTTTGCTTTGGCCGAGCCCCATCCACGTTCGCCAGGTCCCGCCTCGCCCCCCGGCCCCTTCCGGGGTTAGCGTCACGAGCGTGTCCGAACCCTTCAAAAACCTGGTCAACGCCATGCTCATCCGCGAGATGGCCGCCCATCTGCGCCGAGTCCAGCCGGACTTCCCCGAAAAATCCTTCGTCGCCGACTGTCTTAGGGGCCTCGACGCACTCGAACTGAAGGCTCGCGTGTCCCATGTGCGCACGGCGCTCGAAAACGCACTGCCTGGCGATTTCCCGACCGCGGTCGCCGTCCTCGAGCGTGCCCTCGCCCCCGACCCGGCCGGAGACTCCCTCGAGACGCCCCGCAGCGGCCCCCTGGGCCTCGCTGGCATGTCCGTCTGGCCGATGACCGACTACGTCGCCTCCCGCGGACTCCCCCACCTCGAACGTTCGCTCGCCGCGCTGCACAGGATGACCCGGCGCTTCACCGGCGAATTCGCGATCCGCCCCTTCATCGCCAGCGATCCCGATCGCGCCCTTGCGGTCATCACGACCTGGATACACGACCCCAGCCCGCAGGTCCGCCGACTCGCCAGCGAAGGCACCCGCCCGCGCCTGCCGTGGGGGATTCGGCTGCAGTCCTTCGTCGCCGATCCGAGCCCCTGTCTCCCGATCCTTGAGGCCCTGTACCGCGATCCCAGCGAGTTCGTCCGCCGCAGCGTGGCGAACCATCTCAACGACATAAGCAAGGACCACCCCGACCTCGCCGTCGAAATCGCCGCGCGCTGGCTGAAGGCCGGCGACGCCGCGACGCGAAAGCTCGTGAGCCACGCCCTGCGCGGTCTCGTCAAGGCGGGCTTCCCTCCCGCCCTGGCCCTGCTCGGCTTCAACGGCGGTCACGGCATCGAACTGTCCTCCTTCAAGGTCTCGCCGAAAACCCTGGCGGTGGACCAGACACTCTCGCTCGCCTTCAGTCTCTCGAACACGGGTGCGCGCGCGGCAAAGCTCGTGATCGACTATGCGATCCACCACATGAAGTCCGACGGCGACCTCAGCCCCAAGGTCTTCAAGGGCACCCGCCGGAGCCTCGCTCCCGGAGAATCGGCCGGCATCGTCATCCGCCACCGTATTCGCTCCGTCACCACACGCCGGTACTACCCCGGCCGCCATGGGGTCGAGGTCCTGGTGAACGGCCGCAGCCTCGCCAAGGGCGCCTTCACACTGAGGGTGGCCGGTGGCTTGTCGGGGAGGACACGGAAAGGACGATAGGGCCCGGCGCCGGCCTCCCGGGGAATCGGGTCCCCAAGCCATTCCCCTGCTGTTCCTTGACCCGATCCGGGGACCGCTCTTCGAGCGCGGGCTTGCCAGACGCGGGTGACCGCCTACGGTGGTCAGTCTGTTCTTTGATTCCCAACGCGCACAAGCGCCCCAAGGAATCACTCGCGAGCAGTGTGATGCACGAATCGTTCCCGATTCTCGCTCCACGCTTCCCGCTTCTGGTCAAATGGGGGTGTTCTGGATTCGACCCTTGGTTAGAGCGTGCCGTTGCCTGTCGAGCTTAGGAGGACGCTCGCAAATCTCCCTTCTAAAACATAATAA
>JAJXVO010000390.1 GCA_021782105.1 bacterium
CTGCGCAGCACCCACGCCATCGACACCGTCCGCGTCCGTCGGCACCTCGCAGAGCTCTGGGTGGTCATGCACCCGGTCACAAACTGGAGCCACGGCGATCCCAAGGTCCAGCTTCGCGTGCCGGTCGGGGTCGCCTACGGCACCGATGTCGAGAAGGTGCGAAAGGTCCTGCTCGAGGTCGCGACTGAAAATCCCAAGGTGCTCACCAAGCCCGAGCCCACGGTCTACTTTGAAAGCTTCGGCGACAGCTCGCTCAATTTTGAGCTGGGCGTCTGGACCCAGGAATTGGCGCACCGTCCGCGTCTGTTCCGGAGCGACATAATTTTTCCATCGAGCGGAAGCTTCGGGAGAACAACATCGAGATTCCGTTTCCCCAGCGCGTCGTCCATCTCCGCACGCAGCCGACGGACGGCGGCGCCGCGAAGGGGTGAGTTGGACGGCAGGGGAAGTCTCGCACGTGGGGCGGACCGGCGACACGCCCTGAGAGTCGATACCGCCGTTTCTTTGGTGTAACTTTGCGCCCTGCGCCGTGTTCTGCCTCTGAACCCGTCCGGCCCCTCCCTATTCCGAAGCGTGCCGGGCGTCCGCAACCTCCCTCAGCTCCTCCGTCCCATGATGACCCGGATTATGCACGCCTTCCGCAGGCTGTGCCGCACGCCCGCATTCACAGCGACAGCCATCCTGACGCTCGGCTTATGCCTTGGAGCCAACTTCGCGATTTATGCAGTCGTTGACGCGGTTCTCGTCCGTCCGCTCCCCTTTCCCGATTCGAACCGGCTCGTCACCGTCTACAACCAGTATCCGGGCGCGGGAGTGCCGCGTTCGTCCGCATCCCTTCCGAACTACTTCGACCGGCGTCATGCGATCGCGGCGTTCAGTTCGGTTTCAATCTTCCAGGGCGGGGGCGTCACGGTCGGTGATTCCGGCTCCCCGCACCGGGTGCAGATTGCGCGCATTTCACCCGAGTTTTTTGCCACCCTGGGCGTGCCACTTGCCGCGGGTCGGGCGTTCACCGACAAGGATCTCAGCTACAGCACGGACCAGGTCGCGATCATCACGGATCAGTTCTGGCACAGCCAGTTCGGCGGAGACCCCAAGATCCTGGGACGGACTTTCCTGAACGATGGCCTGACGGTGACGGTTGTGGGCGTCCTCCCGAAAGGATTCCGTTTTTTCGCGCTCGACGCGGCGTTTTACCGGCCCGCCTCCTACGCCCCCGATGATCGACTGCCCAACCGTCGGCACAGCAACAACTGGAACATGATCGCCCGGCTCGCCCCCGGCGCCACGATCGCCGAGGCGCAGGCCCAGATGGACGCCTTCAACCTGAAGCAGCTCGCCGACGATCCGCTCGCCAATCTGGTCCGGGGAGCGGGCTATCGCACCACGGTGGCGTCGCTGCACGCCGACTACGTGGAATCGGCGCGCCCCATCCTCCTGCTCCTCCAGGCCGGCGTGCTGTTTCTCCTGGTCATTGGCGCTGTCAATCTGGCCAACCTCCTGCTGATCCGCGCCAGCGGACGCACCAAGGAGCTCGCCGTGCGCCAGGCGCTCGGAGCCGGTCGGCGGCACATTGCCGCGGAAGTCATCGCGGAAACCACATTGCTCGCACTGGGAGGAGGCCTGCTCGGCCTGTTGCTCGGGTGGCTCGGTATCGACCTGCTCCGGTCGCTCGGCGCAAACGAGCTTCCCCTCGGCGGCACGATCGCGTTCAACCTGCGCGTGGCGCTGCTTTCCATTGCGGGTGCGCTTGGTGTCGGCGTGATGCTCTCGATCCCCGTGATTTGGTTCAGCCTGCACGCCAACCTCGCGTCGACCCTCCAGACGGAGTCCCGCGGCGGCACAACCGGACGCGCCGCCCAGCGACTGCGGCATGGATTCATCGTCGCCCAGATCGCGCTCGCCTTCGTGCTGCTGTCGGGAGCAGGACTGCTCGGCATCAGCCTTCGGCGCGTGCTCGCGACGCCGCCCGGTTTCAACCCCGAGCATGTCCTGACTGGAAGCATCGCCCTGCCTTGGAAGGGGTATAAGGACGACAAGGCCCGAACCGCCTTCATCGACCGACTCATGCCCGCCATCGGCGCGCTGCCAGGCGTCACTCACGTCGCGATCACCACCAACCTTCCCTTCGCGGGAGACAACAACGATAGCGCGATCACGGTCGAGGGGCACACGCCCAAGCCCGGAGAAACCATTCGCGCGCATTACCTCGCCGGCGTGAGCAGCGACTACTGGTCGCTAATGGACATTCCCCTGATCCGGGGGCGTGTATTCGATCGTGCGGATACGCATCGGCCGGAACGGGTCTGCGTCGTCGACAAGGCGTTCGCGGACTACTACTGGCCGGGCGGCGACCCGATCGGCCATCGCATCGCGCAGGACGTCACGGTCACCAAGGACAACGCGTTCACCATCGTCGGGGTCGTCGCCAGCGTGAAACAGACCGACCTCACCGAAGTGCCCGGTCACGGGGCGGTCTATTTTCCCTACAATCATTTCTACAACGGCGGCTTTGCACTGCTGGTACGCTCGACGCTCCCGACGGCCGCTCTCGCCCCGATGGTTCAGAAGGCGATCCTGAAGATAGACCCGCAGCTTCCCCTCGACGACATCAAACCGATGCAGGCGCGCATCGACGCCAGCCTCGTCGCCCGCCGTTCCCCGGCAGTGCTCGCCGCGATCTTCGCCGCCGCCGCGCTCCTGCTAGCCGCCATCGGCACCTACGGCGTGCTCGCCTACGCGGT
>JAJXVO010000105.1 GCA_021782105.1 bacterium
GGGGCTTCTGGGTGCTCAACGCCTTCGATGAAAAGCGGCTGTTGCTTATCACTACTAAGTCCCAGTTCTTGGACGGACGGAAGTACGACGGTAGCGTCGCGGCGCTCTTGCTGAATTGCCCTCCGACGAAGATGTCGTGTTCGTCTACCCCCAAGCGGACGAGAAACTCGAAGATCGTGGATATGAATACGTCCAGATTCTTGCCGGTTAGGTTCTCGTCTCGCGAGCCTCCCTGCTTGGATTTTCGGACGGCGGCTTGAACTTTGACGGCCCACCAATGGTTTACGGCTTTCTGAAAGATAGCAGTTTCGGTCATCTTAATCGGGTAAAGCGTTAATCCCATACAGCGTATGGGCAAGCGCGCTAGCCTTTGCACGATCGAATTTTGTGAACGCATCAGACAGTTGCTTTGCCGCAGTCGCCGAGATGCTCGCCGGGGGAGGAACGCAAATCCTGCGCAGATATTGAGCCTGGAATCGGAAGTAGCCACCGCGCATCCGTACGCCGTAGCATCGCACGAAAAATTCCCCCACGTCGGACAACAGTAACCCGCCGAGCACGCGCAGGTCCCAGTCGCGGGATATAATCCAATAGACGTTGTGATGAGGGTAGGTCCGACCTTCATCCAGAGCTGGCTCCAGGCGACCGCGGATATCAGCGATGTACAGCTTGGGCTGACTTAGAAGCCTCAGATTTACCCTATCGATGGTTTTGTGCCACTTCGTCGGGTTGTCGCGGGCAGTGCGCCGCGCGCGCAACAAGTCGCCGTGATCCGCCAAGTACGCCTCCATCTTTGGGAAGTCAGAGAGGGTTACCAACCCTTCAGCGGTCCACGGGTTCACGAGGTAATTGCCTGACCAATTTACGCACGGGCCGGACAGATCTTCGCCCATCGCGAGTGGAAGGAGGCGATCACGTTCAGCGGCGCCGGAATCCTTGGTTATATAAACGCGATCAGCGCCCGTCGCGACACCTATGCCCACGCGCGTGCCGGTTGTTTCTGTTTCGAGCGGAATGCAGCGTGCCTCGATA
Organism: bacterium; assembly: GCA_021782105.1. Classification (GTDB taxonomy): domain Bacteria; phylum Verrucomicrobiota; class Verrucomicrobiia; order Opitutales; family Opitutaceae; genus MWDT01. The sequence continues at coordinate 1,033 of JAJXVO010000105.1, forward strand.
GCCCTCAAGATGCCCAGCCTCTCCGGAGACGAGCAAGGCCACGGCTCGTCACCCGAAAACCAGGTGTCCAAGGTAGCGCACCGCAGTGTCTCGCTTGAACGTCCCGCTTTCAGTGCTCCAACGACTTCGCCCCGATCGCGGGTTTCGACTCCCGGCAGCATCTTTGCGATTGTGGCGGTCGACTGTCGGCCAGTGGTGATGACAGTAACCGCAGGGTAGGCGGACACGTCCGCTTCAAAAGCGGCGACATCGTGCGCTTCAACGATGTACCTGACGTTAAACCCCCCGGTAACCAACTCACGAAGGGATGATCCGTAGTCATTTAGCAGCCAGCGATCAGCGCAGATGTAGGCGCAGCAGCCGCCAGGCTTGAGTTGGTTGAGCGCAGCTTCGTAAAATGCCACGTAAAGGTCGGAGCGGCCGCGCATGGTGCGGAACGCACTCCGATAAACCTGCGCCTTATCGGCGGGAATCTCCTCCAGCCGGATGTACGGGGGGTTTCCAATGACGTAATCAGCGACCGGGAACCCGAGCGATGCCTCCAGAAAGTCCCCGGTAATGACCCATGAGGCAGCCAGTCTCGCTGCTACCGATCCGGAGATTCCTAACTCGATTAGCTCGGATTCCACTGCGGATCGTGCCTCCGCAGCGCTTTCCGGATCAATCTCGAATGCTCGCAAGGCATCGGTGGCATCTTCGATATTCGACCGATGCTTTCGACACGAGTCGTGGAGCCGCCGAACCATTGCACGGATAAACGCGCCATCACCTGCCGACGGTTCCCAAGCGCACGCATCAAAGAGCCTCTTTTCGGGAGTGTAACCAGCGAGATCCAAGATGATCTCGACGATCCAAGGCTTCGTAAAGACGACGCCGGCTGGGAGGGCTACTGTGGCGATTTCAGGCATCGCGGGTGAGGCTGGTGCAACAGCAGTGAGTTGAAACGAAAAAGTTCACAGAGCCTTCTTCGCCTCGGGTCTGCCGGTATTTGCGCGATTCTCAGGCTTTTCATTCGGAGGAAGCACGAAATAGTTGTCGTAGCAAATTGTATTTACCACATGTTCGGGCGTCAATTGCCAGAAGGCCTGCGCCGCTTCCCTTGCAACCAGTCCCTTGTAATGGAAGGGGTGGACGTCATAGCCGTTTCGTTCTGATAGGGAGGAGGGAAAGGATCCCGATTGGGGCGCGTTCGAAGGCGGTGATGCCCGCCTGATGGAAGTTGGGCCGGGGAAGGTTGACGATCGGCTTGGTCAGGCGCGGTACCGGGAGCCGCCTTGCGGCGTCGACGTTTGCGCTGCGGTGAGCCCATTGGCTCCACCTTTTAGCCTTCCGGCTCGACAGTTTGGGGGCTTTCCTTGCGGCATGTCCTACTCGAGCCAGCACCTGAGCGAGACGGCTGAAATCCTCGCCCGCATCGACCCCGCCGACTGCGAGCGCTGTGTTGCGGAACTTCGCGGGGTGCGCGAGCGGGGCGGCCGGCTGTTCATCCTCGGCGTCGGGGGCAGCGCGGCGAACGCGAGCCACGCGGTGAACGATTTTCGGAAGATCGCGGGCATCGAGTGCTACGCGCCCACCGACAACGTCTCGGAGCTCACCGCGCGCACCAACGACGAGGGCTGGGCGACGGTATTCAGCGGATGGTTACTCACGAGCCGGCTCTCGGAGCGCGATGCCCTGCTCGTCTTCTCGGTCGGAGGAGGAAGCCTGGAAAAAAACGTCTCGCCCAATCTCGTCCATGCCGTGCAGCTCGCGAAGAAGGTGGGTGCGCGGGTGATCGGCGTGGTGGGCAAGGACGGCGGTTACACCGCCGCCGTGGCCGATGCGCGGGTCATCGTCCCGACGGTGAATCCCGCGACTGTCACTCCGCATGCGGAGGCCTTCCAGGCCGTGCTCTGGCACCTCTTTGTTTCCCATCCCGACCTGAAGCTCAATCCCACCAAATGGGAGTCGCTGGGGAAACCCCAGGCGTGAAATGGGCGCGAGGCGGACAAAAGAGCGATTTTGCCTCCCCCTGGCGCCTCGTGGCGACACGATGTCCCAGGATGGATGTAGGGATCACGGCCTGACACCGTCGGATCATTGATGATCGTCGCCCCATCAACATTGGGCGTGGCTGCCGTGATGTTCATTGCCGCATTCACGCGTTCCACGCTTGGGTTTGGCGAAGCGCTTATCGGCGTCCCTCTTCTCGCGCTGATGATTCCGATCCAGGTGGCGGTTCCGGTAGCGGTCCTCGTCTCCATCACCGTGGCCGCCGCGGTCATGGTGCAGGATTGGCGTCATATTCACCTGCGTGGCGCCGCATCCCTGCTCGTGCCGTCGATCGTGGGCATTCCGTTGGGCCTGTACGTGCTGGCCGCGGCGCCAAGCCACTGGGTGAAAATCGGACTGGCCCTGTTCATCATGGGTTTCTCGGTTTACAGCCTGCTGAGTCATGGGCGGTTCGCCCTGGCCGACGACCGACTGGCTTGGGTGTTCGGATTTTTTGCGGGAGTGCTGGGCGGAGCCTATGGCATGAACGGCCCGCCGTTGGCGGCCTACGGCACGATGCGCGGCTGGAGTCCACGGCAATTTCGCGCCACCCTGCAGGCCTATTTCCTTCCCGCGAGTGTGATGGTCATGGCTGGTTATGCGTATTCGGGTCTGTGGGTGCCGGCGGTCAGCCGCACCTACCTTGCGGTGCTGCCGGGGGTGGTGGTCGCCCTGTTCCTGGGGCGCGCGGCCAACCGGCGGCTGCGCGGCCGGGTCTTTGTCCGCGTGGTGCACCTGGGCCTCATCGCCATTGGTGCGGCGCTACTGGTCAGCAGCGTTGCCGGGCGCTGACCGGGCGCGCGGAAGAGCCGGCGTATCGGCATGGATGAGACGCGACAGCAGGGGCTGGGGGGAGAACGAACCCCGAGGAGTCCGCCACGTGCGAGGCGGGGGGGCCGTTCAGGCTCGGCCGTCGGGGACACGGGGGATCACCCGGCGCAGCAGATAGGCCTCGCTGTCGGCGATGTCGGCGGGCTGGCTGCCGAGGGTCTTCCAGGGGTCCCATTGGGCGCTGATCAGTCGTCCGCTGATGCCGTCGCTGGCGGGGGAGAGCAGCCATTCGGCGCAATCGAGCGCCTGTTGTAGGGGGGAGGCTCCGGCGGCCTTGGTCTTGAGGGCCGAGCGGTACTCGGCCTGGCCTGCCAGCTCCGGGCCCGCGGAAATGATTTCGTCGGTCATTGCGGTGGCGATGGCGCCGGGGGCGAGGGCGTTGATGTCGAGCGCGGCGCCCTTTTCCTCTTCCGCGAGCGTCTCCACGAGCCGGACGATTCCGGTCTTGGCGGCGCCGTACGCTGAAAAGCGGGGGCGGGCCTTGGTCGCGCCTCCTCCCGAGAGGCAGATGATCTTGGCCCTTCGTGGGGCCGCGCGAAATCCAGGGGCCAGCGCGCGAAGCGCAAAATAGGTCGCGTCGAGATTCGAGCGCACGGTCGCGCTCCAGTCCTGGGGATCGGCGTCAAGCGCGGGGCCGATGGCTCCCTGGCTGCCGGCGCAACACGCGACGCCGTCGAAGGCCGGCCACGTCTTCAGGAGCTTGCCGGCCTCGCGCTCCACCTCCGGCCACTCAACCAGGTCGCAGCAGCTCCAGCCGAAGTGTCCGGGAAATTTATCCGCGAGTTCATTTTGCGGGCGGCGGGCGAGTCCCCACACCTCGTGCCCGTGTTCCAGGAGCCGCTCGGCCAGCGCGCGTCCGATGCCAGAACTGGAGCCTGTGACGACGATTTTCATTTTGGGCATCCGGGAATTTGCCATGAAAAACCCGAAAAGCACGAAAAAGGAAGAATATGGAGGGAGAAGCGAGGAGCGGGAATCGAGAATGATTCCAGCGGCCGGCCGCTGCGCGGGACCTCAGGTGGGATCGATGTGGACTGCGGTGACTTCACACCGCTTTGGATGGGCCGACCCGACTGCCCCTCCTAAATCCATTCTCGCTTCCCGCTCCTCGCTTCTTTTCCCCTCATCTGCTTCTCGCCTGATACACCCAGGGATTGGATTCGAGCCAGCGGAGGGTGCGGACGATGCCTTGCTCGATGGAAAGCTTGGGTCTCCAGCCGGTGGCCTGGATTTTCTTTGTATCCAGAAAGATAAATGGATTGTCGCCGATCCAGCCGCGGTCGCCGCCGGTGTAACGCAGCTCGGGTTTCAGGCCGAGAGCGGTGTTGATGAATCGGATACTGTCGTTCACGCGCACGTACTCGGGCGTGCCGAGATTGTAGACCTGGGTGCGGTGTTTGGCGGAGGCGGCGGTGTCGAGCGAGAGCACGTGCAGGATGGCGTCGATGCAGTCCTGGACATGGAGGTAGCTTTTGCGCTGCGCACCGTCGCCGAGCACGCGCAGCCAGTCCGGGTGTTCGCGGAGCTGTTGATAAAAATCGAACACGTGGCCGTGCGTGTAGCGCTCGCCGAGGATTGAGACGAAGCGGAAGACGTAGGCCTCGATGCCGAAGCCCTCGGCATAGGCGCTGAGCATGCCTTCGCCCGCGACCTTGGAGGCGGCGTACAGGGAGGTTTGCACGGGGAACGGTGCGTCCTCGGGCGTGGGGATCACGGCGGCTTCGCCGTAGACCGAACCGGTCGAGGAAAAGGCGATGCGCCTGGCTCCGGTGGTCCGCATGGCCTCGAGAACATTGAAGGTGGCGATCGTGTTTTGCTGGAGGTCCTTCGACGGGTGTTCGGTGCCGAAGCGCACGTCGGCGTTGGCGGCGAGGTGGAAGACGGTGTCGCTGCCGGCCATCGCGCGGGTGAGGGCGGGCAGGTCGAGCGTGTCGCCGCGCTCCAGGCGGAAGGCGGGCTGGTGAAGCGCGCCGTCGAGAAAACGCTCCTGGCCTGTGGAGAAGTTGTCGAACCCCACCACAGCGATGCCAGCGGAGAGGAGGCGATCGACGAGGGACGATCCGATAAAGCCCGCGGCGCCGGTGACAAAGGCCTTTTGCATGGTTGATCCAAGCCCGCCGGGTCAGGGCGGGCTTGTCAAAACTCTCTTCCGAAACGGTGGCGCGGGGCGCCGTCGCCAAAATGATCGAATGGATGCTGGCCACGCCGTGCTTGTGAGGACGGGTCGCGAAGCCTACGCCGGTTGTCGTCGCTGGGGTTTCAGCGACCGCCTCCCAACGTCCGACCAACCCTGACTCCCGCTTGCCCATGAATTACCGCCCCTTTGGAAAACACGGCTTTGACTGTTCGGAAATCGGTTTTGGCGCCTGGGCCATTGGCGGAAGCTGGGGTCCGCAAAGCGACGCCGACTCCCTGGCGGCGCTTCATCGCGCGCTGGATCTCGGCTGCACCTTCATCGACACCGCGGCGGGGTATGGAGATGGACGCAGCGAGAAGCTCATCGGCCAGGTGCTGAGGGAACGTGCGGAGGCCGGCAAGGGCGGCCGGGTTTTTGTCGCGACCAAGACTCCGCCCGCGCCTGGCGATTGGCCTCCCTCACCGTACTGCAAGGCCGACGAACGCTATTCCGAGGCCTACCTTCGGGACAACGTGGCCACACGTCTGGCCAACCTTGGCGCCTCGAAGATCGACCTGCTCCAGCTTCATACCTGGACGCGCGCCTGGAATCGCAACCCGACGCCCTTCAGGGTCCTACGTCAGCTTCAACGCGAGGGGAAGCTTGGGCTGATCGGCATTTCCACGCCGGAGCACGACCAGAATTCCGTCATCGATCTGATGCGCGGAGGCTGGGTCGACTCCGTGCAGGTGATCTACAACCTCTTCGAACAGGAGCCCGCCGCCGAGTTGCTCGACGTGGCGAAGGAGTGCGGGGTCGGCGTCATCGTCCGCGTGGCCTTCGACGAAGGCGTGCTCACGGGTAAGTTTACCGCGGATACGAAGTTCGCCCCTGATGATTTTCGAGGGCGGTATTTCCAGGGAGACCGCCTTTTGCGAGCCCTGGCGCGGGTCGAGGAGATCCGCAAGGACCTCGAGGGCACCGGCTATTCGATGCCCCAGGCGGCGCTCAAGTTCGTGCTGGCCCATCCGGCCGTGTCGACCGTCATCCCGGGCATTCGCAATGTGGCCCAGGCGGAGGCGAACTGTGGGGTGAGCGACCTGCCGAACCTGCCCGAGGCGCTACACCTGAAACTGCGCCGCCATGCGTGGCGCCGCGCATTCTGGTACGGCGGCAAGTGAGCCGCGCCGCCGGAGTTTGCACTGGCCTGCGCCCTCAGGCGTAGGCCGATAACTGGCTGACGATACTCTGGTCCACGGCGTCGTTGGTCATGGCCGTGGCGGCATTGGGATCGCCCTGCACCACGGTCGCCCAGCTGCTCGTATTCATCGAACCCGAGCTTTGGATCGATCCCGAGGCGGAGTACACGGCGTTGAGGAGCGGATCCGTGGAGGAGGAGCCCAAGAGCGTCTGGTCGGTGGACCCTTGCACTGCCAACCCTTCGGCGGCGGCCGTGCCGGGAGTCGGCGTTGGCAGCGCGTTCGTGCTGTAGGGCTGGACGAAGGAGCTCAGCATGCCGACCGCATCGCTGGAAGAGGAGGCACCGTCGAGCGATGACAACACGCCGGCCTCTTCGGACAGGCTTGTCGCCGCTTGGACCAAGCTCGGATCGTTCGTCTGCGCCACCCCGATGTTCGGCACTTGGAGGTAGCCGTAAATATTGGTCGGGACAGTTGAGGAGACGGAGCTCATGGCCATTGCTGGAAATCGGGTGATCGTCGTCGGGCTTTAGCGAAAAGGTGATCGCGCGGTTTATGGATACAGAAGATTATGACAGTTATTGGTTTGTGGGTTTTTATGTCCTTAAATCACGTCCAGCTCAATGCCGGAGGAAGGCCATGGCGGCCTGGGTGCGATGCTCGACCTTATCGATGACCGGGGGCAGGGGATTGCCTGCGGGGGTGGTGACGGGCCGGTTGCGGTTTGCGAACACGGCACGCACGCGGGAGACCGCCTGATCCTGGGCGAGATTGACCGCAAAATTCAACTGACGGGCGGACCGGGCGTGGTCGCCGGCCTTGTCCGGTTCCATGTACCAACGGATGGGCTCGATCATATCTTTGGGGAACCCCCAGAATTCGAGGGCCATCGCCGAGATCTCCATGTGTCCATAACCAGCCCGGCTGCGCTCGATCTCGATCTGGCGCGCCAAGTTACGCGTGGGAATACGAACCCCCGGGAGCTGGGCGCAGTGCCAGTCGACGAAAAACATCCCGATCATGTGAAGCAGACCGATCGTGAAGGCGCCTCCGAGGTCGGCGTCCGCCTCGCTCGCGAATTCCTCCATGAAACAGGCCGCTGAGACCGCGCGTTGCCAAATCACATCTGCCGACTCGTCATAGACTTGAAAGCGTCCACAAAACCCGCTCCGGAAGGCGACGACCACGGCGATCCGATAGACTTCGGTGAAGCCCAGGCATTGGACGGCGTCGATGACCGAGTGAACTTCCTCGCCGTGATTCACGGCGGCGGATTTGCACGCGGCGATCAGGCGGGTGGTCAGGGCGGGGTCGTGACGGATGACCTCGATGACGTCCTCCGGGTTCATATTCGGATCCTTAACCAGGGCAGCGAGTTTCGGTACAACTCGGGGAGCACTCGAAAGTCGGCTGAATTCGAAGGTAAGGGTTTCGCGAGTGTAGACGGAGGACATGAGACGGTCAAAATTCTGAAACTGAAACCGTACTATCGGCGTTAAATTTGGGTGGCTAAACCTTGAAACTCAGATGACTGGGGAAAAAAGTGTAAAATTCCTTAAGCGCTAGGCGGGGTAGTTGGTTGCAGTGCAGGAGCAATCTGCGGAGCATGGGTTTGCGCCGAAGTCGCGGACAGCCCTGGGCGGCGGGCGCTCCGGGGGGACTACTTGGCTCCCAGCAGGGGGCTCAGATCCAGGGTTCCCTTGTGGGAAGGCTTCACCTCAAGATGCTCGGTGTCGATGTAGACGTCGATGCGGCTGTCGATCTCGTAGTTCACAAGTTTGCCGGCGAGTGCGAGTTGGCGCACGTAGTCGGGTTTTTTGATCGTGAACGGCAAGACTTCGGTGACGGTGGCTTCGGCTTGCATGCCCACAGGCTTATGGCTGCGGCATTCGCCGACGTACACGCCGTTGAGGTAAAGCTTGTGGAAGGTGTCGGATGCGCCGACGGCGATGACGTTCTCGTTTGCGAAGCGCACGGCGACCGGGATCGTGTCGAACGAATCGCCCGTGCCCTTGCCGACTGAGGTGATGCTCACGGAGATGCAATTCAGGGCGCTCCCTGTCGCGCAACCCGACAAAAAAAGCAGTCCGAGGAAGGCGCAACACAGGCAGGACAGTCGGGAAACCATGATGGGCATCGAAATGATTTTTCCCGGCAGGTAAAGCCCCCCCTCAATATCGGTCGAACATTTCCTGGATCAGTGCAGGTGAGTGGGTGCGTGTGAGGGCCAGTTTCAGCAGGACGCGGGCTTTCTGTGGGTTGAGGTCGCCGGCTGCGACGAAGCCGAAGCGGTCGTCGTCGACTTCGACCGAGCGCTCGACCATCCCGCCACCGGTCCGGGAGGCGCGTACGATGCAGATGCCTTTGGCGGCGGCCTCGGCGGCGGCGGTGCGTGCGAGTGCGTGCAGATTGCCAGAGCCCACGCCCGCGATGACGATGCCCTCTGCGCCGGCGGCGACTGCGGCGTCGATCAGCGTCCGGTCCATGCCAGCGTGCGCGAAGACGATCTCGACGCGGGGCAGAGTGGAACGAGCATCCGCGGAAAATTCGCTGGCGAGCGTGTGCTGCGTGCCCGCCGGGCCGAACCAGTGCACTCGGCCCTGGTTGACGAGGCCTGCGAGGCCCTGGTTGATGGAATGGAATGTGCCGACCTGGGTAGTGTTGGTTTTGGATACGGCGCGGGCGTGGTGGATCTCGTCGTTGGCGACGACCAGCGCTCCTTGGGAGGTCGCTCCGGGGTCGCACGCCACGGCGATGGCGTTGTAAAGGTTCATGGGACCGTCGGCGCTGATCGCGTTGGCGGGCCGCATGGCGCCCACCAGGACCATGGGCTTCGTGGTCTTGACGGCGAGCGACAGAAAGTAGGCGGTCTCTTCCATCGTGTCGGTGCCGTGGGTGATCACGAGGCCGGCGACGCCGGGCGGGGCGAGCGCTGCGCCGGCCCGGCGCGCGAGTTCCAGCCATAGGGCATCGTCCATGTCCTGGCTGCCCACCTGTGCGACCTGCTCGAGCGCGAGGTCTGCCATCTCGGCGATCTGGGGCACGGCACCGACCAGGGTCTCGATCGAAAGTGTGGCCGAGCGGTAGCTACCCGGGGCGCCCCCGGTGTGGGCGCCGGCGATCGTGCCTCCCGTGGCGAGCACGTGGATGCGGGGGCGGAGGGGGAGGGGGGAGGAGGCTGCGTTGCTCATCGTCGGCGGTCGGATGCGGGCGGTGACGACACAAACCGAAAACGCCGGCCAACGGAAGCCAAGGGTGGGGCGAGCGGCGCCAGGTGTTTTTCCCGTGATTTGGGGCGACGATTCCGCATGCTCCCGCTCGATCATGACTCAACCGACGCTGCTCGTCTTGGCCGCAGGCATGGGCTCCCGCTACGGCGGACTCAAACAGCTCGACCCCGTCGGGCCCTCGGGGGAGACGATTCTCGACTACGGGGTCTTTGACGCAATCCGGGCGGGCTTTGGGCGCATCGTGTTCGTGATCCGGCGCGACTTCGAGGCGGCGTTCCGCGAGGCGATCGTTTCGAAATACGAGGGGCGCATCGACGTCGATCTGGTGTATCAGGGGCTCGACCTGCTGCCGGCCGGACACGGAGTTCCCGCCGGGCGGGAAAAACCCTGGGGCACGGGTCACGCCGTGTGGTGCGCCCGTGAGGCGGTGAAGGGACCCTTTGCGGTGATTGGTGCGGACGACTTTTTCGGCAGGGACGCCTTTGAGCGGCTGGCGAATTTTCTGCGAGAGGTGGACGGGAAAACGGGCGCGGGCTCCGCGGAACTGTGCATGGTGGGGTACCGGCTGGATCGCACGCTCTCCGAACATGGCAGCGTCTCGCGGGGCGTCTGCGAAGTGGGACCCGATGGGTTTCTGGTCCGGATCACCGAGCGCACGGCGATTGAACCCTCGCAGCTGGGCCGCGGCGACCTTCGGGGCGACGAGGTGGTTTCGATGAATGCGTTTGGCTTCACGCCAGCTGTCTTCGCCACCCTTGATCGCGAACTGCGTGCCTTTCTGACGGAGCGCGGAGGTGAGATGAAATCCGAGTTCTACCTTCCCTCGGCGGTCACGACGATGATCGTCCGGGGTGAGGCGCGCGTGCGTGTGCTCCCTACGACGGGGGAGTGGTTTGGCGTGACGAACCGGGACGACCGCCCCCGTGTGGTCGCGGCGCTCGGGAGGCTTGTCGAGCGCGGCGACTATCCGCGGTCGTTGTTTTGAGCGGCCTGGAGCTGAAGGGCGAAGCTCCAGGTTTGAAACAGTCGGCCGTGCGCGGTGGCGTCTATTTCACCAGAATCGCATCGTGCAGCCGGAACTCGCGTGAGGAGGGCCCGACCATGATCTCGAAGTGCCCCGGCGAGAGCGCCCAGCGCGAGGCGTCGGCGTCGTAATACTCGAACGACCGCGCATCGAGCGGGATGCGGACCGTCTTCACGTCGCCGGGCTTGAGGAACACGCGGGCGTAACCCTTGAGCTCCTTGGGCGGGCGCGGCACGGGCGAGGGGTGGGGCGCGACGTAGACCTGCACGACCTCGGCGCCTGCGCGGGAGCCGGTGTTGGCGATGTCGGCCTCGACGACAAAATTGTGCTCGCCCTTTTTCTCGATGCGCAGATTGCGGTAGTCGAATTTCGTATACGAGAGTCCGTAGCCGAAGGGATAGAGGGGCGTGATGCCGCGAGCGTCGTAGAAACGGTAGCCTACGAAGACACCTTCGGAGTATTTCACGATGTTGTCGGGGGCCTTGTAGGCCGCGAAGGCAGGGGACTGGGCTCCGTCCTGGATGTACGAGAAGGGCAGCTTGCCGGAAGGGTTGACCACGCCGAAGAGGATGTCGGCCAGCGCCTCGCCTCCCTCCTGTCCGGGATACAGCGCGGCGATCACGGCCTTGGTGCGCGCGAGCCAGTTTTGAATACGGACGGGGACGCCGCCGTAGATTACGAGGATCGTGTTGGGATTGGCGCGGAGCACGGCGTCGACCAGGGCGTCCTGATTTCCGGGCAGGTGGAAACTGGCGACGTCGAGCCCTTCGGACTCGGTGGTGTCGGTGTTGCCGACGCAAAGGATGGCGACATCAGCCTTTTTGGCCGCGGCCACGGCGTCGGCGATCGTGGGCTCCGGGGTCTTGTCCGCGGGATCCTTCCAGCCGAGGTGCACGGCGGCGTCGCCGCCGCCCTGGAAATAGTCGATCCGGATGGCGTAGGCGCGGCCGGCCTGCAGTTCGATTTTGCCGTAGGCGTACTGGTCGCCGTGCTGGCCCCAGTTGTCGACGACGAGAGTGCCGTCGATATACAGGCGGGAGCCGTCGTCGCTGCCGACGGCGAGATGGTAGGTGCCGGACTTCGGGACGGAGAACTGGCCGGTCCAGCGAATGGAGTAATCGGTCGACGGCATGCGCGGGTCGGGCTTTGCGCCGGGGAAGACGAAGTCGATCTGCGGATCGACGCGCGTGAACAGCGGGGCGCC
>JAJXVO010000391.1 GCA_021782105.1 bacterium
TGGCCCGGTGCCTTCCTCGTACTCGACCGGTACGTTGAACCGCTGCCCGAGCGCCTCGACCGCCTCGGTGAACGAGAGCTGTTCGGTTTCGCGAACGAAGGTGAAGATGTCGCCCGACTTGCCGCAGCCAAAGCATTTGTAAAATCCCTTGTCGGGATCGACATGGAACGAAGGCGTCTTCTCCTGGTGAAATGGGCACAGTCCCTTGAACCGGGAGCCCGCGCGGCGCAGGGTGGCCACCCGCGAGATCACATCCACGAGGCTGATTCTCAGCTTCATGTCGCGGATGCAGGTGGGTTTGATGACGGGCATCGTATTGGGCGGAAGGACTACGCAATCGCCGTGGAAAGAAAGCACTTTCAAGTCGCGGAGTGGCCTGTCAAGTTCCGTACTTTGTCTGGAAACACTCGGACGTTTGAGCGATCTCACTCCCACTTATGCTTCACACGCGCCTCGTTCCACTCGCCTTGGGGCTGCTGGCCTCCCTTTGTGCGCTGCCCGCCGTCGCTCTCGCTGCGCCGGCTGCCGCCCCCGCCAAGGGTCACGATCCGATTTGGGAGGCGCGCTTGCACTCGTTTTCGCAGGCCGACTATGACACGGAGGTCGAAGCCCTGTTCTCCGCCTGGGAGAAGGCGACGGGCCGCCACATCGCACCGGGGCCGAAGGGACGCGTGGGCCTGAAGGTGTACACCGATTCGGGTCCCGGCATGGCGACCCCGATCCCGCTCGTGAAGGCGGTCATCGCCGCGCTTGAGCGCCGGGGCTACAAGCACGACAAGATCTTCCTGGTCGGTCTCAACCAGCTCCGCATGCGGATGACGGGGTACCTGCCCAACCTGGTGACGGGCAAATCGCCCTTCCCGGGCACGCCGATCTACGTGCTCGAGTCGGGCCGCTATTATGACCCGCTGTGGTTCTACGACAGTCCGCTGCCGTCCCGCTTTGATCCGGTCTTCATGGAGTCCCAGACCAAGGACGTGCCCAACGACACGACCGTCGACCAGGATCGTAAGAGCTTTCTGGCTACGCCGCTTTTCCTCGATTCGGATTTCTGGATCAACCTGCCGGTCTTCACTGACCATCCGACGCTCGGCATCAACGGTGCGCTGGTGAATGCGACCCTCTGGAACGCCTCCAATACGGCCCGCTTCTTCCGCTCGCCGGCGAACGCGCCGGCGGCAGTCGCCGAGATGAGCGCCATTCCGGAGCTTCGCGAGACCTGGCTGTTCACCATCGCAAGCCTCCAGCACTACCAGTACATCGGCGGCCCGTACTTCAATTCGCTCTACACGGTGTCGGAGCCGATCATCTGGCTCAGCCAGGATCCGGTGCTGCTCGACACGCTGATGCTCAATCGCATCAACACGTGGCGAAAGAAGAACGGCTTCGAACCCGTCTCCGACGAGATCCGGACCCTGGATTTCGCCCATGTCCTGGGCGTGGGCAGCGACCGCCTCAGCGATGCGCATATCATCTGCCTGAACCGCTGAGGCCCGAGCGCCGTACCCATAAAAACCTCTTGTCAGCCGCCGAAGGCTGGCGCCAATTTGTCTGCGATGAACTCAGCTTCGTACGTGCCGTTCCTCATTCAGGTCGTGATCGCGTTCGCCATTGGCGGCGCGGTGATCGGCGCCAGCCACTTTTTTGGCCAGCGCTCGCGCAAGAACGCGATCAAGGACACGCCTTACGAGTGCGGGCTAAAGTCGGAGGGCGTGCTCAACCAGCGCTTCACGGCCCGGTTCTTTGTCACGGCCATGCTCTTCCTGGTGTTCGACATCGAGGTGGTTTTCCTCATCCCCTGGGTTTTCATCTACCGCGATTTCCTGGCGAACCACATCTCCATCCTCGGCCCCGTCCTGTTCTTCCTGGCGGTGCTGGTCATCGGACTCTTCTACGAGATGAAGAAGGGCGCGCTTGATTGGGAGAAGTAATCGCGATTTCGCGCCATGCGGCTCGATCAACTCATCATCCGCAGCCGCATCGTTGAACTCCACAGCCTGGATCTTGAGGGGGCCCTGAAGGAACTGCTGGAGGTTTCGGTGGCGAAGTTCACCGACCTCAAGCCCGATGCGCTGCTCAAGGGGCTCCTGGCCCGCGAGAGCACGATGACGACCTACCTCGGCAACGGGGTGGCCCTGCCGCACGTGCGCGTGAAGATGAGCCGCCGATACATCCTGGCGATCGGGCGCAGCAGACTCGGAATCCGGCACGACGGTTCGATCGAGGAGGAGCGCGTGAGGCTGATCTTCATGCTGATCGCGGGCGAGCATGCGCGTGACTACCTTCAGGTGCTGGCATGCATCGCGCGACTGCTCAAGGAGCAGGAGCTGATCGAGGCGCTCGCGGCCGCCCCCGACCTGGATGCCCTCCACGAGCGCCTGATCGGCAGCCTCGGCGGAATCCGTCCGGTCCAGGCCCTGCACAACAAGGTGAACCGGCTCATGCAGCGCGAAGCGGAACGCGTGGCCAAGGGCACGGATTCCCGCTACCTCATGGTGTTTGGCGACACGTTTGTCGGAGGCATCGAACCCGGCGCCCTGGTGTCGTCGATGCGCACGATCCTCGTGACCCGCAACCCGGTCGATCCCTCGGTCGACGACTCCAAGTCGGATTGGATCGCGACCATCCGGGTCCGCTCGTTCTCGCGCCAGCGCCTCGCGCAGCTGCGCAGCGCGCTGCTCGTCGCGCTCATGCGCGGCGCGGTGAACTTCTCCGACCGGATCTGCTGCCTCGGCG
>JAJXVO010000392.1 GCA_021782105.1 bacterium
AAGTACAAGCAGTGCCACGGCCGCTGAGGCGGTCTTGTGAACAGAAGATAACGAAGGAAACGAAGGGCTGAAAAGCGGACGGTGGCTGGGGTGCAGAACCGAGGTTTCTGGATCGTCGATCCCAAGCCCTCCCACCGCAGCCATTGCCCTAATTTCCGCACGCCGAAGCCCGCTTCGTTCCCTTCGATTCAATTGGGTTGTTGACCGACTCAAATCTCCGCGGAGCGCCGCTGGAATCATTCTCGATTCCCGCTTCTCACTCCTCGCTTCTTTTCCTCACGCCGCCTGGCGGAGAATCTTCTCGACGGTCTCGGGCGTGATGTCTCCGCGCTCGCCGATCTTCGTCACGCCGCGGGCGGCGAGACGGTTCGCGACGTTGGCGGCGACCGCGACGTCGATGCCGTAGTCGGAGAGGCGGGTCTTCAGGCCGATGGACTCGTAAAAGCCGCGGGTCTTTGCGATCGTGGCGTCCACGCGGGCCTGCTCGGAGCCCTCGGTGATGCCCCAGACGCGCGCGCCGTATTGCAGGATCTTCTGACGCTTCGCCTGCTGCTGGACGTTCATCAGGCTGGGCAGCACGATCGCGAGCGTGCGGGCGTGGTCCATCCCGTGCAGGGCGGTGATTTCGTGGCCGATGACGTGGCTCGCCCAGTCCTGGGGCACGCCCATGCCGATGGCGGTGTTGAGCGCCCAGGTGGCGGCCCAGCAGAGGTTGGCGCGGAGGTCGTAATCGGTCGGAGTGGCGAGGGTCTTCGGGCCGACCTCGACGAGTATCCGAAGGATGGATTCAGCAAAGCGGTCCTGCACCTCGGCGTTCACCGGGTAGGTGAGGTACTGCTCCATCACGTGCGTGAAGGCGTCGCCGATGCCGTTGCCGACCTGGCGGGCCGGCAGGCTGAAGGTGGTCTCCGGGTCGATGATGGAGAAGCGCGGGAAGATGTGGGGGCTGAGGAAGGCGAGTTTCTCGCCGATCGCGCGGCGGCTGATGACGGCGGCGCCGTTGGCCTCGGAGCCGGTGGCGGGCAGGGTGAGCACGGCGCCGATCGGGAGGGCCGACTCGACGGGGGCGTTCTTCGCGAGGATGTCCCAGGGCTCGCCCTTGAAGGGAACCGCGGCGGCGACGAACTTGGCGCCATCGAGCACGGAGCCTCCGCCGACGGCGAGGATCAGGTTGACCCGCTCGCGGCGGCACAGGTCGACGGCCTTCATCAGCGTGTCGTAGTCGGGGTTTGCCTCGACGCCCCAGAGTTCGAACGTCGGATGCGCGCCGAGGGAGGCCTTCACCTGGGAGTACACGCCGTTGGTCCGGATGCTTCCCCCGCCGGCGAGCAGGAGGATGCGGGAGTCGGCGCTGAGTTCGGACGAGAGCTGTGCGATTTGGCCGCGGCCGAAGTGGATTCGGGTGGGGTTGTGAAAGGTGAAGTTTTCCATGATGCCCCATGATTACACAGCTCCGGGCCGGGTTCAACCGGGGGAGGGGCGGGTGCAGGCTCAAACATTAGGAGAACAGTGCACAAGCCGAGTGATGCGGGTGGTTTCGGCTGTGAGAGGCCAGCGACGGATTCCACTTCCAATCGGAACTTTGCTCGACTCTTTCCCGGCTGGCCTCTGATGATGCCGTCTCCAGCCAGATACGGAATCCGCTCGTGGGACCCGTGGTCTGATTCACCAGCAGCAAAACGGCGGTCGCTGTCGCGCAATCCCTGCCGTTCCCAGCCATCCGCGCGAATCCATCACCAGCCATGTCTTCGGATATTCTGCACCGTTCGCCGCGGTCCGTTCTCCCGCATTTGAGCGGATTCAACGTGGTCGAAATCATTCAACGCGGTGTATCCATCGCTTTGTTCCTTGTTGGCTTGTTCGCCGTGGCGGTGGCGTCCGCGCGGGCGCAGACGTCCCTGCCGACCGTGGCCATCCAGGGGGCTTCGCGCCTCGTGGAGCATCCCGGGGATTCGTTCGCGCTCACCGCGACGGCGAGCGGCACGGGTCCCGTGACGTATCGGTGGTACCATGACAATCGGCTCCTTGCCGGGGAAACCGGCGCGACGCTGAGCCGCGCCTCTGTTACGATGGCGGACGCCGGCGCCTACACGGTGATGGCGACCGACAGCGTGGGATCCCAGCTGAGCGCACCGGCGTTTGTGCTGGTGGGGACGGGACACACGCGGGGAGTCTTTTGGTCGGAGTATGACGTCATTTTCAAGCGGCTCAGCCTGTCAGGGTTTACGAACATCGTTAGCGCCTCCCAGGGCTACGGTTATGTCGTCGCCGTCAATGCGGACGGCACTGTGGGCGGGACATTTCCACAGATGGCTTCGCTTTCGGCTGTGAATGACGCGGTTGCCGTCGCTGTCGGTCTCAATCACGTGCTGGTGCTCAAGTCGAATGGCATGGTCGTTGGTTTGGGTTCTGACTCCACGGGTGCATCTAAAGTGCCGGCGGGACTCTCGAATGTCGTGGCGATTTCCGCGGGCACCCTGCATTCGCTGGCGCTGAAATCGGACGGCACGGTGGTCGCATGGGGCGATGACAGCTACGGCGAGGCAGACGTCCCTGCGGGCCTTTCGAACGTCGTCGCGGTCAGTGCGGGAGGGACCTTTTCGCTCGCGCTGAAGGCCGATGGAACGGTGGTCGCCTGGGGCAACCAAGTTGCCACCGGACCGGTGAGCACGATTGCCGTAGATCCCGCCAGCGCTACCGGAATCCTGCCCGGAGAAGGACCAATTGCG
>JAJXVO010000393.1 GCA_021782105.1 bacterium
CGAAGGTGTGTTCGTGGCCCTGCGACAGACGGAGCGCCTGTTCGGGGCGACCACTGCGCTGCTGCTTGCCACGGACGACGATCAGCTGGTCCCGCATTTTTCGGGCTCGTTCACCATGACCGAGAAGGAGCGCAGTGTGGCCGACTGGGCCTGGCGGAACCGCAGAAATGCCGGCCGATTCACAGAGACGCTTCCGTCGGCCGAAGGTTTTCATCTGCCGCTCGTGCGCGAGGGGCGGTGCTTGGGTGTCCTGGTGGTGCGACCGTCGAACGACTCGGGG
Source organism: bacterium (assembly GCA_021782105.1). Classification (GTDB taxonomy): domain Bacteria; phylum Verrucomicrobiota; class Verrucomicrobiia; order Opitutales; family Opitutaceae; genus MWDT01. Next base: position 281 of record JAJXVO010000393.1, read on the forward strand.
CTCACGCTGGCGCAGCGGGACTTGCTTGGGGGATTCGTCAACCAGTTGGCGCTCCTCGTGGAGCGCGAGGCCCTGCGAGCCGCCGGCGAGCGCGAAAAGCTGCTCGCGGAGTCGGAGAAGCTCCATCGCACCTTGCTGGACGGCGTGTCCCACGAATTGAAAACGCCGCTCGCGGTGCTCTCCGCCGCGGCAGAGAGCCTGCCTTCGGACGCCTCGGCCGTCGGGGGCGCCGCACGCGAGATCCGCACGGCCACCCGCCGCCTGCATCGGCTGGTGAACAATCTCCTCGATCAGACGCGACTCGAAACGGGCACGCTCAGGCCGAAGCTCGACTGGTGCGATGCCAACGACGTGATCAACGGGGCGATCGACCAGATCCGCGATGCGCTGGCAACGCATCCCTTCGAGATGAATGTTGCCGACACCATGCCCCTGTTCCGGGCTGATGCGGCGCTGATGGAGCAGGTGATCGTCAATCTGGTGGTCAATGCGGCGCTTCACACGCAGGACGGCACTCCGATCTTTCTCGCGGCCGGAGTGGAACCGGCAAAAAGCCGCGTGTTTTTTGCGGTCGCAGACCGGGGCCCGGGGCTCCCGCCCGACATGGCGGAGCGGCTTTTCAAGAAATTCCAGCGCGGCGATGAGGCAAGGGCGGGCGGCCTGGGTCTGGGGTTGTCGATCATCCGCGGTTTTGTGGCGGCTCAGGGAGGCGAGGTGGTGGCTGGGTCCAATCCCGGTGGCGGCGCGGTCTTCACCGTCTATCTCCCCTATCAGGCACACAGCGAGATTCCCGCCGATGAATGAACGCTCAAAAGAAGAGAATCGGGGAGCGAGGAGTGAGAAGGATTCCAGCCAGGAAGAGGGGTGCGAATCGGATCTCTCCGATTGGCGCTCGTGTCGCGGACCGCAGCTTGAAAACCGCCTTCGATTTTCCGCCCTTGGGTCGCGACCCGACAGCGCTAGCATTCTTCTCGCTTCCCACACCTCGCTCCTCGCTTCTTCCCTCCCATGACTGAATCCAAGCCCGACATCTTCGTGATCGACGACGAGGTGCAGATCCGGCGCCTCCTGCGCCTGACGCTGGAGACGGCGGGATACGGAGTGCGCGAGGCGGATACCGGCGCCAAGGCACTCAGCGAGATTGCATTCAAACAACCCGATGCGGTGGTGCTCGACCTCGGCCTTCCCGACATGCCGGGCATCGACGTGCTCAAGCGCCTGCGCGACTGGAGCCGGGTGCCGGTGTTGATCCTGTCCGTGCTGGGACAGGAGGACAACAAGATCGCCGCGCTCGACGCTGGGGCGGACGACTACCTCACGAAGCCCTTCGGTGCCGGCGAATTGCTCGCGCGGATACGCGTGATGCTTCGCCGCAGCCAGCCCGAGGAAGGCGTGTCGGTGGTGCGATTTGGAAAGGTGGAGGTCGATTTTGCACGGCGCGTGGTGACCAAGGGTGGCCGCGAGGTCTCGCTCACCGTCAAGGAGTACGCCCTGCTGAGGCTCGTCGTCCAGCACCAGGGCAAGGTGCTCACGCACCGCCAGATCTTGCGCGAAATCTGGGGACCGAAATCCGAGGAGCAGACGCACTACCTGCGCGTGTACATGGACAGGCTCCGCAAGAAGCTGGAGGACGTGCCCGAGCACCCAGTGTATTTCAAGACCGCGCTAGGGGTCGGGTATCGGTTCGAAGGGGAGTGAGCTGACTGAACTGCGAGCGGGGACCGAGCGGTGCATTGCGCACCTTGAATCCGACGGGGCCTGAGGTCCGCCATCAACCGGAGGTGGATACTCGGAGACACGGGACTCGTGGAGTGTAGATGCGCGACCTGATCGCCTTCGATACGCTCAGCGATTGAACTTAAGAAACGCAGTTAACAGAAGGAAACGAAGCTAACCAAGAAGGCCGAGCCAATCGATTATACGAAATCACCGAGCCAAAATTGGCTCACACAAACGGTGAACCAATCAACGCTCTCAAGCCCAATCGGGAGTTTCGCTACGCCGCTGCCAGCGGGATGGACGGTCGCGCACTCGGCGCTTGATCTCAAGGGCTGGATGCCGGCAGGGTGGCTCGTTTGCGTGCCTGTGATCGACCGCTTCTCGCGTCGGCTCCACCTCCACGATCGGTTCGGGTCCGCGCAAACCACGATTTTTCTCCATGTCCAATCCTACCTGTCCCGCCTGCTCACTCGACGATGTGCTCAGCCACTCCGACCATTGGGAGTGTTCCACCTGTGGCCATGAATGGCCCAAGGAGGAGGCTCCCGAGGCCGCCCGGGTCGTCAAAGACGCCCATGGCAACGTGCTGGTCGCCGGCGACACGGTGGCGCTCGTCAAGGATCTCAAACTCGGAAGTGGGTCGCAGGTCCTCAAGGCCGGCACCAAGGCGAAGAACATCCGCCTCGTGGATGGCGATCACGAGATCGACTGCAAGATCGAGGGCGTGTCG
>JAJXVO010000394.1 GCA_021782105.1 bacterium
GTCTGCCAGAGCCAGGCCTAAGCGGGGAGCGATGGCCAAAAGAAACTCGGCCACGGCGTCGCGCGGGAGTCCACGCTGGGCGAGGATGACCGCGAGGTTATACCGAGCCTCAGAAAAAGTCGGCGAAAGGCTCAAGGCATAGCGGAGGCGCTGCTCGGCATCGAAAAGTCGGCCCGACTTCGCGTCTTCCAGCGCCATGCGCTGCAGCTCGCGGGCGAGCGGCGACAGACCCTCTGCCGCATTGGCCGGTGTCGCATCCAGGGTGGCGACCCGCCGACGAATCGCCGCAAGATCCGGATCGCCGGGGTGTGCGGCGGCGAGCCGGGCGATGCGAGCGGCATAGCCGTTGCTGTTGCCCAACAGCGCGTCGCTCCAGGCAAGGCGTCCCTCGAAATAGTCGCGCAGTCGCTCCGTTCTTGCGCGCTGGACGATGCGGCCGAACAGCGTGTGGTTGTCGCGCCACACGGCCGTCTGTTTGTAGCTCAAGGTCGAATACACTCCCGCCAGAACGAGCGTGGCGCCCAGGGCCGCCACGCGTCCGCGGGAGGAGGTGATCGTGCCGAGTGCCAGGGTTACGCCGGCGGCGAGCACCAGGCCCGGCAGGTAGGTGTAGCGATCACAGGGGTAATACGGATGCTCCAGGAAACCCATGAAGGGCGTCAGCAGCGCGAGGTAGGCGAGCCACAACCAGCCCAACGCCGGCAAACGCCTCCGGAGGAACCACGCCGCGGCGGTCAGGCCCAGTGCCAGCACGACCGACCCGACGAACAGGGCGGAGGACGGATCAAAGCTCTGGAGGAGGTCATCCGCCGGGGTCAATCCGAAGGGGGCCACGCTCAGTCCGAGGTAGCGCACCACGAGATACGAGGCCTGTGCGAGGCGGGCTCCTACCCCGAAGCTCGAAGTCGACGCCACGGGTTTCCACAGCCCGACCTGTCCGATTCGCACCGCCAATGCCATGCCGAGAACCGCCACGGCCAGCACCAGGTGAGGGGTCACCAGGCAGAGAATTCTCCTCCGGGAGAGCGGCGGTTTTTTCCCGCTGCGTCCCCCGGTGGGCATTGCGAGTGCAATGATGGCAAGGACCACGGGAAGGCCGAAGGCCAACGGATAGGTGAACAGCGAGGCGGCGCAAGCGAGCGCGCTGGCCAGGAAGCTCCAAGAACTCGGGCGCCCGTCCCTCCACCGCTCGAGAGCGATTTGAAATGCCAGCGTGGATACCAGCGCCCACGCGGTGGCGTGTAGGTAGAGTTGTCCCGAAGCCCAGGCGACGCTCTCGACGCGCAGCGGATGCAGGGCCCAGAAAGCCGCGCCTGCAGCGGCGCACCACGCGCGCCACGCCGAGTCGGCGCGGCTGCCGGCCGACGCCCGCCGGGGCAGCAGTCGGCTGAAGACGGCGAAGGCCAGCACCGCGTTCGTGGCATGGAGGCCGATATTTGCCGCGTGCCACCATGCCGGATCCAGTCCGCCCGCCGCGAACACGCACGAAAAGCCCAGCCAGCCCAGCGGAAGATAGCGCGGCATCCGACTTGCCTCGGTGACCATCCAAGTCAGGAAGCGCAGGTCCGGCGCGCAAATCATCGGATTGAGGTAGATGTTGTTGTCGTCGTCGAACATCACGAACCGGAACCCCGTGGTGTGCGCGTAGAGCGCCAGCACCGCTGTCACCAGCACGACACACAGGCCGATGCTGATCCAGGTGCCGCGTTGCAGCGAGGGCTTCAATTTCATGCAGGGGAGGAAGAGACTAAAGGCGGCGGTCGATCCGGAGCACGGTACGCCAGGAAATTCGCGGACGAGGGTGCGGGGACGATTTCAGGCCATCAGTCCTTTGGCTTTGCGGCGTTTTCCGAGTGTTTGTCGGCGGCCTTGCCAGGCGGCGGGGCCTTGTAGTCGACGGACTCCACGAGCGAGATGCGCTCGAGCCGGCCGCCGAAGCGTTTTTCGGCTAGCGTTCGAAGGTGGAATTGGCGCGGAAGGCGGTCAGCGGGATTCACGCCGAAATCTCCGTTCTGGGAGGTTGGCCGGATCGACTGGGTGACCAGCACCTCCTGGAAGGTCTGCTGCTGCATGTGATACCGGATCTGGTTTCCGCGCTGCGCCGCGACGGTTGCGATGATGGCGGGAATGTCGTGGATGATCCAAGGCATGGTCGACTTGTCGGCGATGATGAGTCGCGGGACCTTGGGGCGTGCCTGCACGAAGGACAGCTCCCACCGCAGTTCGGCGGCGACCGTGTTCTGGCTCGTGTAGAGGTGGGTGGCCATCGCGGGAATTGCCCCGGCGAACAGGTACAGGCCCGTGCCCCAGAAGGCTGCGCGCATCACCCCTTTCAAACGCTGCTCCAGGCGCCCGGCCATCAGGGCCGCGCAGAGGGCCGCGACGAGGTACGTGGGCAGGCTGAAGCGGGAGGCGATGACGTCGTCGAAGCGCGCCCAGTAGTAGAACTGCAGGAGGGTGAGGTGGACGGCCGTGCCCAGGCCGAACGCGACGAGCGCGAAGGAGGCGGGAGTCAGGGGGGCGGTCTCGCGTCGTCGCGACCGCCTCAGGCCGAGCCAGAGCACGTAGAGCAGCGCCGCGAGGCCGAGCGCCGACAGCCACCAGGAATCCGCGAGGTCCCCATGAACGTCGAAGAAGAAGTGCCAGGCCCCGCGCAGGTTCTCGTCGAGGTAGGCCGTGCTGAACCGCGCGGTCTGACCCTCCTGCAACTGCCAGAGCAGAGGCGTG